>NZ_JBEXVQ010000008.1:0-333580 GCF_040629405.1 Lentzea sp. NPDC005914 | reverse complement strand
TTACTCTCAAAGGAACTACCTCGACGAGGAGGTAATTCATATATTACTGGCTGTGTTATCGGCACGCTGTTGAGTTCTCAAAGAACACGCGCTCACCGCAGCTAGTCTCCGAGGAGAGTCACTTCCGGGGCTGTGTCAGGCTTAGAAGTCTTTTGCCGCACTCCGTTCCGGCTGTGTTTCCCGGCCCGTTCCGTGCTGGCATGGAGAAATTTACACGGGCGCCTCATGAGATCCAAATCGGGGGTCACTTACGGCGTAACCGCAGGTCAGACGCTACGCGGACGGCCTAAACCAGCCAAGATCGACGCGCAGTGTGACCGGGACCACGTCGACAATCTCGTATCCGGCTTCAACGAGGTGCAACGGGCAGGTGCACGGTCACCGACAGACCACCCGTCGGCACAGCCACTGCCTGCGCAAACCCGCCGTGCGCGGACACCGCGGCCCGCACGATCGAGAGCCCCAGACCCGTGCCGGACTGGCTGGTGCGGTCCTTGACCCCGCGGCGGAACGGCTCGAACAGCTCCTCGACGCGGTCCGGCGGGATGAGCTGACCGGACGACGACACCCGCAGCACCGACCACTCGGGCCCGGTTTCCACCACGGTCTCGATCCACCCGCCGACGTGGTTGTGGCGGACGGCGTTCTCCAGCAGGTTCCCCGCGATGCGCTCCAGCAGTGCGGGATCCCCGACCGCGAGCGCCGGCACGCACCGGAACACCGTGCGCAGGTTCCGTGCCTCGGCTTCCGCGCGCACGGCCTTCCACGCGGACTCGACAACCGCAGAGAGATCGACCGGCTCACGCACCGCGAGCCCAACACCGTCCGTGCGAGCAAGCAGCAGCAGCGCGGACACCAACTGCTCCGCACGCTCCCCCGCGGCACGCACGACTCCGGCCATGCGACGCAGCTCTTCGACGTCGGCGTCCGGATCGGACAGAGTCACGTCCAGCTCCGTGCGCACCACAGAGAGAGGGGTGCGCAGTTCGTGCGACGCGTTCGCCACGAACCGGCGTTGCGAGTCGAAGGCCGCTTCAAGACGGTCGAGCATCGCGTCGAACGTGTCCGCGAGCTCCGCGACCTCGTCCCGCGGCCCTTCCAGGCGCAACCGCGCGCCCAACGACTCCGCCGACAACCGGCGCGCGGCATCCGTCACGTCGTGCAGCGGCTTCAAGACACGACCCGTGAACGTCCACGCGAGCACCGCGGCAGCCACCACCATGCACGCGAACGCGATGAGCCCAGCCTGCAGCAGGTCCTTGCGAGCCGCCGCCGTCAACGCGTTCGTCAACACCGTCACGTCGACGTTGACGCCGTCCACGGTGACCTGGCTGCCGGTGGGGAACGACGGCGACGAGTCGAAGACCCTCCCGACCAGCGACCAGCCGAGGAAGAGCAGCACAGCACTCACCACCGCGACGAGCGCGGTGGTGAGGAGCGTGATCCGGAGACGAAGCCCCGGTCCGCGCCTACGCATGATTTAGTCCTCAGCTGGTCCGATCGAAGCACTCGGCACCCGGTACCCGGAGCCCACGACGGTGTCGATGATGCCCGGCTCACCCAGCTTCTTGCGCAACGTCATCACCGTGACGCGCACGGTCGTGGTGAACGGGTCGGCGTTCTCGTCCCACACCCGCTCGAGCAGCTCCTCGCTGCTGACGACCGAGCCCTTGGCCGCGAGCAGCACCTCGAGCACGCCGAACTCCTTGCGCGTCAGCTCGATCGGCTGCCCACCGCGCGACACGGTGCGTCGCGCCGGATCCAGCTCGACGTCCTGAGCCGACAGCACGGGCGGAGTCGCCGGCGTCGCGCGCCGAGCCAACGCCCGTACGCGCGCGACCAGTTCGGGGAACGCGAACGGCTTCGCGAGGTAGTCGTCCGCGCCCAGCGACAACCCGGACACGCGGTCCTCGATGGACCCGCTGGCCGTCAGCATCATGACCCTGGTGAGCGCGCCGGAGCTGAGGATCTCCTTGCACAGTTCGTCGCCGGACATCCCAGGCAGGTCGCGGTCGAGCACCACGACGTCGTACCGCGTGACGGTCGACTTCTCGTGCCCGGTCTCGCCGTCGTAGGCGACGTCCACGGCCATACCTTCGCGCCTCAGCCCGCGAGCGATCGCGTCGGCCAGAGGTGCCTCGTCCTCGACTACCAGAATCCGCACGCCACCAAGGTGCCACATTCACCTGAGACCACGCTTAACGGCACCTTCACGCGGCCTGTCGATGACCGCAGCCACGATCGGTGTCGTGCGACGCGGCCGATGAAGATCGGTAACGTCGGCACCACCAATGGACCTGGGGGCCGACGTGAACGACCGCACCGAGATCACCGACCTGTTCAGCCGTCTCAACCACCTGCTCGACGACAAGCGCTGGGACGACGCGCACACCGTCTTCACCAGCGACGTAGCGGTGTACTCGCCCCGCAACGGCGAGATCCGCGGCCGTGCCGAACTCGCCGCGTTCATGCGCCAGGCCGAGGTCGCCGACGAGCACACCCAGCACGTCACCACCGACGTCATCGTCGACGTCGACGGCGACCAGGCCACCGCCTCGGCGAACTCGGTCGTCTACTTCTTCCGCGCCGACGAGGCACCTCACCGAACGAGCGGCTTGCGACTCGCCTGCACCGCCACGAGGACGCCGGACGGCTGGCGGCTCAGCGAGTCGCGGACCAGGCTCCTCTGGATGCGCTGATCAGGACTTCCGTGCTGGCCGATCCACGACGACGGTCGAGGCGCTCTGCAATGCGCGGAGCTCCAGCAAGGCCGGGTGTTCCTCCGCCAGCCGGGCCGCGTTCAGCAACGACCGCAGCGCGGCCGTCTCGCCCCGCGCGCGCTCCAAAGCCGCTCGTCCCTCAGCAGCCGCGACCAGCTCGGCCAACGCAGCCCGGCGCAGTTCACCGGGCATGACGACGTCGCGCACGGCCACGTCGGACACGGAAACACCCAGCTCGGCGGCACGAGCGGCCACACCGGCCAGCACCTCGGAGGCGATGGCTTCGCGCTCAGCGTCGACGGCCGAGTGTGCGCGCGTCAGAACAGCACCGCGCAGTGCGAGCTGCACGGCCGTGTAGAGCTCAGCCTCAGGTCCGGAAGACGCCACCACGAACGTCGTTGCGGAAGCCACAGCCCAACGCACGACAACGGTCACACGGACCAGCACGCCGTCAGAGGTCGGCACGTCCTGTGCGGCAGGCGTGAGAGAGCGCGGACGAACGTCGACACGGTGCAGCACGGCGTGCCGCGGCAGCTTGTGCTCACCGGGTTCCACTTCACCCACCAGCACGCCACGGTCGAACCGGACACCTCGCTCCCAAGGGAACAACGTGTGCTTCATCGTCTCCACCCCCATCCGGACAGACCACGACCCCGGCCGGCAGAACGTCGAGGCGGGAGTCCCCTGTCCTTGATGGACAGTGGACTCGCAGAGCCTGACATCCCCTCGTGCGACCGGGGTCGTGGCAATCAGGTATCGAAACCTGCTGCTCCAAAGGCACCCAGCACCCGTCTCAGAACGCGGGACCCGGACAGGAAGGCCTGCCGGGCCGCAAAAGGCGGGCGTAAGACGGAAGGCTAGCCCATCACTTGTCGGCGGGCTCGTCGATTTCGACGGACAGGCACTCCAGCCGCGAAGCCCACTCCGTCACGCGGCGCGCCACGTCCTGCGCGGTGATGCCGAGCAGTGCCAGCACCTCACCACGCGAGCCGTGGTCGTGGAACTGTTGCGGCAGAGCGATGTCGCGCAACGGCACGTCGACGTCGGCGTCGCGCAGCGCGGCCGCGAAGGACGAACCGAAACCACCGTGCCGGCCACCGTCCTCAACGGTCACCACGAGCTTGGACGACGCGGCCATCGACACGAGGTCCTCGGACATCGGGTAGATCCACCGCGGGTCGACGACCGTCACGCCGATGCCCTGGTCTTCCAGCCGTTGCGCGGCTTCAAGACCAAGCTCGCCCAACGCTCCGACCGTCACCAACAGCACGTCGGAACCCGACCGCCGAAGCACGTCAACGGAACCCACGCGCTCCAGAGCGGGCAGGTCCGGGCCGACGGAGGCCTTCGGGTAGCGGATCACGGAAGGCGCGTCCGAGATCGCCACGGCCTCGCGCAGTTCCTCGGCCAGCGTGCCGGCGTCGCGCGGCGCGGCGACGTGGATGCCGGGGACGACACCGCAGATGGACATGTCCCACATGCCGTGGTGCGACGCGCCGTCCGGACCGGTGACGCCCGAGCGGTCCAGCACGACGGTGACGCCCTGCTTGTGCAGTGCGACGTCCATCAGCAGCTGGTCGAACGCCCGGTTCAGGAACGTCGCGTAGACGGCGACCACCGGGTGCAGGCCGCCGATGGCGAGACCGGCCGCGGAGGTCAGCGCGTGCTGCTCGGCGATGCCGACGTCGTAGAAGCGCTCCGGGAACGCCTTGGCGAACGCGTCCAGCCCGGTCGGTCCCTGCATCGCGGCGGTGATCGCCACGAGGTCGGAGCGCTCGCGGCCGATCTCCACCAGGGAGTCGGAGAACACGTGCGTCCAGGTCCGGCCGGCCGGCTTGACGTCCTCGCCGGTGATCGGGTCGATGACGCCCGTGGCGTGCATCTGGTCGGCCTGGTGGTTCTCGGCGGGCGCGAAGCCCATGCCCTTGCGGGTGACCGCGTGCACGATCACCGGGCCGCCGAACGACTTCGCGCGCTGCAGAGCGGACTCCAGCGTCGCCTGGTCGTGGCCGTCGACCGGGCCGATGTACTTGAGGCCGAGGTCCTCGAACATCGCCTGCGGCGCCAGCGCGTCCTTGATGCCGCGCTTGGCGGCGTGCAGGGCGGCGTACAGGGGCTTGCCGAAGAACGGCGTGTGCTGCAGGGCGCTCTTGCCCTTCTCCAGCACGCGCTCGTAGCCGGGACGAAGGCGCAGCGACGACAGGTGGTCCGCCAGACCACCGATCGTCGGCGAGTACGAGCGGCCGTTGTCGTTGACCACGATCACGACCGGACGCGTCTTGTCCGCCGCGATGTTGTTCAACGCCTCCCAGCACATACCGCCGGTCAGCGCGCCGTCACCGACGACCGCGACCACGTGGCCGTGCGCGCCGGTGATCTGCTTCGCCTTCGCCAGGCCGTCGGCGTAGGACAGCGCCGTCGAGGCGTGCGAGCTCTCCTGCACGTCGTGCTCGGACTCCGACCGCGACGGGTAGCCCGACATGCCGCCCTGCTGGCGCAGGCGGTCGAAGCCGTCGCGGCGGCCCGTGACGATCTTGTGCACGTACGACTGGTGCCCCGTGTCGAACACGATCGGGTCCTGCGGCGAGTCGAACACGCGGTGCAGTGCCACGGTCAGCTCGACGACGCCCAGGTTCGGGCCGAGGTGCCCGCCGGTCTTGGAGACCTTGTCGACCAGAAAACGCCGGATCTCGTCGCAGAGCTGCCTCAGCTCCGCCTCGTTCATCCGTTTCAGATCAGCCGGTCCGTGCACGGACTCCAGCAGGGTCACCACGCCCACCTCACTCCTGAAGACTTCGGCTCAGTCTACGGAGACTCGACTGAGACGCTGTCCCGCGTGGTCTCAGGGACGAGCAGGGCGATGCACTCCACGTGATGGGTCATCGGGAACGCGTCGAACGCCCGCAGCTGCTCGAGCCGATACCCCTGAACTGTGAATTCAGCCAGGTCGCGTGCCAGTGCGGCAGGGTCGCAGGCCACGTAGACGACCCGTTCGGGACGGCGTCGTGCGACTTCAGCCACAACGACCTTGCCCGCACCCTTGCGAGGCGGGTCCAGCACCACCACATGAGGGTTCTCAACGGGCAGTCGGCGCGTCACGGCGTGCTCCACCTTGTCCGCGACCCACTCCACCTGAGACATGCGGCGAAGGTTGCGCCGGCCGTCCTCCACAGCACCGGGGAAAGACTCCACGACCAGCACGGATCCGGCCTCGCCGACCTGCCGTCCGAGCACGGACGCGAAGAGCCCCGCGCCGCCGTAGAGATCCCACGCGCGTTGCCCCGGCTCAGCAGCAGCCCACTGGCCCACGACGGTGGCGAAGGTGTCCGCGGCCGCCGGGTGGACCTGCCAGAAACCGTCAGCAGAAATTCGCCACTTTCGTTGGGCGGCCGTCTCAACGGCCGTACCGGTTCCGGCGCGTCGCGCGGTGTGTCGGCCGCGCACCTCACCCACATGACGGTTGCCGTCACCGTCCTGGACGATGGTGAGCTCCTGTGCCCGCCACTTTCGGTCAGCGACCGCCTCGACCATGCCCGGCCGGGCGATCACACAGTGGTCGATCGGGATCACATCGTGGGAACGGGTGCCGCGGAAACCGGGCCGTCCGTCCCTGTCGACGGCCATCCGGATCCGGGTCCGCCACTCCAGCGGGCCGCCCGGCAGCGCCTCGACGACGACGTCGCGTTCGATCTTGGCCAGCCTCGCCAGCTGCTCGCGGACGACCTGGGCCTTCAGCTCCCGTTGCGCGTCCCACGAGACGTGCTGGAAGTCGCAGCCACCGCACATCCCCGGTCCGCTGAACGGGCACGGCGGCTCCACGCGGTCCGGCGACGCCGACAGGATCTCCACGGCGTCCGCACGGCAGAACGACCCGCCGTTGTCCTCGTAGACAGCCACCACAACACGTTCGCCGGGCAGTGCGTGCCGCACGAACAGAACGCGGCCCTCGTGCCGTGCGACGAAATGCCCGCCGTGCGCGACTGGACCGATCTCTACTTCGAACGTCCGTCCGGTCCAGTCTTCTTTGGCCACGCTCATCGGTCGTCAAGTCCCCTTCGGACAGCGCCCGGTGCGATGACGTCCTTGTCGCGGACCTTCACCGACGACGCGAGCTGCCACGGCACGCTCGTCACCATCACACCCGGCTGGAACAGCAGTCTTCCCTTGAGCCGCAACGCACTCTGGTTGTGCAGCAGCTGCTCCCACCAGTGACCGACGACGTACTCGGGGATGAACACCGTAACAACGTCGCGCGGGTTGTCCGACTTGACTCGCTTGACGTAGTCGAGAACGGGCTTGGTGATCTCGCGGTACGGCGACTCGATCACCTTCAGCGGGATCTTGAAGTTCTCCCTCTCCCAGTCCGCGACGAGCTTGCGCGTGTCGCCGTCGTCGACGTTGACCGTGACGGCCTCCAGCACGTCCGGCCGCGTGGCCTTGGCGTAGGACAACGCCCGCAGCGTCGGCATGTGCAGTTTGGACACCAGCACCATCGCGTGGTTGCGCGCCGGCATCGTGCGCACGCGCTCCTGCTGGCGCAGTTCCTCGGCGACGGTGTCGTAGTGCTTGCGGATCGCCGTCATCAACGCGTAGATGGCGGCCATCGCGGCGATGGCGATCCACGCGCCCTTGGTGAACTTCGTGATGAGCACGACGATCAGCACGGTCGCGGTCATCACGAGACCGAACGTGTTGATGGCCTGCGAGCGCCGCATCCGGCTGCGGGTCTGGACGTCGGTCTCGGTCTTGAGCAACCGCTTCCAGTGCCTGATCATGCCGAGCTGGCTCAGCGTGAACGAGACGAACACGCCCACGATGTACAGCTGGATCAGCCTGGTGACCTCGGCGTCGAACGCGATGACGAGCACGACCGCGAACCCGGCCAGGAACAGGATGCCGTTGGAGAACGCCAGCCGGTCGCCGCGGGTGTGCAACTGGCGCGGCAGATAACGGTCCTGGGCGAGGATCGAGCCGAGCACCGGGAAGCCGTTGAAGGCGGTGTTCGCGGCGAGCACCAGGATCAGCGCGGTGACGCCGGCGATGAAGTAGAAGCCGGGCGGGAAGTTGTCGAAGACCGCGTGGGCGACCTGCGCGACCATCGTCTTCTGCTCGTAGTCCTTCGGAGCGTTCGAGATCTGGTCCTGCGGGAACTCGGCCATCCGCACGTCGGTCAGCTGGGCGAGCACGATCAGGCCCATCAGCATGGTCACCGAGATCGTGCCCATCATCAGCAACGTCGTCGCGGCGTTGCGGGACTTGGGCTTGCGGAACGCGGGCACGCCGTTGCTGATCGCTTCGACACCCGTGAGCGCCGCACAGCCGGACGAGAACGCACGCAGCACCAGGAACACGAACGCGAGTCCCATCAGGTGGTCCTGCTCGGCGTGGATCTCGAAGCCGGAACTCTCCGCGCGCATCTCGTCACCGAGCACGAAGCCGCGGAACAGGCCCCACGCGATCAGCGCCATGATGCCGATCATGAACGCGTAGGTGGGGACGGCGAACGCGCTGCCGGACTCGCGGATGCCGCGCAGGTTGATCGCCGTGAGGATGACGATGGCCGCCACCGCGAACAGAGCCTTGTGCGTCGCGACGAACGGGATGGCCGACCCGATGTTCGCCGCCGCCGCCGAGATCGACACCGCGACCGTGAGGATGTAGTCCACGAGCAGGGCGCTCGCCACGGTCAGCCCCGCTCTGCGCCCCAGGTTGACCGTGGCGACCTCGTAGTCGCCACCGCCCGACGGGTACGCGTGCACGTTCTGGCGGTAGCTGGCGACCACGGTGAGCATCACCACGACCACCGCGACACCTACCCAGGGGGCCATCGCGTAGGCGCTCAGCCCCGCCACCGACAGCATCAGGAAGATCTCCTCCGGCGCGTACGCGACCGACGACATGGCGTCGGACGCGAACACGGGGAGCGCGATGCGTTTGGGCAGCAGCGTGTGAGCGAGACGATCACTGCGGAACGGCCGTCCCACCAGGAGGCGTTTGGCAGCGGTGGCGAGCTTGGACACGGCCAGAGCGTAAGGGGTCCACTCACCGGGACGGGCTAATGCTCGGTAGGTTCTGCGCAGAGTTCGCCTGAGGAGGCATGTCGTGCACGTGGTGATCATGGGGTGTGGCCGGGTGGGAGCCTCCCTGGCCAGGGCCTTGGAGCGACTCGACCACCAGGTCGCCGTGATCGACAAGGACCCGCAGTCGTTCCGCAGGCTGGGCAGCGACTTCCACGGGCAGCAGGTCGTCGGCAACGGTTTCGACCGCAATGTCCTGATCGAGGCCGGAGTGGAGCGCGCGGGCGCGTTCGCGGCGGTCTCCAGCGGCGACAACTCGAACATCATCTCGGCGCGAGTGGCGCGCGAGACGTTCGGCGTGGAGCACGTCGTCGCGCGCATCTACGACCACAAGCGCGCGGCCGTGTACGAGCGTTTGGGCATTCCGACGGTGGCGACGGTGCCGTGGTCGACGGACCGGTTCCTGCGGATGCTGCTGCCCGAGGGCGCGTCGACGGCGTGGCGCGACCCGTCCGGCACCGTGGCGGTGATGCCGGTCGAGGTCGCCGAGACCTGGGTCGGGCGTCCCGTGTTCGAGCTCGAAGGGGCCATCGGCGCCCGTGTGGCGTTCCTGATGCGGTTCGGCACGGGTGTGCTGCCGGACGCGAAGACCGTCGTGCAGGCCGACGACACCATCTACGTGGCGGCGCTGTCCGGCACGATCACCGACGTCGCGGCGGCGGCGCAGCAGGCACCGGAGGAGAGCTGATGCGGGTCGCGATCGCTGGTGCGGGCGCGGTGGGGCGGTCCATCGCGCAGGAACTCGTGCAGGACGGGCACCAGGTCATGCTGATCGAGCGGGATCGGACGCACTTCGACCCGAACTCGGTCGAGCAGGCCGAGTGGGTGCAGGCCGACGCGTGCGAATTGTCCTCTTTGGAGGACGCGGGCATGCAGCTGTGCGACGTGGTGATCGCCGCGACCGGTGACGACAAGGTCAACCTCGTGGTGTCGCTGCTGGCGAAGACCGAGTTCGCGGTCCGTCGTGTCGTCGCGCGTGTGAACGACCCGACGAACGAATGGCTCTTCACCGAGTCGTGGGGTGTCGACGTGGCCGTGTCGACGCCGCGGTTGCTCGCCGCGATGGTCGAGGAGTCCGTGACGATCGGTGACGTCGTGCGGCTGCTGACGTTGCGGCAGGGGCAGGCGAACCTCGTGGAGATCACGCTCGACGAGTCGACGCCGTTCGCCGGCCGCGCGGTCTCGGAGCTGACGCTGCCCCGGGACGCCGCTCTGGTGACGATCCTGCGCGGCGGGCGGGTCATCGTGCCGCAGCCGGACGACACGCTCGAGGGTGGCGACGAGCTGTTGTTCGTGACGACCGCGGCCGTGGAGCAGGACATCAAGAAGGCTCTCGGGTACTGATGATCGGCAAACGGGGCCGGGTGACCGGCAGGGTCGGGCCCGGTCTCGTGGGCGAGGTGATGATTTCGGTGCGGGGTGGCGCGGAGGCCTTCTACGCCTATCCCGCGGACGAATCAAGTGTGATCGAAATCGGTCAGCAAATCCTCGTCGTGGACTTCGAAGAACCCCGAACGGTCTACGTCCAGCGGTGGCGGACGATGTAGTCTTTTCCTTGGTGTGCCGGGAAGCCTGGTCGGCGACGTTGTTGTCGTGGGAGGCTTCCGGAGCGAGGTCTCCCCATCGTTAGGGGGACTGCGAAATGGACGAAACTCTCTTATTCGGCATCGGCGGCGTCATTTTCGCCGTGTTGATCCTTTTCCTGCTCCTGCGCGCGTTGTGGCGAGTTGCCGAGCCCAACGAGGCGTTGATCATTTCCGGTCTCGGCGCGCGCGGACTGCGCGACACGGCCGACAGCCTGACGTTCAAGATCGTCACCGGTAAGGGCGTGCTGGTGCTGCCCGGTTTCCAGACCGCCCGCCGGCTCTCGCTCGACACGCGGGTGGCCGATCTGCAGGTCTCGTGCGTGACCAGCCAGGGCATTCCGGTGCACGTGCGCGGCGTGGTGATCTACAAGGTCGGTGACGACTACGCCTCGATCGCGAACTCGGCGCGGCGGTTCCTCGACCAGCAGGACCGGATGGACGACAAGACGCACTCGCTGTTCGCCGGGCACCTGCGGTCGATCGTCGGCAGCCTGACGATCGAGGACATGCTGCACAACCGGGAAGCGCTGACCGCCCAGGTGCGGCACTCGTCCGCGGACGAGATGAGCAAGCTGGGCCTGATCGTGGACTCCCTGCAGATCCAGGAGATCGAGGACACGACCGGGTACATCACGAACCTGGGCAAGCCGCACGCGGCGGCCATCGCGGCGTCCGCGCGCATCGCCGAGGCGCAGCGCGACCAGGAGGCCACCGAAGCGGAGCAGGTCGCGAACGCCAAGAAGGCCGCCGCGTGGCGGGACGCGCAGATCAAGTCCGCGTCGTACCAGGCGGAGATCGACCGGGCGAAGGCCGAGTCGGAGCAGTCGGGCCCGCTCGCCATGGCGACCTCGCGGCAGCTGGTCGTCGTGCAGGAGACGAAGGCGGTCGAGCTCGAGGCAGATCTGGCCGAGCAGAAGCTGCAGGCGCAGGTCCGCAAGCCCGCCGACGCGAAGGCCTACCAGACGCGCACGCTGGCCGACGCCGACCGCGACGCCCAGATCGCGCGTGCCGAGGCGCAGGCCCGCGAGATCGAACTGCGGGCGGCGGCCGACGCGACACGGGTGAAGGCCGCGGCGACTGCCCAGGCGGAGGCGACCAGGGCGACCGGTGAGGCCGAGGCGATCGCCGCGAAGGCACGCGGTCTGGCCGCGGCGGAAGCCACCAGGGCTCAAGGTCTCGCCGAGGCCGAGGCGCGCAAGGCGCAGGGTCTCGCCGAGGCGGAGGCGATCAGCGCGCGGTCGGCGGCGCTCGCCGAGAACCCCGACGCCGTCGTCGCCCAGCAGCTCGCGGAGAAGTGGCCGGAGATCGTGGAGGCGGCGTCGAAGGCGTTCGGGAACGTCGACCACATGGTCGTGTTCAACGGCGCCGACGGGGTGTCCGACCTGTTGACGAAGGCGCTCTCGATGGGAGGGACGGGGCTCGGCCTGGCGCGTCAGCTCATGGACGCCATGAAGAGCTCACCTGAGAACGTCACGCCGAGCATCACGCCGAGCGAGAACGGGATCCCGGCGAAGTTCACCGCCTGAGTCCGCACGCTGATATATCGCATATCGGCACGTCAGCCGATATGCGATATATCGGATATGGGTGTTAGACCCACCAGTACTGGTTGCCGCCGCCGTGGCAGTCCCACAGCTGCACCGAGGCGCCGTTCCACCAGTTCGAGCCCGCGATCTCGACGCACCGGTTGCCGCCGAGCCACGACCGGATCCGGCCGACCTCGTAGTCGTGCGAGGCCGGGCGGTAGAACATCTGGAACGCGTTGTCGCCCGCCCAGCAGTTGAACAGCTGCAGCGCCGCGCCGTTGTCGCCGTTGCCCCAGGCGGCGCTCAGGCACTTGCCGTTGCTGCCGTTGCGCAGCTTCAGCCCGTCCCAGTACCAGTACTGGGTCGGGGCGCCCTGGCAGTCGACCATGATGACGCCGGCGCCCTCCTGGTCGGTGGCGGCGGTCATGCACCGGCCGTTGAACTTCGACTGGACGTAGGAGCCCGCCACCGCACCGGCCGAGGCGGACGTGCTGACGAGCAGACCGCCCGAGACGAGCGCGAGCGAGGCCAGAAGCGCGATCTTGCGCACGAAAGGTTTCATGCGGTCCTGACGCTCGCCGCGCCCCGCCTGATACAACCGCCTGGTTCGAGACTGGTCAGAGAGCGGCCCAGCGCTGGTGGTTGCCACCCGCGCAGTCCCACAGCTGCACGGACGCGCCCTGCCACCAGTTCGCGCCGGAGATCTCGATGCACCGGTTGGGGCCGATGGCGGTGCGAACCCGCCCCTCCTCCCCGGCCTGCCCGGACTGGTAGAAGACCTGCCAGCCGCCGGTGCTGCCGCCGAAGTCGCACGTGAACATGCTCAGGCTGGCGCCGTTGTCACCGTTGCCGATCGACGGGACCAGGCACTTGTTGCCGAACACGTTGCGCAGGCGCCCGCGGTCGTTCACCCACTTCTGCGTGGTGGCTCCGTTGCAGTCGTACATGTGCACCGATGCGCCGTCACCCGCGTTGAAGTGCGCCACGGTCAAACACCGGTTGTTGTACGACGACCTGATCTCGGAACCTTCCTCTGCCGCCCCCGCCGACGACGACGTGGTCGCGAACACCGCTCCCCCGACGAGCGCGAGCGCGGCCAGAGCCACTGCCTTCTTCATGACTCCCCCTTTTCGTGCCGGGACTCGGCACTCAGGACATCCTGAGAGGGCCTGATGTCGTCGTCATGAGCATGGGCATGCTCAACTTGGGTATCTGCTCAACGGAAGCGAGCACTTACCAGCTGTGAGCGATCAGTCGCCCCTGGTCGGGCGCGAGACTGAGCTGCGGGCCGCGCTGAGGGCGCTGGCCGTGGACGGCGCGGTGCTGCTATCGGGTCCTCCCGGAGCCGGCAAGACGCGTCTGGCCGCGGAGGTGCTCGCCGTTGTGCCGCACCCCGTCGTGCGGTGCTACGCCACGGTCGCCACGTCCCGGATCCCGCTCGGCGCGATCGCGTCGCACGTGCCCACGGACCTTCCCGCGGGCGCGCCAGGTCCCGGTTTCCTCGCCGCGTCGTCGGTGCGTGCCGCCGCCGAGCACCTCACACGCGGCGGGCGGCGGGTGTTGTCGATCGACGACGCTCATCTGCTCGATGACGCTTCGTTGTTGGTGTTGCAGCACGTTGTGCGCCACAAGCTGACGCGGGTCATCTGCACGGCACGGCTGGGGTGGCCCGGTGTCGACGGGCTGACCGTCGTCCACGTCGACGCCCTCGACCAGGAGCGCGCGGAGGCGTTGCTGACGTCCACGCTCGGCGGGCCCGCCGACGCCTCGACCCGGCACCTCGTGTGGGCGAACAGCCAGGGCAACCCGTTGTACCTCAAGGAACTCGTGGCGGCGGGACGGCACTCGGGCGTGCTCACCGAGACCCAGGGCGGCTGGAGCTGGAGCGGGCCGCTGGAGCTGTCCGGACGGCTCGCCGAGCTCGTCGACCTGACGCTCGGACGGCTCGCGGAACCGCAGCGGCGTGCGCTGGAGCTGCTCGCGTACGGGGAACCGCTGGAGCCCGAGCTCATGCCGATCCCGCAGGACCTCGTGGACATGGGGTTCGTGCGCGTCGGTGACGACGGACGCGCGCGCGTCGCGCATCCGCTCTACAGCGCGCGCCTGCGTGCGACGTGCCCGACGTTGAGAGCCAGAGCGCACCGAAGAGCCCTGGCCGACCGGCTGGAGGCAGAAGGCGCGGACCGGCCCGGTGACGCGGTGCGAGTCGCGACGTGGCGGCTGGACAGCGGCGCGGCGGAGTCGCCGGACGTTCTCGCGCGGGCCGCTGAGCAGGCACTTTCCGCCCAGGACTGGGAGCTCGCCGAACGACTCTCGCGCGCGGCCGTGGCCCGTGGGGCGACGTCACGCGTAGGGCTCGTGCTCGGGCTGGTGCTGATGTACCAGCGACAGTGCGCACAGGCCGAAGAGGTGCTCGCCGAGACCATGGCGGCGGGCGGCGACATGCTCACGGTGATCCAGGTGGGCTGTACGCGCGCGTTCAACCTGTTCTTCGGTCTCGGGGACGAGGACGCGGCTGTCGCCGTGCTCGACGAGGTCACCGCACAGGACCTGCCGCCCGAGCTGGAGCACGCCGTGCTGTTCTTCGCGCTGACGTTCGCGCTGGAGTCCGCGCCGCTGCGGATCGCGCGGCTCGGCGGTGAGCTGCTGATCGCCGAGGGCGGCTGGGCGGCGACGGCGGGCCGGCAGGTGCTGGCGTTCGCGGACCAGTTCGCCGGCCGCTACACCGAGGCGCTGTCGCGGATCGACGCGAACCACGAGGCGGTCATGGCGACGGCCGGGCGGTTCCCGTCGCTGACGAACGCGGCGAACTGGGTGCGCAACGAGTGCATCCTGCGCTGTGGTGACCTGGTGAACGCCGAGACGCGGGCCGCGCAGGCGTTGGCCGAGGTGATCGAGGAGGACCGCTGGTCGGTCACCCAGGTGCCGCCGCGGGTGCTGCTGAGCCAGAGCGCGCGGTTGCGCGGTCAGGCCGCGGCCGCCGTGCGGATCACCGCGGAGGGCATCCCAGAGTCGGGCGCCCTGCCGATGATGTGGGACGTGCTGCTGCTGGCCGAGTTCGCGGCCGGGGCGGCGTTGCAGGGTCAGTCCGACCGCGCGCAACGGGCGTTGGCGCGCGCCGAGGACGGGCTGAAACCGGCGTGGCGGATCGCACGGTTCGCGGTGGGTGCCGCGCGCGCGTGGGTGCTCGCGGGCGCGGGACACGTCAACGAGGCGATGCAGGCCGCACTGGACAACGCCGCCGCGGCACGGGCTCACGGCGCTCATTCCGAGGAGATCGTGTCGCTGCACGACGCGGCGCGGTTCGGGGCGGACACCTCGCCACGGCTGCTGGAGCTGGCCAAGACGCGCCGGGATCCGCTGACGACCGCGTACGCCTCACACGCCCAGGCGCGCGCGTTGCGTGACTCGGCGGGGCTTGAGGAGGTGGCGGCGGCGTTCACGTCGTTCGGTGCCACTTTGTACGCGGCCGAGGCGTTCGCGGAGGCCAGCCGGTTGTCGCGCCTGCACGACCGTCCCCGTGACGCGGAACGGCTGGAGCGGCAGGCCTCAGCGCTCGCGGAGTCGTTCGACGGCGCCACCACGCCCGGTCTGGCGGTGACGAGCACGCTCGCCGCGTTGACGCCGCGTCAGCTGGAGATCGCGCGTCTGGCGGTGGCGGGGCTGACCAACGTGGAGATCGCCGAACGGCTCGCGATCGCTAAACGCACCGTGGACAACCATCTGCACACGACCTACGCGGCGGTGGGTGTGACGGGACGGGGCGGGCTGCGCGCGCTCTTCGGACAGGGATGAATCGTGGGCAGACGCCCACACTTTCGTGCCCATCCTGCTCGGACTCGAGTGAAACTCTGTGCACAGTCGAGGGAGACTTAGGCACACTGCGAGTTGTGTGGCCGTTCGTGGGCAGGGTGCGGGAGCTTCAGGACGTGATGTCCGCTCTCACCGAGCCGAACGGAAAAGGCGCCGCGCTCGTCGGGCCCGCCGGGGTGGGCAAGACCCGGCTCGCGGACGAGGTCGTGACGCGGCTCGAGCAGACCAGGACCACCGTGCGGCGCTGCTACGCGACCGTGGCGACGTCGTCCATCCCGTTCGGGGCCCTCGCCGCGATGCTGCCCGCCGACATGCGCACGGCGAACCCGCTCGGTCGCGCCGTCGAGCATCTTCTGGCTGAACCGCAACCGTTGGCGATCGTGGTGGACGACGCGCATCTGCTCGATGACGCGTCCATCGGCATGTTGCATCACGTGATCCGTCACGGACATGCGCGCGTGTTGGTGACGTCGCGGCCCGGTGAGCGGGCCGAGCTGTGGCAGGAGGGGCTGCTGCAGCGGTACCCGCTCGGGGACCTGGCGCGGGCCGAGTCCGATCTCCTGCTGGAACGCGCGCTGGACGGGCCGGTGGACGCGCGGTCGGCGGCGTTGCTGTGGTCGGGCAGCGCCGGAAACCCGTTGTACCTCAGGGAACTCGTGGTGTCCGGGCGTGCGGTCGGGTCGTTGCGCGAGGCCGAGGGCATCTGGTCGTGGCACGGTGCGATCGAGCTGGGCGGCCGGCTCGGCGAGCTCGTGCAGGAGAACCTCGGGCGGCTGGAGCCCTCGCACCGGCACGGGCTGGAGCTGCTCGCGTACTCCGAACCGGTGGAGCTGGACCTGCTGGCGTCGCTGGTGCAGGAGGAGGCGCTCGACGACCTGGAGACCCGCGCGTTGATCCGGGTCGAGTCGTCGGGACGGCGGACCGTCGTGCGGCTCGGGCATCCCTTGTACGGCAGCTTGTTGCGGGCGACTTGTCCTCCCGTGCGCGCGCAGTCGCACCAACGCGCGTTGGCGGCGGGGCTGGAGGCGACGGGCGCACGTCGCCGCGAAGACCTCATGCGGATCGCGACGTGGCGGCTCGACGGCGGTTCGCCGATCTCAATCGATCTGCTGGTCGCGGCCGCCGAGCAGGCGTGGTCCGCGCAGGACGTCACGCTGGCCGAACGCCTGTGCCGTGCCGCGGTCGACGAGGGCGGGCTGAGCCGGGTCGGGCACGTGTTCGGCCAGGTGCTGATGCACGGTCGCGCACCGGAGCAGGCCGAGGCCACGCTAGCCGACGTGATGGCGGGCCCGTTGTCGGCCGCGGACCTGAGCCGCCTCGGCGCCACCAGGTCGCTGAACCTCTACTTCGCGCTGGGCGACGCGGAGGCGGCCACCGCGGTGCTCGACAGCGTCGACGTACCGGATCTGCCGGACGAGTTGCGGGACTTCCTGAAGATGACGCGGCTCCTGCAGGAGGCCCACCGCCGCAACGTGGCCGAGGTACTGGAGAGCACGTACCAGCCCCTCACGCCGCACCTGTTCCTCCACATGCGACTGATCAGGGCGTTGTGCCTCGTCCAGGCGGGCCGGTACCGCGAGGTCGGCGAGGAGGTCGACCGCTACGACGCCGAGATGCGGGCGGTGAGCGGAGACTCGCCGCCACCGGACCACGGTGCGTTGCGCGTGCGCTGCTTCGCGCTGGCGTACGCCGGCCACCTCGCCGAGGCGGAGAGCCTCGCGCTGACGACGCTCGACGCGTCGTTCGACGAGCTGGCTTTCAGCGGCCCGACGTCGCTCCACGGCGTGCTCTCGTTCTGTGCGCGCATGCGTGGCCACGGCTCCCAGGCCCTGCGCCTGGCACGCGAAGGCAGTTCGAAGACAGGGGAAAAGCCACTGGTCTTCGACACGATCGTGCTCGCGAGCCTCGCCACCGCCGCGGCGTTGTGCGGCGACAAAGACCTTGCCCTGCACGCCATGGCCCGTGCCGAGAAGGCTCGCCGACCGGCCTGGCGGCTGACCGGGACCTCGGTGTCGCTGGCCCGCTCCTGGGTGCTCGCCGCCGCCGGTGACGTCCGCGGCGCCGCCGACGCCGCGATGGCGGCGGCCGACGAGTGCGCCGAGCTCGGCATGCACGGCAGCGAGGTGGTGGCCCTGCACGACGCGGCCCGCTTCGGCGTCGACACGTCACTGCGGCTGGCGGCCCTCACGTCCACGATGGACGGCCCGCTGCCCTTGGCCTACGCGGCACACGCGACCGCCCTCGCCCACGCCGCACCGACCGTCCTGGAGGCCGTGGCGGCGGATTTCCGGCGGATGGGCGCCACCCTGTACGCCGCCGAGGCCCTCGCCTCCGCCGCGCGCCTGCACCGGACCCAGGGCAACGTCCGCGCCGCTTCCCAGGCCTCGGCGCGCCAGGCGTTGCTGATGCGCGACTTCGACGGCGTCCGCACACCGGCGTTGCGCGCGGACGGCCTGACCCACCTGACCCGGCGCCAGGTGGAGGTGGCCCGGCTGGCCACGTCCGGGCTCACGAACCAGCAGATCGCCGAGAAGCTCCACACGTCGAAGCGGACCGTCGACAACCACCTGCACGCGATCTACGGCGTGCTCGGGGTGACGGGACGCGACGAGCTGCGGACGGTGCTCGGACCGATCAGCTGATCGTGCGCCTCGGACGACAAGGGCTATCCGCGCCGGGAGATAACGACGCGGCTGACGCCCTGGGGGTAGCGTCGGACTCCACGACGCGCTTGAGCTCGTCCATCTCGGGCGTCAGCAGGTCGTCCGCCGTACGGGCCAGCACCTCGTCGACGGTCGTGGAGGCTTCGGCGGCGTGCTCGGGACGCGACGAGCTGCGGGCGGTGCTCAGACCAACCAGCTGATTGTGCGCCTCGAACGACAAGGGCCATCCGCACCGGGAAAGGACACGGCCGACGCCCTAGGTGTGGCACCGGACTCGACGACGCGCTTGAGCTCGTCCATGTCGGCCGTCAGCAGGTCGTCCGCCGTACGGGCCAGAACCTCGTCGACAGTCGCGGAGGCCTCGGCGGCGTGCTCGGGGTGACGGGACGCGACGAACTGCGGACGGTGCTCGGACCAACCAGCTGATCCGTGCGCCTCGGACAACAAGGACCATCCGCACCGGGAAAAGGACGCGGCCGACGCCCTGGGGGTGGCGCCGGCCGCGAGATCAGATGTAGTGCAGATCAGTCTCTGGACTTGTCGCGGGCCTCGGAGTCGACGACGCGCTTGAGCTCGTCCATGTCGGGCGTCAGCAGGTCGTCCGCCGTGCGGGCCAGCACCTCGTCGACGGTCGTGGAGGCCTCGGCGGCTTCCTCGGCCGCCTTGAGGCGCTTGTCGGCCCGGCGGACCGCCCAGACCGTCGCGAGCAGCGCGATGGCCATCAGCGGGTAGCCCATGCCGAGGCGGGCCACGGCGAGCCAGCCGACCTGGTCCTCGTTGTAGAGCCAGCGCTGCACCACGAAGCGCGCGAAGAAGACCAGCGCCCACACGAAGGTGGCGATGTCGTAGTCGCGCACCGAGGCCTTGTCGGAACGCCAGGCGCGGTCGCGGCCGTTGAGGACGGTCCAGATCACTCCGGCGAGCGGCCAGCGAACGATGATCGACAGCAGGAACGCGCTGCCGTAGACGACGCTCTGCCAGATGCCGAAGAGGAAGAAACCCTTGGCCTCGCCTGTCTTGTAGGCGATGAACGCCGCGATGCCCACGCCGAACACAGCGGAGATCGCGGGCTGGACGTTGCCCTTGCGCACGGCCAGGACGACGCCGATCACGACGGCGGCGACCAGCGCGCTGATGATCGCGGCCATCAGGTTCTTGGCGGCGAAGTTGACGATGACGAAGACGACGACGGGCAGCGACGAGAAGAGCATTCCGCTCACGCCGCCCATCTGCTCGAGGAGAGTGGGCTGCTTTTCTTCGGTCTCAGCTGAGGTCATGAAGCGTTCTGCAACTCGTAATAGGGGTTGTAGAGCACCTTGCGCCCGTCGCGCACGGCGATGCGGCCCCGAGCCTTGATCGTCCGACCAGGCTCGATTCCCGCGATGCGACGGCGGCCGAGCCAGACGAGGGTGACGCCCTCGGTGCCGTCGTAGAGCTCGGCTTCCAGTGTGGCGGCCGCGTCCCGGGGACAGAGCTCCACGCTGCGGAGCCTGCCGAGGACGGTGACCTCCTCACCGGACTTGCAGTCGCAGGCCTTCACCGCGCCGACGGCCTCCGCTTTCCGCGAGAGATCATCCGCGTCGAGCTCGGTGACGTCGCTGGTCAAGCGCTTCACCAAGCGGCGCCAATAGCCGCTCATCCCCGACTCCTGCAGTGCTCTGGTGGCCCCGTGGTGTGGACCGTCTGAGAGTGAGGGTACGCACGAGGGCCGACAATCTCGGGCGTGCCTGCCGAGACTGTCCTCCTGCTGCCCGGAACCGCCTCCGACGAGGTGTTTGTCCGATCCGTGTTCGCCGACCCGTTGTCGCAGGTCGGCGCTGTTCTGACCGCTCCGCGCGTCCGCACACTCAGTGAACGGTTGACGGCCCTCGAAAATGCCTTCACAGGCCACCCGATCGTGGTGGGTGGCGTCTCACTGGGCGCGCACGTCGCCGCCGCGTGGGCAGTGCGGAATCCGGGCAAGTGCGCGGGGTTGATCCTCGCTCTGCCCGCGTGGACGGGCACTCCCGAGCACGCACCGGCAGCGCAGGCCGCGAAGATCAGCGCGGAGATCGTCGCGAACCAGGGTCTCGAAACGGCCCTTCAGGGCACGACCGGCTGGCTGCGCAACGAGCTGACGAGGGCTTGGCGCGGCTACGGTGACCAACTGGTGCCGCACCTCGAAGAAGCCGCCACGTCGGCGGCGCCCACGCTCGAGGAGCTGAAGACCTTGGACGTGCCAACGGGAATCGTCGGGTGCACCGACGACCCGATCCACCCGATCGAGATCGCGGAACAGTGGGCGAACGCCATCCCGCGGGCCGTGCTGACCACGACGACGCTGGACGCCTACCCGCACGCTCTGGGGCGCGCGGTGCAGGCGTGGCAGCGGGCGCGTTAGTCCTGTTGCTGGATGTGCCGGGCGATCGCTTCGGGCAGCTCGACCGGCAGCGGGGTGCGGGGCGGCATCGGCTGGTCACCGCGCACGACCACGGTGCCGCGCAGCATCTCCCGCAACGCCTCGGAGTTCTGCGCGAAGTGCTCCTCGGGACCGGCCGCGACACCGCGCAGCATCCAGCGCGGTCCGTCGACGCCGACGAAGAGGATCTGCACGCCCTGGTTGCGCGCGGTGATCTCCTCGCCCCACTCGCCGTTCTCGCGGTTGATGCGGGCGCCGTCCTCCTTGAGGCCGTCGATCAGCTCGGCGCCGACCTCCTTCCAGAGGCCACCGGACTTCGGCGCGGCGAACGCGCTGACCGTCAGCTGCCCAACGGACGTGAGGACGTGCACCGCGCGCACGGCACCGTTCTGCTGGTCCATCTCGACCTGCAGCTGGGCCTCGTCCGGCATCGGCAGCTGCACCGATCCCAGGTCGAGCCGCTGCACGTCGTCATGGGGCGCCACCGTCGAGTCCCACGGGCCGTCGACGTCGTCGAAAACCTCGTCGTGCTCCGAACCCGTCTCCACGGCCCCCGCGGAGTGACGACCGCGCTTGCGGCGCCTTCCGAACATGCCCTTACCCCTCTGCTTGCGTACGGGCGAGCACCACGTGCCCGCCGGTCGAGCCATAGCCTCCCGCACCGCGTTCCGTCTCCGGCAACTCGGTGACCTCGTGGAACACCGCGTGCTCGACGCGTTGCACGACGAGCTGGGCGATCCGGTCGCCGCGAGACAGCGCGATCGGCTCACGGAGATCATGGTTCACGAGGCAAACCCGGATCTCACCGCGGTAGCCGGAGTCGATCGTGCCGGGCGTGTTGACCACGCTCAGCCCGACCCGCGCGGCCAGTCCGGAACGAGGGTGCACGAACCCCGCGTACCCGGCCGGGAGCGCGATCGCGACACCGGTGCCGACGACCGCGCGCTCGCCTGGTGCAATGACCACGTCCGACGTGGTGACCAGATCGGCGCCCGCGTCGCCGGGACGGGCGTAGGCGGGCACGGGAACCCCCGGATCGAGCCGGGTCAGCAACACCTCGACGCTGGACACGGCGGGCGAGATTACCCTGACGACGTGAGTGAGACTGCCGTGACCGCCACTACGACCTTCCGCGAGCGCCTGTACGTGACGCCGTGGTTCTGGCTGCTGATGCTGCTGGCCGCGGGGCTGCTGGCCGCCGAGGTGCACATGGGCTTCCCCGGCGTCCGTTCCTGGCTGCCGTACGTGATCCTGCTGCCGCTGACGGTCGCGCTCCTCGTGAAGTGGAGCTCGACGAAGGTCGAGGTGTCCGGCGGTGAGCTCAGGGCCGGCGACGCCCACATCCCGCTGGACCTGCTGGGCGACGCCGAGATCATCGCGCCGCAGGACCGGCGCAAGGCCATGGGCCCGTTCCTCGACCCCGCCGCGTACGTCCTGCACCGCGGCTGGGTCAAGCCGGTCGTGCGGGTGCTGGTGAACGACCCGGAGGACCCGACGCCGTACTGGATGATCAGCACCCGGCGTCCGGAAGAGCTCGTCGCCGCGATCAAGTCCTGAAAAAGCAGTCCGGAAAAACACAACTGGGCGCCACCCGTGCGGGTGAGCGCCCAGTCTTGATCGGCGGATTCTCGCTCAGGCGCAGTCGCGGCAGATGTACACGCCGTTGTGGTCCTCGGCGAGCCTGCTGCGGTGGTGCACCAGGAAGCACTTCGAGCACGTGAACTCGTCGGCCTGCTTGGGCAGGACCTTGAACGTGAGCTCCTCGCCGGACAGATCCGCACCGGGCAGCTCGAAGTTCTCCGCGCTCGCGTCCTCGTCGACGTCCACGACGCCGGACTGCGTCTCGTTCCGCCGGGCCTTCAACTCCTCGAGGGAGTCCTCAGCGAGTTCGTCCGCCTCGCTGCGACGCGGCGCGTCGTAGTCGGTCGCCATCTTTTCACCCCTGCGGTCTACGGAGACTGTTCGTGTCGCTGGTTAACGCTCCAGCGACGTCTTTTGTGCCCCACGTCAAGGTGACGTAGGTCTCTCACACCCGTGAGTCAAGCCAACCCCCGTGACGTGACCGTCCGGCTTGATCCACATGTGTGCGGAGCGCGCAGAGGGTAGCTCATTGCCCGAGTGACTCGACATCGGGTTACCCCTTACCGACCGGACGGGTGACACAACCTTTGTACGCTGGACCGATACCCTGTGCGGGAGCGCGTGCGGCACAGCGTGCAACCCGGCGCGGGGCCGGTACCGTCCTGACTGTGAGCAATCAGGCCGGTGCGGTGGGTCACGCATGCCGGGGCGCGCGACAGCCGGGCAGGGCCTAGGCTGATCAGCAGAGGACGGACACGGGGAGGGCCTCGGACGTGGGATCCGTATCGGGAAGTTTGTCGCCTTACAAGCGGCGTCGGCCCGTGCCCGCGCTCGTCCTGTTCGCGGTGCTGTTGGTCAGTTCCGTGTTCGTGTGGGTGAAGGTGCTCGGCAGCGCGGGCGACGTGGACGCGGCGATCAAGTGCAACGCGCCAGGTCACGTCACCACCTCGGCCACTCCGGAGGCCGATTCGACGGCGCCGCCGCCACCGCTGGGCACCGTGCTCGACCACGACGCGCTCGACCGCACCAGCCCGGTCCCGCTCGGCGAGGTCAACTTCAAGGTCGTCAACGCCTCCACCCAGCGCAACCACGCCAAGACCGTGGCGACCCAGTTCACCGAACTGGGCCTGAAGCAGGCGGCCGAGCCTGACAACGACCCGATCTACCCGGCGGGCGACATGAGCTGCCGCGGTCAGATCCGCTTCGGCGCGCCCGGCTCCGAGGCGGCCCGCACGCTGTCGCTGCTCGAACCGTGCCTGGAACTGGTGCGCGACGACCGCCAGGACGCCACCGTCGACATCGCGGTCGGCAAGAAGTTCGACGAGGTCAAGCCGAACAGCGACGCCCGCAAGGTGCTCGACCAGCTCAAGGAGTGGGCGGAGCAGCAGCCGGAGCAGCAGGGCGGGCAGGCCTCGGCGGCCACCCGGCCGACGCTGAACCCGGACAACCTGGCCGGCGCGCGCGACGTGACCTGCGGCTGACGTCTAGTTACCTCGGCCCCATGGGGTCGATCTTCTTCCGGACAAGCGCGTCCTGTGGCGTGGCGTGGCATGCCGATGCGTCGGTCCGTGTTCCTGCGCCGGGATCTGGGATGGATGCGGTTCAGCCTCGGCGGCAGAGCTGATCCACGTGCCTGAGGTGCGTGAAGTCGTCACCCTGCTGTCCACGTTGACTGAACGGGCACCCGTCAACATTGACTGAGTCAACGTCGATGTTGATTCAGTCAACCTCGACGTTGATCCGCGACGTTGATTCAGACCTTGCCGAAGCCCGACTCGACGAGCGCGTCGTGCATGGCGTCGGCGATGCCGGGAGCCGCCGCGAACGTCGCGTCCTCCCCCAGTTCCGGCGACGAGCCGGGCAGCCGCACGACGGCACCGGCCTCCGAGGCGATCAACCCACCGGCCGCCCAGTCCCAGCGGCCCAGGCCGTGCTCGGCGTAGGCGTCGAGCCGTCCAGCGGCGACCGAGCACAGATCGAGCGAGGCCGCACCGGCCCGGCGCAGGTCGCGGACGCGGGTCGACATCGCGGCCCACGTGTCGGCCTGACGTTGACGCCGCTCCGGCCGGTACGCGAAGCCGTAGCCCAGCAAGGACAACGACAGGTCGGTCGTGGCGGAGACGTGCAGCGGCGTGCCGTCCAGGAACGCGCCGTGGCCACGCGCGGCGGTCCACACGCGGCCGGTCGAAGGCTCGACCACCGCCCCCGCGACGGACTCGCCGTCGAGCTGCGCTGCGATCGACACCGAGTACCAGGGGATTCCGTAGAGATAGTTGACGGTGCCGTCGATCGGGTCGACGACCCAGGTCAGTCCCTCGGCGATACCGCCATCCGGGCCGCCTTCCTCCTCGCCGAGGATCGGCTCGCCGGGGCGCAACTCGGACAGACGCGTCCGGACGAGTTGTTCCGAGGCGCGGTCGGCGGCGGTCACGACGTCGGTGGAGGTGCTCTTGGTGTCGAACGAGACGACGGCGGAAGCGCGCATGCGCTGAACAAGAGCGCCCGCTTCCCGTCCGATGGCTGTGGCGATGTCGACGAGTGGCCGGGGATCGAACACGACCGGTTCCCTCCTGCGTCACTAGCACGGGACTATCGGACAACGTCAGGCTAATGTCTGCGCACCACCAGTACTGAATCGAAACCAGCAGGATCGAGTAGGAAGGACCACGGGGATGGGCATCACCCGCGGGTTCGGTGTGGACATCGGCGGTTCCGGCGTCAAGGGCGGTCTGGTCGACCTCGAAGCAGGAGCACTGGACGGCGAACGCATGCGGATCCCCACGCCCCAGCCTTCGACGCCGGAGGCGGTGGCCGAGGTTGTCGCCGAGATCGTCGAGAAGTTCCAGTGGGACGGGCCGGTCGGCGTCACGCTCCCCTGCGTGGTCAAGCACGGAGTGGCTCTGAGCGCGGCGAACGTGGACAAGAGCTGGATCAACTGCGACGCGCAGCGGCTCTTCGCGGAACGCCTCAAGCGCAAGCCCGAGGACATCGTCGTGATGAACGACGCGGACGCGGCCGGCATCGCGGAGATGTCGTTCGGCGCGGGCGTTGGCAAGGACGGGACCGTGGTGCTGCTGACGTTCGGCACGGGCATCGGCAGCGCGGTGTTCCTCGACGGCAAGCTGGTCCCGAACACCGAGTTCGGGCACCTCCAGGTCGACGGGCACGACGCCGAGTCGCGCGCGGCCGCCTCCGTGAAGGAGGAGAAGGGCCTGTCCTGGGAGGAGTGGACCCCTCGTGTCTCGCGGTACATCAACGTGCTCGAGGACCTCATCTGGCCCGACCTGGTGATCGCCGGTGGCGGTGTGAGCAAGAAGGCGCACAAGTGGTTGCCGTTGCTCGAGGTGCGCACCGAGGTAGTTGCGGCCGCACTGAAGAACGACGCGGGCATCGTCGGTGCCGCCTGGGCCGCCGCACACGGTGTGCGCCCGTAGAACTGGTCGACACCGAAACGTGTCCGACGCGTTCTAGCTGCGAGAACGCAGGTGAGAGCGCCCCGAACGACCTCGGGGCGCAACACCGCGTCACCGACGTCGTTACAATGGAACGCACACCCGCCAAGCAAGATCGGCGGGGAGATCCCCTGAACTCTGGCGACCGAGGTTTCGCGCCCTCTGGTTTGCCTTGAACGACCGTCGCGAAAGGGCGTACGTGGCAGCCGCAGAAACCGCAACCCGACGCTCCAGCTCCGCCGCGAGCGCCGCCAAGACGACCAAGGCGACCGCGGCCGGCGAGGCCGAGGAGAAGCCGAAGCGCAAGACGACCGCTGCGGCAGCGAAGAAGCCCGCAGCCGCCGCCAAGGCGCCGCGCAAGACGGCCGGCAAGGCCGATCCTGCCGCGAAGGGCACCGCCAAGAGCGGCGATGAGCCCGAGGACATCGAAGGCGCTCCCGGCGCCGAGGACCTGGTCGAGGACGTCGAGATCGTCGACGAGCCGGTCGTGGACGAGCCGGAGGAGGCGGAGGACCCCGAGAACAAGGGCGACTTCGTCTGGGACGAGGAAGAGTCCGAGGCCCTGCGCCAGGCGCGCAAGGACGCGGAGCTCACCGCGTCGGCCGACTCCGTTCGCGCCTACCTCAAGCAGATCGGCAAGGTCGCCCTCCTCAACGCCGAGGAGGAGGTCGAGCTCGCCAAGCGCATCGAGGCGGGTCTCTACGCCGCCGAGCGCGTGCGCCGTTCCGAGGAGGAGGCGGAGAAGCTCACCCCGCAGCTCCGTCGCGACCTGCGCTGGATCGTCCGTGACGGCGAGCGCGCCAAGAACCACCTGCTCGAGGCGAACCTGCGTCTCGTCGTGTCGCTGGCCAAGCGCTACACCGGCCGCGGCATGGCGTTCCTGGACCTGATCCAGGAGGGCAACCTGGGTCTGATCCGCGCCGTCGAGAAGTTCGACTACACCAAGGGCTACAAGTTCTCCACGTACGCCACCTGGTGGATCCGGCAGGCGATCACCCGCGCGATGGCCGACCAGGCCCGCACCATCCGCATCCCGGTGCACATGGTCGAGGTCATCAACAAGCTCGGTCGCATCCAGCGCGAGCTGCTCCAGGACCTGGGCCGCGAGCCCACGCCCGAAGAGCTCGCCAAGGAAATGGACATCACGCCCGAGAAGGTGCTGGAGATCCAGCAGTACGCGCGTGAGCCCATCTCGCTGGACCAGACGATCGGCGACGAGGGCGACAGCCAGCTCGGCGACTTCATCGAGGACTCCGAGGCCGTCGTCGCTGTCGACGCCGTCTCGTTCACGCTGCTGCAGGACCAGCTCCAGTCCGTGCTCGCGACGCTGTCCGAGCGCGAGGCGGGCGTCGTCCGGCTGCGCTTCGGCCTGACCGACGGCCAGCCGCGCACGCTGGACGAGATCGGCCAGGTCTACGGCGTCACGCGTGAGCGCATCCGCCAGATCGAGTCCAAGACGATGTCGAAGCTGCGTCACCCGTCGCGCTCGCAGGTGCTGCGCGACTACCTCGACTAGTCCTTTCATTCAGACATACGCAGAGATCCCCGCACCGGTTCGGTGCGGGGATCTTTTTTGTTCCGGTTTCTCGCCCGCGTGCCGTGACCAGGCGTGATCGGACGCATGCAAAAGATGAGTACCCATGTACTCATGTGCCGCCTATGCATCCGCGACAGCATCAGTGTGTGGCTGTGCCGGAGGGTGCACAGGGACAGTTCCGGACACCGGAACGAGGGGGGCTGAAAAAATGGGCAGGTCAGTACTCGAAGGGGCTTTCTCGCTGCTGGACAAGCTGATGGACGAGGGTGAGCTGGGGCTCACGCAACTCGCCGACCGCTGCGAGATGCCGAAGACGACGGTGCACCGCCTTCTGGACCAGATGGAGGTGCTCGGCGCGGTCGAGAACGTCCGCGGCCGCTACCGCATCGGCGCGCAGATGTTCCGGCTCGGGCAGGCGTGGGAACCCGCCCCCGGCATTCTGCGGGTGGCACGGCAGCCGTTGCGCGCGTTGTCCGCGACGATCAGGACGTCGACAATCCTCGCGGTACCCCGGCGCGACCGGGTGCTCGTCGCCGCGGCGAGCATCGTGCGCGCCGAGGACGTGGCGCGGCTGCGTCCCGGTGCCACGGTTCCGGCGGGCATGGAGTTCGTGAGCGCTCCGGTGCGCACACCGTCCAGCAGCGTCATCGGCACCGTGTCCGCTGTGCTCGACAGCGGCCGCAGCGCCACGGCGCTGAGGGAGGCCGTGGGGCACGCCGCGCGAGCGATCAGCGCGGCCCTCGCGAGCTGATCCACTACTCCGAACGGCCGCACGACCGGGATTTTGATCACGGTGCCGCGTCCGAATCGTGGGACGTTCGTGACCTGTTCGCTGCGGGCGGACAAGGGCAACCGATATCACACTCCCGGTCGCACGCAACAGACCGAACAGCCGTAATTCGCTGCTCCACCAGCGGGTTTACGGTTGCGCTCCGTGCGTGTCAAGACGGTGAACCGGTGGCAAATGCATGTGTAAGCCTGCTGCAGTCGGGTAAATCGCATAGTGACGCGAGTCGCCACGCACACGGGAACACTGACTATCGCCAGAACGTCTGTCAGAGTGGAGCCAGCGAGCACCGCGCACCGGCCAGGGGCGCTGTGGTCGCAGCTTGGTAAGAGGGCACCGGAACACTCCAGTTCCGTTGCCGGGACGGAGGGAGATTCATCATGACTGCAGCACTCACCCGCCCCGAGTTGACCGCTGCCGACCGCTGCGACCGCTGCGGGGCTGCTGCCCAGGTTCGCGCTTTGCTCCCGTCCGGGGGCGAGCTGCTGTTCTGCGGGCACCACGCCCGGGCGCACAGTGAGAAATTGCGCGAACTCGCTGCTGAAATTCAGCAGGGCTGACTTCCACCCCACCTCGCCGCTCGGGGCGGAGATCCTCACGGATCTCCGCCCCCTTCGCTTCTACGGCGTCCTACAGCGCGTCCAGCACCGGTTCGAACGCGAGCTCGGCCGCGCCGATCAGCTTCGCGTCCCTGCCCAGCGGCGACGTCACGATCTGCGTCCCGCCGACCGCGCGCGAGACGAGACTGCGCCGCTGCACCACGGTTCCCACGGAGTCCACGAGCGACGGTGGCAGCGCGGTGTAGAGATCGCCCAGCACCACCAGTTCCGGGCCGAGGATGTTGACGATGTTCGCGAGGCCCAGTGCCAGCCAGTCCGCGAACTCCTCCAGCAGCGACGGGTCGTCCAACGCCTTCAGCGCCGCCACGACGGCGCCACGAGGGGCGTCGTCCGGCAGCCCCAGAGCCCGGCACAGCGCCGGTTCGCCGACCTCGGTCTCCCAGCACCCGTCGCAGCCGCAGTAGCAGCGACGGCCGCCAGGACGCACGACCATGTGCCCGAGCTCGCCGACGTAACCGCCCGCGCCGCGCAACGGCTGCCCGGACAGGATCACACCGCCGCCGACGCCGACGTCCGCGGAGATGTAGACCATGTCCGAGGACGCCTGGGCCGCACCGCGCACGTGCTCCGCCAGCGCTCCGAGCTCCGCGTCGTTGCCGACCTGGACCGGCAGCTTCAGCACCGCCTCCAGGCGCTTGCCGAGCGCGACGCCCGTCCAGTGCAGGTTCGGTGCCTCGTGCACCTGGCCGTCCGAGCGCCGCACGACACCCGGCACCGACACGCCGACCCCGACCGCGGTGACGTCGAGGTCGTCGGCCATGAGGCGCGCCGACTCGACGATGTGCGTGATGACCTCTCCCGGATCACGCGTCCGGTTGTGCAGGTTCCAGCTGTCGCGCCCGAGGATCTCCCCGCCCAGGCCCACGAAGCCCATCGCCACCTGCTCCACCCGCACGTCGATCGCGATGACGACCGCGGCGTGCGGCTGGGGCAGGACGAGCAGCGAGGGGCGGCCGGCACCGCTGCGCTGAGCGGGCACGCGTTCGGCCACCACACCGGCTTCGGCGAGGCCGTCCACCAGGGCCTTGATGGTGCTGCGGTTGAGCCCGAGCTCAGCCGCGAGCGACGCCCTGGTGGACGGTCCGTCGATGTGCAGGCGACGCAGCAGCGCCGTCCTGTTGTGCCTGCGGATCTCGTCGGGACGAGTGCCGGACGTAGGTCCTGTCACCTCGTCAGCGAGCCGCGTTGGCCGCCCGGCGGCGGGACAACGCGTCGACGCTCGCGGCGAGCAGCAGGACCAGGCCGGTCACGATGAACACGACGGCGGCGGGCTGCTTGAGCAGGCCCATGCCGTTCTGGATGATCGCGAGCACCGCGCCACCGATGACCGCGTCGCGCAGCCGGCCCTTGCCGCCGAACAGCGACGTGCCGCCGATGACGGCCGCACCGACCGACAGCAGCAGCGTGTTGCCGCCACCGGCGTTCGGGTCGACCGAGCCGACCTTGGACGAGTACACGATCGCGCCGATCGCGGCCGCGGAGGACGCGATCACGAAGACGCTCATCCGGATGCGCTCGACGTTGATACCGGCGCGGCGGGCGGCTTCCTTGTTGCCACCGACGGCGTAGATGTGCCGGCCGTAGCTGGTGCGGTCGAGCACGAACGTGCCGATCACCAGCAGCACGAGCACCACCGGCACCACGTACGGCACGCCTTCGATGATCACGAGGTTGCTCGGCGCCCGGTTGAGCGAGAGCGCGTAGGTGATCACCGCGGCCAGCAGTGCGAGGGCACCGATCTTGGCCAGCACCAGCGAGGTGGGCTGGGCCACGAGTCCCTTGCGGAGCCGGGAGAAGTGCCGCGTGAGCACGATCGCCGCGTAGCCGCCGACGGCGATGACGAACAGGGCCCACGAGCCCACGAAGTTCAGGTTGCCGTTGGCGACGTTGAAGATCGTGTCGTCACGCAGGCCGAGCGTGCCGCCCTGGCCGATGAACTGCAGCACCACGCCGTTCCAGACGAGGAACAGCGCCAGGGTCACGACGAACGACGGGATGCCGACCCTGGCGACAAGGAAGCCGGTGATGGAGCCGATGGCCGCGCCGACGCAGACCGCGAGCAGCATCTCCAGCCAGGCGTTCGCCGGTATGCCGACCGCGGCGATGATCAGCGCGACGGCCGAGAGCGCCGTACCCGCCCAGATCTTCATCAGCGCCGAGAGCACGATCGCGAGCACCAGCAGGCCGCAGAACACGTAGAACACCGTGTCGCCCATGCCGCCGAGCAGGTTGCCGTTGTGGATCAGGTGCAGTGCCATCACCGCCGCCGTCACACCGGACGCGGTACCGGCCGACAGGTCGATCTCGCCGAGCAGCAGCACGAACACCAGGCCCATCGCGATGATGGTGATGCTGGCGCCCTGCTGGAGCAGGTTGGCGAGGTTGCCGAGGGTGAAGAACGTGTCGGACAGCGAGCTGAACACGATGAGCAGCACAACGAGCCCGAGCAACGCGGGCAGCGAGCCGAGCTCACCGCCGCGGACCCTGGCCCAGTAGTCGCGCACCGCCTCGCCGGTGGACATGGAGGTCGTGTCGATGCCGAAGTCGGAGATCGCGCCCTGCTGCTGCGGGGTGTCGTGATCGTGCCCGTGTTCGTGCGTTTCGGTGGTGTCGGTCATGCTCGCCTCTTCGGAACTCATCAGATCGTCGCCGCCTCGGGGCGGGCGATGCCCAGGTCACCGGAACGACCGGCGGTGATCAGCTCGACCACCTGGCCGTGCGTGACGTCCTTGGACCCCACGACCGCGGCCATGCGTCCGAGGTAGAGGCACGCGATCTTGTCGGCGACCTCGAAGACGTCGTTCATGTTGTGGCTGATCAGGACGACCCCGAGGCCCTGCTCGGCAAGCCGGCGGACCAGGTCGAGCACCTGCCGCGTCTGGGCGACGCCGAGTGCGGCGGTGGGTTCGTCGAGCAGCACGACCTTGCTGTTCCACAGCACGGCCTTGGCGATCGCGACGGTCTGGCGCTGACCACCGGACAGCGACGCGACCTGCGTGCGCACCGACTTGACCGTGCGCACCGACAACGAGGCCAGCGTCTTGCGCGCCGCCTGTTCCATGTCGGTCTCGTCGAGCAGACCGGCCTTGGTGCGTTCGCGGCCGAGGAACATGTTCTGGACGATGTCGAGGTTGTCGGCCAGCGCGAGGTCCTGGTAGACGACCTCGATCCCGAGCTCCGCGGCGTCGCGCGGGCCCTTGATGTGCGTGGGCTGTCCCTCGAACAGGACCTCTCCCGAATCGGTCGGGTGGATGCCCGCGATGCACTTGACCAACGTCGACTTGCCCGCGCCGTTGTCGCCGACGAGCGCGGTGACCTCGCCCGGGTTGACGGTCAGGTCGATGTCGTGCAGGACGTGCACGGGACCGAAGCTCTTGTTGATGCCGCGCAGCTCGAGAATCGGCTCGCTCACTGGGGTTCCTCCGTGGTTACCACGCGCCGAGGCGGGGTGCGCAGTTCCGCACCCCGCCTTGACGCAAGCGGTCCTACTTGATGCCGAGCTCGGTGCAGGCGGCCTGGGTGTCGGCGACGCAGATGTCCGCGGCCTTGACGAAGGCCGCGTCCACAACGGACTTGACCTTGTCCTTGGTGATCAGCTGAGCGGTCAGCAGCACGGACTTGACGTCGCGGTTGCCCTTGTCGTCCTTGGTCTTGCCGGTCGCGAGGGCGTCGGCGGCGGCGGTGTCGCCCTTGGCGAGGGCTGCGGCCAGCTTCGCGGCGGCCTCGGCCTCGTCCTTGATGGGCTTGAACACGGTCATGTACTGGTCACCGCGGAGCACGGCCTGCAGGCCGTCCGGGGTGGCGTCCTGACCGGTGACCGGCACCTTGCCGTTCAGGCCGACCTTCTTCAGCACCGTGATCACGGCGCCGGCGAGGCCGTCGTTCGCGGCGACGACGCCGTCGACCTTGCCGCCGTTGGAGGTCAGGATCTGCTCGAAGACCTGGCCACCCTTCTGGTTGTCCCAGTTGTCGATCGGCTGGGACTGGACCAGCTTGAGCTTGCCGGCGCTGTAGAGCGGGTCGAGGACCTTGCGCTGGCCCTGAGCGAACAGGGTGGCGTTGTTGTCCGTCGGCGCGCCCTCGATCTCGATGACGTTCGCGTTCTGCGGAGCGGCCTTCATCGCGTCGGCGAAGCCCTGACCCTGCAGCTCGCCGACCTTCACGTTGTCGAACGACACGTAGTAGGACGAGGAGCCACCGGTGTTCAGGCGGTCGTAGTCGATGACCTGGATGCCCTGCGCCTGCGCCTTCTTGGCGACGGAAGCGCCGACCTCGCTGTTGGGCGTCGCGATGATCAGGACCTTGACGCCGGCGTTGATCATGCCGTCGGCCAGGGTGCTGAACTTCTGGACGTCACCCTGCGCGTTCTGGATGTCGGGGACGAGCCCCTCCTTCTCCAGAGCGGCCTTGAGCAGCGGCTTGTCGAAGCCCTCCCAGCGAGCGGAGGAGGCGGTCTCAGGAAGGATCACGCCGACCTTCGCGCCATTGCCGCTGCCAGATTTCGTGTCGGTGCTTCCTCCGGTGCCGGAGGACGTGTTGGCGCCGCACGCCGAGACCGCCAGGGCGAGGCCCGCGGTAACGGCGATGGAAGCGAGAGTCTTGCTGCGCATCCGCCATCCCTTTCACTGCGCTGTGTCACAGAGAATGTTGTGGCGCACAACGTATGCCCGACATATGCGTGACCGGAACCACACTGTATCGATTAAGTCGTAACGATGCGGCAACCTCCGCGTCATTTGACTACCCAGAGTCGTGAGAGCGTAACCACGGCGCTACAACACTTGCGACCATTCGGCGCACCGCGTTGTCCGATGGCGGAGCGTCCCGGTCGGCGAAGAGCAGGTGCCCGGTGCCGATGAGCATCGGCGCGGCCCCGTCGGCGTCGAGGTCGCTCACGCGGCCCAGCTCCCGTTCGCGCTCCAGGTAGGCCTTGATCATGATCGCGGCCTCGGTCAGCACGGGCACGCCCGCGGGCCACGTCTCGCGCAGCCGCCTGCGCAGGTCGTCGCGGAAGGTCACGAGGGCGACGATCGCGACGGCGACTCCGGTGAAGACGGCGGTGATCGCCTCCGCGAGGTTGCCGACGACGTCTCCCGTACCTGCCGATTCCAGGAGGGCCTTCGCGCGCGCGTCCATCTTGTCGACGCGGTCGAGGACGAACTCCGCGAGGAACGCGTCGAAGTCGTCGAAATGCCTGTGCAGCACACCCTTGGCGACGTCGGCCTCGGTCGTCACCGCACGACTGGTGAGCGCACTCGGGCCGCCCTCTACCAGGAGGCGTTCCGCGGCGTCGAAGAGCTGTCCTCGCACGTCACGGAGATGCACACCGGTGGGCACGCCTGTTCTCCTAGCTGAGTGGGCACTTGCCCACTAGGGTGGGCGCATGCCCACTTTAGGTGAGAAGCCAGAACCGGAGAAGGTCGACGCGCAGAAGTCCACCCCAGAGAATCTCGCCCCAGATAATCTCGCCCCCGAGAAGTCCGACCCCGGGAAGTTCGACCCGGAACTCGCCGAGCGGCTCGCCACCTCGTTCGGCGCGGAAGCCGCCCGCTACGACCGCACCCGCCCGCCCTATCCCGACGAACTGGTCGCGCGGATCGTCACGGCGAGTCCCGGACCGCGTGTGGTCGACGTCGGCTGCGGCACCGGCAAGCTGTCCCGCCAGCTGATCGCCGCAGGGCTCGAGGTCGTCGGCGTCGAGCACGACGAGCAGATGGCCCGGTTCGCCCGCGAGACCGGTGTGCCGGTCGAGGTGTCGAAGTTCGAGACCTGGGACCCGGCCGGCCGCGAGTTCGACGCCGTCGTCGCGGGCCAGGCGTGGCACTGGGTCGACGCCGAGCAAGGACCCCGCCAGGCGGCACGGGTGCTGCGTCCCGGCGGCGTGTTCGTCGCGTTGTGGCACGTGTTCGCGATGCCGGACCCGGTCGCGCACGCGCTCGCCGAGGTCTACCAGCGGATCGCACCGGAGACGCCGTTCCGCATCGGCCACACCCGCGAGGAGGCGCTCGCGTCGTATCGGGGTGGCTGCGAGCGGACCGCCGACCAGTTCGTCGGCACCGGCGAGTTCTCCGGCCCTCAGCAGTGGAGCGCCGCCTGGGACCTCTCCTACACGACCGCGGAGTACCTCGACCTGATGCTCACCATGAGCCCGCTGGCTCTGCTCACGACCGAGCAGGCCGCCGAGCTGATGGACGGCGTCGGCACCGCGATCGACGCGATCGGCGGCGGCTTCACGTCCCACTACGAGACGCTCGCCGTCGCCGTCACCCGCAACTGATATATCGGATATCAGCGGTCGCGCCGGGCCCTCGCCGGATGCAAAAAACGTTTGCGGACGAAGTCAAAACACTCATTGCAATGGTGGACGCGCGCCCTACCAGGGGGTTTGGGGTCGGGGCGCGCGCTACCAGGAGCGCAGGGTGGCGATGCGTTCCTCGAGCTGTTCGATGCTGGCCATCGCGGTCGGCGGACCACCGCAGTACTCGCGCAGCTGGTTGTGGATCTTGCCGTGCGGCTTCTTGGTGCGGTGGTGGTGCATCGCGACGAGGGTGTTGAGCTCCTTGCGCAGTGACGCGAGGCGTTCCTGGACGCCGACCGGCCGGGCCTCCCGGACCGCCACCTCGGGCTTGGGGCGCTTGGCCGCGGAGGCCAACTGCTCTTCCTGGCGCTGCAGCAGCAGCGTGCGCACCTGGTCCGGTTCCAGCAGACCGGGCAGGCCGAGGTACTCCTGCTCCTCCGCCGAACCCGCGTGCGTCGGGGTGCCGAACGACGAGCCGTCGAAGATCACCTGGTCGAGTTCGGCGGTGGTGCCCAGCGCGGTGAAGGCGCGTTCGTCCTCGCCGGGCTCGTCCTTGGTCTGGTTCGCCGCGGCCATGAGCTCGTCGTCCCAGCCGTCTTTTTCGCGGTGCGGCTTGCCCAGGACGTGGTCGCGCTCGGCCTCCAGCTCGGACGCGAGCTGCAGCAGCACCGGCACCGAGGGCAGGAACACCGTCGCGGTCTCGCCGGGTTTCCGGTTGCGCACGAAACGGCCGACGGCCTGGGCGAAGAACAGCGGAGTCGACGACGACGTCGCGTACACGCCGACGGCGAGCCGCGGCACGTCGACGCCCTCGGACACCATCCGGACGGCGATCATCCAGCGCTCGTTCGTCGCGGAGAACTCGGCGATCTTGCCGGACGCCTTCGGGTCGTCGGACAGCACCAGCGTGGGGATCTGGCCCGTGACGCGCTGGAGCACCTGCGCGTAGGCCTTCGCCACGGTCTGGTCGGTCGCGATCACCAGACCGCCGGCGTCGGGCAGGCCGTTCTCGCGCTTCTGCGTGAGCCGCTGGTCGGCGGCGCGCAGCACGGAGGCCATCCAGTCGCCGGCCGGGTCCAGGGCCGTGCGCCAGGCCCGCGCGGTCTGCTCCTGCGTCAACGGCTCACCCAGGCGCGCGGTGTACTCCTCGCCCGCGCTGGTCCGCCACGACGCCTCGCCCGAGTACGCCAGGAACAGCACGGGCCGGACCACGCCGTCGCGCAACGCGTCGGAGTACCCGTACGTGTGATCGGCCTTGGACGTCTTGAAGCCGCCGGAGCTCTCCTCGTACTGCACGAACGGGATCGGCGAGTCGTCCGAGCGGAACGGCGTGCCGGTGAGGCAGAGACGGCGGACCGCGGGCGTGAACGCCTCGCGGATCGCGTCACCCCACGACTTGGCGTCGCCACCGTGGTGGATCTCGTCGAGCAGCACCAGCGTCTTGCGGTTCTCCGTGCGCACCCGGTGCAGCGACGGGTGGGCGGCGACCTGCGCGTACGTGACGGCCACGCCGTGGTAGTCGCGGGAGGTCATCGCGTTGGTGTTGCGGAAGTTCGAGTCGATGTGGATGCCCTGCTCGGCGGCGGCCTTCGCCCACTGGTGCTTGAGGTGCTCGGTGGGCGTGACGATCGTGACGGCCTCGATCGTGCGGTCGGCCAGCAGTTCGGCGGCCACGCGAAGCCCGAAGGTCGTCTTGCCCGCGCCGGGTGTCGCGACGGCGAGGAAGTCCTGCGGTTTCGCGGCGAGGTACTTGGTCAGCGCGCGGCGCTGCCAGGCCCGCAGCGGTCGCATTGCTGCTGTCGCTGTCACAGACGTGTTTCTCCTCATTTGTGCAGGTCAGACATGGTAATGCCCTCAGGCAGACCGTTGCCGAGGGCACCGTGACTCTACCTGTTCTCGGCGCCGATGCCGCGAAACGTGGCGCCATGCACCATGCTTGTCTTTGCGATGGGTGCGCCTACCGACAACGACGCACGCAGGTCCGGCCGCAAGGGGCCGCTGCGTCTACTCGCGCGCACGCTGACGAAAGCCTGGGAAGGCAACATCTTCTCAGAAGCCGCCGAGGCGGCGTTCTGGCAGACCCTCTCATTCCCGCCACTGCTGCTCGGTGTGCTGGGCGCCATGGGTTATCTCGGCGACTGGTTCGGCCAGGAGGTCGTCTCCGCCGTCCAGGAGAAGATCATCGGGTTCACCCGGACGATCTTCAGCGCCGACGTGGTCAACGGCGTGATCCAGCCGACGGTCGCGGAGATCCTCACCACCGGCAAGGGCGAGATCGTCTCCGTCGGCTTCCTGATCTCGCTGTGGGCGGGTTCGTCGGCCATGTCGTCGTTCGTCGACGCGATCACGGTCGCCCACGGCCAGTACGGCGTCCGCAACGAGCTCTGGCAGCGCATCTTCGCCCTGCTGCTGTACATGATCTCGCTGGTGGCGCTGGTGGTCGGCCTGCCGGTGCTGGCGCTGGGCCCGGACATCCTGCCGCAGTTCTTCCCGGCGTCGTGGCAGCCCTACATCACGACGTGGGTCGGCCGCTTCTACTACCCCGGCGTCGCGCTGCTCCTCGTGCTCTCGCTGTCGCTGCTCTACAAGGTCGCGCTGCCGAGGAGGCTGCCGTACCACCGCGTGCTGCCCGGCGCGGTCCTCGCCATGGCCGTGTTCATCCTGTCGTCCATCGGCCTGCGCCTGTACATCCAGTGGATCACCACCACGGGCTACACCTACGGCGCCCTGGCGACGCCGATCGCGTTCCTGCTGTTCGTGTTCTTCATCGGCCTGGCGATCACCATCGGCGCGTACTTCAACAGCGCCATCCAGGAAACGTGGCCAGCCCGCATGACCCAGCGCCAGCGCCGCCGGTGGCGCCGCCTTGAGATGGAACGCGCGGCGTCCCGCATCCGCGAGGAGAACGCGCAGCCCAAGCAGGAATCCGGCAACACCGAGTACTCCGCGCCCTCCCCCGCCGACACGCAGCTGACCGCGCCGCTGAAGATCCAGGAGCCGCGGTCCTCGCCGGAGGCGGAGGAGGAAAAACAGCGGGGGTAGCCGAAGCCACCCCCGCTGCCGTGATCTTTCCGGTCAGCTTCCGTTGACCGCCGTCGCGAACCGCTGCGGCAGGCCGCCGTGGCAGTCGAAGACGATGGCCCTGTCGCCGTCGGCGCCGAGCTTGCCGTCGAGACAACGGCCGGACACCGGGTTCACGATGCTGCCGTCGGACCGCACCGCCCACACCTGCCCGCCGGTGCGCTGACAGTTCGACGGCAGGGTGACCGGGGCGTTGTTGCCGGTGCCCGAGATGTCGAGGCAGTTGTTGTACGCCTCGATCGTGCCGTCGCCGGACATCCGCCAGTCCTGGGCGAAGCCGCCGTGGCACCCCCACACGACGACCGTGTTGGCCGACGGGTTGGCGGCGTACACGTCAAGGCACCTCGTCTGAGGGCCGACGACCGGCCCGCGGGACGCCCACACCGCCGTCTGCCGCCAGAGCTGCGTGTTCCTGGCGGCACAGTTGGTGATCGACAGCGCCGCGCCGTCCGCGGTCGACGCCGAGGTGAGGCAGCGGCCCGAGATCGGGTTCAGGAGCGTGCCGTCCGCCTGCGCGACCCACTGCTGGGCCGGCTGGGCGTTGCAGTCCAGGATGGCCACGGCCGTGCCTTCGGCCGTGCCGCCGTTGACGTTGAGGCACTTGCCCTCGCCGCGCAACGTGCCGTCACCGGGCGCCACCCACTGCTGGGCCACCGCGCTGTTGCACCCCCACAGCACCGCCTGGTTCGCCGCCGGGTTGTGCCCGAAGACGTCCAGGCACCTGCCACCGGGACCGACCACCTTGCCGACCCGGCCACGCTGCTCCGGCACCGTCCAGACCTGCTCGGTCCTCGACGGCGCACAGGCGGACATGACCAGCCGCGCCTCCTGGGACGCGCCGGCCGGTGTGGCGCACAGGCCTGTCGCGCGGTTGACCAGTCGCCCGTCGGTGCGCCGCACCCACTGCGACCGGGCGTCGCCGACGCAGTCGACCAGCAGGACCTGCGCGCCGTCGTTGTTGGTGTCGGGCATGAGGCAACGTCCGGCGCCCTGGATCATTCCTTCGTTCGACGCCCAGGTCTGCGCGAACTGGCCGTGGCAGTCGAACATCCAGGCGACCTGCTGCGCCGGGTCGGCCCACTTGATGTCGAGACAACGCCCGTTGCCGCTCTTCAGCGTGCCCGACCACACCGGCGTGTCCTGCCTGATCCGCACGTTGCGGAACTTGACCGCGTCACCGGTGTTGTCGTTCTGCAAGCCGATGAACGTGTTGCGCTCCGTCTGGGTCGCGTCCGGCGAGGTGTAGTCGTTGACGCGCTGGCCGTTGAGGTACACGGTCACGCTGTTCCAGCTGACCTTGATCTCGTAGGTGTTCCACTGACCGACCGGCTTCGCCGCGCTCGTGGTGGTCGGCGCCTGCCTGCCCACGACGGACCCGGTCACCCACTGGTCGCCGCCCTGCTTGATCTGGATCTCGTACCCGGTCGCGTTGGGCTTGCCCGCGTCGTTGCCGGGGTTGGGCATCAGCACGTACACGCCCGAGTCCGACTTCTCGGTCTCGGCCTTCCAGTCGAGCTTGAGCGTGTAGTCGTTGCCGTAGGTGTGCGGCGTGTACCAGTTGACGTCGGGGCTGTCCGCGGTGCGGAGCTCACAGCCGTCCGCCGTCATCGCCTGACCGGTGGACAGCCACCCCCTGGTCCCGGACTCGGTCCTGCCGTCGAACGCGCTGCCGAAGCCCGGCTCGTCCCTGGACGTGACGCAGTTGCCCGCCACCGCCGGGGTCGCGACCTTGCCGCCACCGACGAAGTAGCCGGTGACGTCAGCGGACAACCTGGTCTGGCCGCGCTCATTGCGCACGTCGACCTTGCCGCTGTCGCCGAGTGGCACGAGCGCGAGCCCGGCCCCCGTCTCCAGCTTGCGCGTGACCACCTGGCTCGCGGCGGTCCAGCCCACCTCGCTCGCCACCGCGCTGAGCTCGGTGCCGATGTTGTTGTCGTTGCCCGTGAGGACCACGGCCGCCGTGGTCGCCGTGGCAGCCACGCCCGCGACCCCGCTCACCTGGAACTGGGCGACCTGCCCGTGCCCGATCTGCGCCCTGGGCACGCCATTGCCGGTGGCGGTGTCCGCGACCCGGCTGGAGTCGGTCAGCGGCACGTACTTCGCACCGTTGCCGGGGCCGAAGTACCCGACGACGTCCAGCGAAGCGCCGACGACGCTGCGCCAGGTGCTGTTGGTGACGCGGATCTTGCCGTCCGGCCCGATCGGCACGACGACCGTGTTCGTCCTCCGGTCGCCCTGCGCGACCGAGACCGACGTGACGCCCGGAACCGCGGTGGTGCCGTGTGCGGTCAGGAACTGCTGCTCGGTCGCCTCGAAGCCGGTGAGGTTCGCGACCACGGCCTGCGCGTTCTGCGGGATCCCGGCGACGCCGCGGATCTGCACCTCGGCGGTCTTGTCACCACCGGCGTCGAGCGAGGTGTTCCTCGGGTTGCCCCCGGCGGCGACCGGGTAGCCGCGGGTGTCGAGCAACCGGGCCGGCGCGGGCAGGGCGACGTACGTGTCCGTGCTCTGCTGCGGGCTGAAGTAGCCCAGCCGCTCGACCACGACCCCGGCCGGTCCGTTGCCGCGGTTGCGCAGCTTGATCGACCGCGCGCTGTCCAGTGGCGCGAAGAACGTCAACGTCTGCCACGTCCACGCGTTGTCGCCACGCGCGTACAACGTCGGCACCCGACCGCCCTTCGCCGCGAGGTCACCGGTGCCGACCTCGATGGCGAAGTCGCCGATGTCGTTGGCGTGCGCCTGCGCGGACACGGTGATCGCGACCGCGGTCGTGTCACCGGGCAGCGACGGGAACGCGAGCGTCCTGGTCTCGTTCGCGGGGATCTCCTGGTCGAACACGCGCGTCGGCGTCGCGTCGGACGTGAACCCGGCACCGGCGGGAGCGGCGGGGGTGCCCGGCGTGCCGACGCTGAGCGGACCGTTGCCCCAGTTGTTGTTGGACTGCTTGGGGTTCGCGGCGTTCAGCAGCGCGGTCTGCAGCTGCGACGCGTCGAGCGAGGGGTTCGCCGACTTGAACAGCGCGGCAGCACCGGCCACGTGCCCGGCCGCGGCGGAGGTGCCCCGCAGCACGCCCATCGCACTCGTCGAGACCTCGTCGTAGCCCGTGATGTCCGGCTTGGTCCTGCCGTCGACCGTCGGACCGCGGCCGCTGTAGTCCTGAACCCGCCCCGAACCGGGCGCGGTCGCGCCGACCGCGATCACGTGCGGCGAGGTGGCGGGTTCGACGACACTGCCGGCCTCGGTGTAGTACTGCAGCTGCTGGTTGTTGGCCGGGCCGCTGACGAACAGGTCCATCGGCGTGTTGAGCGCCGCGTTGTGGTTCTTCACGTACACCCAGTACGTCTGCGTGGTGCCCAGGTTGTTGGTGAACGTGAGCGACTCGGTCGGCGCCAACCCGTCGGTGCTGTCCTTCTGCGACCGCGTCGACTGCGCCACGATCTCCGGGTCGTTCGGCCCGTTCGGCGGGTTCGTGCTCTTCATGACGTAGAGGTCGAGGTCCTGCTTGGTCTTCGGCCACGCGTCCCAGCGCAGCCCCACCGTGGCGGAGCGACCGGGGTCGAGTGGGAAACCGTTCTGCCGCGAGGCCCCGAACTCGACCCAGCCGTCGGCGTTGGCGTCGATGGCGTTGCCGCCGTAGTGCAGCCGCGCCTGGTTGCCCGCCGCGACGCTCCACAGGATGTTCGCGGCCTTGCTGCGCTTGACGATCTCGGCGGGGCTACCTGCATCGCCAGTACCGTCGCCGCGGCTGCCGGCCGGGGCCAGGAACCCGATCGCCGACGAGATCACCTGCACACCCTGCGCCCGCAGCCACGTCTCGGCCTGGTCGAAGCTGAACGTGTCCTCGATGCACGCCAGGAAGAGCTGGGCCTCGGGGGCCACGTCGTGCACGATCTCGGCGATGCCGGTGCCGTGCGGCGACTTCTCGGCCGCGTCGAGGCAGTTGTCGTTGTTGATGGTGATGTTCGCCGGCAGGTCACCGGATGCCTGCGACGCCGCCACGTCGCCGAAGCCGACGTCGATGATGCCGACCTTGACGCCCGCGCCCTTCTTGCCGGCGTCGTGCCACAGGTTGGCCTTGGCCGCGGCCACGCCCTCGGACGTGACGGCCATCGGCACCGCACGGTCGGGGAGCCGTACCTCGGTCACGCCGGGCTGGCTCGCGACCAGGTCCAGCTTCTCCTGCGGCACAGCGGCCTTGATCCGGCCGTTGCCGGAGCCGCTGACCGTGCCGCCGGCCTTGACGACGGCGGCGCGGAGCTGGTTCTGGCTCGGGCCCTCCACGTAGACCAGCCGTCGACCCTTGGCGTCCTTCGGGACTGTTTGGCCGGGTCTGGCGTCGTCCGCGGAGTTCACCGCGTCCGGTCTGGCACCGGCGGGCGGCGCGGCCGCCCATGCCGGTGTTGCGACGACAGCCGCCCCCAGCGTCATGCACACGGCCGCAGCGGCCGCACGTCGCAATCTGCTCATTTCATTCCATTCATTCTTCGAGGACAACCCAGTAGTAGTTGCCCTGAGCGAGGAAATCCGTCGTCGTCATCCGGGCGCATCGAAACGATCACATCGCTCTTGATGTCGATGCGAAACTCCTGGTCATCGCCATCACCCAGCGCGGGCAGCCGACATTCACTCCGTGTACCGCGACGTGCCCCAGGCCGGCCAGCTCTCCGAAATGAAACTGGACATACCTGGAAGTCTCCGGGCCACAGTTCGCACACCTCGCCGGATCCGGCACCATCAGAATGTTGAACGCGCCCACAACAACTCCCGTGCGGCGGCAACGGACTGTTCGGATTGGAGGACGGGTCCTCGACCGGTTGCGTGTCTGGAGCGTCGTTGTTCGGGTGCGGTGGTCGAGGCCCCGAGAGGGAGCGCGCCGGAGAGACCGTAGGGCTGACGCACCCGTCTCGGCACGCCATTGATCCACGCGTGTTTCACGCGTCCCCCAGGGTTTCTGTTGTCGGCGGCAGGGTCTGTCGCCGTACTGCTCGTTCTCGGGAAAGCCGGCCGGACAGCGGGGGGACCGAAGCCACCCCCGCTGTCCCTGACTCGTCCGGACTCAGCTCGGGTTCACCGACGTGGCCCAGCGCTGGTTCCAGTCACTGGTGCAGTTGTAGATCGCCAGGGGGTTGCCGTTGTCGGCGTTGTACCCGACGTCGTCGACACAGCGACCGGCGAGCGCGCTGACCAGTGTCCCGTCGTGTCGCGCCGTCCACTGCTGGCTCGTGCCGCCGTGGCAGCCCGCGTTCACGATGGCCGTGCCGTTCACCGTGTCGCCGATGTCGAGGCACTTGCCGTAGATGCGGAACGTGCCGTCACCCGGCGCCCACCACAGCTGCCCGGTGGGGCCGAAGCATTCCCACAGCCACAGCCGGCTGGCGTTCGGGTCGTTGCCGTAGACGTCGATGCACTTGGTGGCGACGCCGACGATCGGGCCGCGAGACAGCCATTCCGCGGTCAGCGACCACGTCTGCGTGCGCGCGCCACTGCAGTTGGAGATCGACAGGGTCGCGTTGTCCGCGGACGACGCCGCCGTGAGGCAGCGGCCCGACAGCGGGTTCACCAGCGAGCCGTCCGGCTGGGCGGACCACTGCTGAGCCTGGGTTCCGTTGCACTCCCAGAGGCTCACCGCGCTGCCTTCGGCGGTGTTGGAGTTCGTCAGGTCGATGCACTTGCCGCCGGCTCGCAGCGTCCCGTCTCCGGGAGCCGCGAAACTCTGCGCCGGGCTGCCGTTGCACGGCCACAGGACGACCTTGTTCAGCGTCGGGTCATTGTTCGGAACGTCCAGGCACTTGCCGGAGACGCCGACGACCTTGCCCGATCGCCCGTTCTGCGCGGGCACCTGCCACACCTGGTCCGAGCGGGACTTGTCACAGGCCCGCAGGACCAGCTGGGAACCCTGGTTGCCGTCGTTAGGCGTGGCACACCGCCCGGAGTAACGGCTGATCAGTCGTCCGTCGGTGCGCAGGACCCACTGCTGACCGTCGATGCCGGCGCACCCGGCCAGCACGACCGAGGCACCGTCACCGCCGGGGTCGCTGGCCGTGAGGCACCGGCCACCCGCCATGAGAAGGCCCTCGTTCGACGTCCACGTCTGGGCGAACAAGCCGTGGCAGTCCCACATCCACACGACAGGCTGGAACGGGTCGTTGTACTTCATGTCGAGGCAACGGCCGTTGACGCCCTTCAACGTGCCGGAGAACACGGGAGTGTCCCGCTTGATCCGGACGTTGCGGAACCGGACGCTGTCGTTGGCGCCGTCGTTCTGCAGACCGATGAAGGTGTTGCGTCCCACGCCTGTCGAGTCGGCAGAGGTGTACTCGTTGACCTGCTGGCCGTTGAGGAACACCGTCGCGGTGTTCCAGCGGACCTTGATCTCGAAGGTGTTCCACTGACCGGTCGGCTTGACCGGCGCGGTGGTGCTGGGCGCCTGGATCCCGGCGAACGCACCGGTCTGCTGCGTGCCCGTGGCGTTCTTCGGGCCGATGTTCACCTCGTACCCGCTCGCGCCCGGCGAGGCGTTGTTCGTGCCGGGGTTGGTCATCAGCACGAAGACACCGGAGCCGGAGTTGTCCGTGGTGGCCTTCCAGTCGACCTTCATCGTGTAGTCGTTGCCGTAGGTGTGGGTCGAGTACCAGGAGACGTCGGCGCCGTCCCTGGTCACGAGCTCACAGCCCTCGGTGCCGATCTTGGTGCCGGTGCTCTGCCAGCCCCCGAGGTCGGACTCCCGCCGGCCGTCGAACGCGCTGTAGAAGCCCGGTCCGTCCTTGGCCGTGACGCAGTTGCCCGCGACAGCCGGTACCGCGACCTTGGTGCCGCCGACGAAGTAGCCCGTGACGTCGGCCGTCAGCCGTGTCTGCCCGCGTTCGTTGCGCACGTCCACCTTGCCGCTGTTGCCGAGCGGCACCAGGGCGAGCCCGGTCGCGGTCTCCATCTTGCGCGTGGACACCTGGCTCGCGGAGATCCACCCCACCTCGCTCGCGACAGCGCTGAGCTCGGTTCCGAGGTTGTCGTCCCTGCCGGTCATCAGAACGGCGGCCGTCGTGGCCGAGGACTCGATCCCGGCCACCCCGCTCGCCTGGAACGTGGCCACCTGCCCGTGCCCGATGGGGGCTTTGGGCACGCCGTTGCCCGTGGTCGTGTCCGCGACACGCCTCGCATCGGACAGCGACACGTACCGCGCGCCACCGGCGTCCGGCCCGAACCAGCCGACGACGTCCAGCGCGGCACCGACGGCCGTCGCGGTGTTGTTGGTCAACCGGATCTTGCCGTCCGCGCCGATCGGCACGATGGCCAGGTTCGTTCGCCGGTCACCGGGAGAGACCACCATCGTTACGAAGCTCATCGGCGCGGTGGGGTTGTGCGCCACCAGGTACGACTCCGCCGAGGCCTCGAACGCGGTCACGTTCAGCACCACCGCCCGCGCGCTCTGGGGCACGTTGGCGACACCGCGGATCGGCAGGTCGACGAAGTCCGGGGCGGCTCCGGGGGCACTGCTCAACGACGTCGCGCGGGTGCTTCCACCGTTGACGACCGGGAACCCCCGCGTGTCGAGCACGCGCGCGGGCTTGTCGTTGGCGAAGAAGGTGTCCGTGCTCCCCTGGGGACTGAAGTAGCCGAGCAGTTCGACCACCACGAACACGTTCCCGTTGCCGCGGTTGCGCAACTTGAGCGACCGCGCGCTGTCCAGCGGAGCGAACATCGTGAGCGACTGCCACGTCTGGCCGGCGTCCCCGCGGGCGTTCAACGCCGGCGCCTTCCCACCCAGCTGCGCCGGGTCACCGGGCGCGACCTCGATGGCGAAGTCGCCGATGTCGGCGGCGGTGGCCCTGGCGGACACGGTGATCGCCACGGACTGGGTGTCACTCGGCAGGCTGGGGAAAGCGAGGGTCTTCACCTCGTTCGCCGCGTAAGCCTCGGAATGCACACGAGCCTGTTGCGTGGAGACCGTGAAACCGGACCCGGCCGGCACGGCGGGCGGCGTGCCGGGCGCCCCGACGCTGAGCGGACCGTTGCCCCAGTTGTTGTTGGACTGCTTCGGGTTCGCGGCGTTCTGCAGTGCGGTCTGCAACTGCCCGGCGTCGAGAGCCGGGTTGGCGGACTTGAACAGCGCGGCCGCACCGGCCACGTGCGCCGCAGCCGCGGACGTGCCCCGCATGATTTTCATCGCCCTGGTCGAGATCTGGTCGTAGCCCGTGATGTCCGGCTTCTGCCTGCCGTCGACCGTCGGACCGCGACCGCTGTAGTCCTGCACCCGCCCCGACGCGGGCTGGGTCGCCCCGACCGCCATCACGTGCGGCGAGGTGGCGGGTTCGACGACGCTGCCGGCCTCGGTGTACTGCTGGAGCTGCTGGCCGTAAGAGGGGCCGTTGACGAAGAGCTCGATCGGCGTGTCGAAGCTCGCGCTGTGGTTCTTCACGTACACCCAGTAGGTCACCGTGGCGCCCGTGTTGTTGCGGAAGGTGACCGACTCGGTCGGCGCCAGCCCCTCAGGCGTGTCCTTCTGCGACCGCGTCGACACCGCGACGAGGCTGGGGTCGTTCAGCCCGGTCGGCGGGTTCTCGGACGTCGAGATGTAGAGGTCGAGATCCTGCCTGGTCTTGGGCCACGCGTCCCAGCGCAGCCCCACCGTGGCGGTGGCGCCGGAGTCCAGCGGGAAACCGTTCTGCCGGGAGACGCCGAACTCGACCCAGCTGTCGCCGTTGGAGTCGATCGCCTTGCCGCCGTAGTGCAGGCGCGCCTGGTTGCCCGCGGCGACACTCCACAGAACGCCCGCCTGCCGGCTGCGCTTGACGACCTCGGCCGGGCTGCCCGGGTCACCCGTGCCGTCACCACGACTTCCGGCCGGAGCCAGGAACCCGATCGCCGACGAGATCACCTGCACGCCCTGCTGCCGCAGCCACACCTCGGCCTGGTCGAAGCTGAACGTGTCCTCGATGCACGCGAGGAACAGCTGCGCTTCAGGAGCCATGTCGTGCACGATCTCGGCGATACCGGTGCCGTGCTGAGGCTTCTCGGCGGCGTCGAGGCAGTTGTCGTTGTTGATGGTGATGTTCGCCGGCAGGTCGCCGGATGCCTGCGACGCCGCCACGTCACCGAAGCCGACGTCGATGATGCCGACCTTGACGCCGGCGCCCTTCTTGCCGGCGTCGTGCCACAGGTTCGCCTTGGCCGCGGCCACGCCCTCGGACGTGATGGCCATCGGAACCGCCCGGTCGGGCAGCCGCACCTCGGTCACGCCGGGCTGGCTCGCCACGAGGTCCAGCTTGTCCTTCGGCACCGCGGCCTTGACGCGGCCGTTCCCGGAGCCGCTGACCGTGCCACCCGCCTTGACGACGGCGGCGCGGAGCTGGTTCGCCTGCGAGCCCTCGACGTAGACGAGGCTGCGGCCCTTCGCGTCCTTCGGCACCGTCTGGCCGGCTCTGGCGTCGTCCGCGGAGTTCACCACGTCCGGTCTGGCACCGCTGGGCGGCGCGGCCGCCCATCCTGGTGTTGCGACGACAGCCGCCCCCAGCGTGAAACACACGGCCGCGATGGCCGTACGTCGCAATCTTCTCATTTCATTCCATTCCGAATAGTCCGGGCAAACTATCTTTCGAGCACCAACCAGTAGTGGTTCCCCTGCGACAGGTAATCCAGCTCCCCATCGTCGGGCACAACCGATGAGATGACGTCGGACCTGATGTCGATGCGATAGTCCTGATCATCCTGGTAACCGCAGTCGACACAGCTGAGGCCAAATCCGAGTACCGCGACATGACGAAGGCCAGGCTCTCCCCGATCCAGGGTCCCCCATTCCAGGGTGTCGCCCACGTAGTACTCCTTTTGAATCTGAGCACCGTACTTGAATTGAACGAAGCGAGTCTTTCCGAGGCCGCATCGTGGACACCACCACTCCAACTCCGGCATCACAAGGATGTTGAACGCACCCACGAAGACCTCCCGAAGTTCACGTCTACTTGCATTCAGTCATCGACATCCTGCCTTGCCCGTTCGACTGTTGCTGAGGGTGGAGGTAGATGAACGGATGCCCGTCGTAACGCATGTGTTGGCAGAGCGCCATGTCAGCCGTGAACAGTAGTAGCGGCGGATTTTCTTGGCGCGCGGAGTCGTAGACGCGTGCGTCTTCATCGGTGAGCTTCCTCAGATTGTTCTTGGTGGCCGGGTCCCTGACCGGATTTCGGTCGGTGAGAGCACGTACCTCGTCTTCGCGCTCGGTGTGCCCAATCCTCCAGCGGTCCCCGAGCTTCTCTTCCAACCACTCGTACCGATCACGGTCAGCGCTGTTCGTGTTGAGGTAGATGAACTCCCGCATGACCTGCGGAGAGATGACGACATCGTGTCCCATCACGGCATCTTCGATCTGGTCCTTGAGGTGCCCGTACCTCTGATCCCTGTCGTACCAGTAGACGAGAATCTGGTTGTCCAGGCCGATCTGCGGCCTAGGAATCCCGTTCGGTGGCGGCGTCGAATTCGGATCATTCGTCGGCTGCGTGTCAGGAGCGTCGTTGCTCTGGTCGTCCTCCGTCGTATCCGTGGAGTCCGTCGTGTCCTGATCCCGGTCGTCCTTGACCTGGTCCGCAGGCGGCAGAGTCACGACATCGGGCGATCGCGGCAGGAGGTTCACGTCGAACTGCGGACGCGGCAGGTACCGGTGCGCGTCCCGCCACCACTTCGGCGGAGGCGGCGGCCGCGGTGCCACCACGGTCGGGCGTTGACCGTTCGTGCCTGGCTGGTTGACGCTCGGCGACGTCTTCTTGCACCCCTCCTTGAAGGTCCTGCAGTCACCGGGACGGAGAGCGTCGTCGTCCCAGTAGCCCTTGCAGTGGCCGATCTTCTGCGTGGATCCGTCGTTGCAGTACATCCAGCCGGGGCAGAGGTTGCCGTTGTCGTCGTAGATCGTCGCAACGCACGTGCCGGCCGTTTGAGCGAGACACTCCGACGTGCCGGTCATCTGCTTGAAGAACGACTCCCACGCCTGCCAGCCGGGATTGAGCTTGCGGTAGTCCCTGATGTTGAGCGGGTTGAACTTCCAGTCCTGCGGACAGAGAACCGGGATGTTGTCGTGGCCGTCCGGGTCGGCGCCGTTGACCGGGTCGTTCCACGTGTAGGCGTACCGGTTCCCTCGCGACGACGGCGACGGGTCGAGCGTCCAGTCGTCACGGCTGACGAACTGGCCGGCGCCCGGCGAGTACCAGCGCGCGCCCATGTTCACCGAGCCGGTCGTCCCGTCGGTCCAGTCGCCCTGGAAGCCGAGCGGAGACGCATCACCCGACGAGCTGGTGACGGTGCCGAACGGGTCGAACGAACGCAGGCCGTCGACGGCGCCGCCGAGGAAGCGGCCGATGACGTCGCCGTGCAGGTCGGCGAACAGCATGCGGCCCTTGAGGGTGCTGCCGGCCGCCTTGTCGGAGAACGCGGTGCCGTCGGGCAGTCTGCTGACCAGTCTGCTGCCGTCGCTGACGGCTTCGTTGGTCTGGCCCTGGTACTTGAACGCGACACCGTTGCGGTCGGTGACGCGGTTCAGGCTGTCGTAGCGGTAGCTGACCGCGCCCGCGGAAGCCATGCGGTCGAAGGCGTCGAACGAGGACGCTGTCGTTTGACCGTTCTGGGTGACCGAGGCACGGGTGCCGCGCGGCGTGTAGGTGTAGGTCGCACCGCCGCCGGACTTGAGCCGGTTGCGTTCGTCGTAGTCGAACGTCGCCGTGCCCGCGCCGACGCGGTTGCCCGAGTCGTCCCAGCGGTAGTCGGTCGTGCCCGCCGGGCCAGTCCACGAAGTGAGCCTGCCCGCGCCGTCGTAGCCGTAGGTGTTGGTCGCGGAACCCGAGGTGTCGGTGATCTTCTTCGAGGTCACCTTGCCGTCGAGGTCGTAGCCGTACTCCGCGCCGACGAGGACGCGCAGACCGCCTTCCACCGTCTGCTGGACCTGGTCGGACGTCTGGCGCCCGAGCGGGTCGTAGCTCAGCCGGCGGGCCGCCCACGTGCTCACCGCGCGGTCGGTGACCACGCCGAGCCGTCCCGCGGCGTCGTAGCCGTAGTCGACCGTGCGGCCCGACAACGGGTCGGCGGAGCTGACCAGCCTGCCCGCCTTGTCGTAGGTGAACGACGCGTCGCCGGTGACGTCCTTGCGGGTGGCGACAGTGCCGTCACCGTTGTAGGTGTAGGTCGCCGAGCCGCCCGCGCCGTACGACGTGAGCAGGTTGCCGCGGTCGTCGTAGGTGTAGCCGCTGTCGCCGGCGGGGCCACCGATCTTGATCATCCGGCCGGCGAGGTCGTACCCGAACGTGCGGTCTGCCGTCGTGGCCTCCGCGCCCGCGCCCCGCTCCAGCTTCAGACGTCCCTGCGCGTCGAACTCCCGATCGACGGTGACGCCACCGGGCTTCAGCTCGCGGGTGGTCTGACCCGCGGCGTCGTACACCGTGGTCCACGTGCGGTCCGCCGCGTTCGGCGTGGCGGCCGTCGCCGGTTCGACCGTCGACTCGGGCAGGCCGCTCGCCGTGTAGGTGTAGATCGTCGCGTTGCCGCGGCCGTCGACGAACCTGCTGCGGTTGCCGAGCTTGTCGTAGCCGAACGACGTGACGATCGACTTGGTCGTGTCGGCCTTCTCCGTCTGCGTGACCAGCCGGCCGAGCGCGTCATAGGCGTAGCTCGACACGCGACCCTGCGGCGAGGTGCGCTTCAGGACGTTGCCCGCCGGGTCGTACTCCGCGGTGCTCGCCCGCAGTTCGGTGCCGTCGACCAGGTTCGCCGACCGGACCGGCCTGCCCAGCAGGTCGTACGTCTGGCTGGAGACCAGTCCCGACGGATCGGTGGTCGTCGCCACGCGACCCGAGATGTCGTAGGTGCTCTTCGACACCCGGTCGGTCGGGTCGGTCGAGGTGAGCACCTCGCCCGCCGCGTTGTAGGTGGCGCTCGACGTCGCGTTCATCGAGTTGGTCACCGACAACGCGTTGCCCGCGAGGTCGTGCTTCGTCGTGGTGGTGAAGTAGAGCGTGGAACCGGACGAGCGGTCGACCTCGGTCGTGCTGACCTGCCGGCCGAGTTCGTCGTAGGTGCTCCGGGTCTCGATGCCCATCGGATCGACGCTGGAGATCAGGTCACCCGCGCGGTTGTAGTTCGCCCTGATCACCGCCGACGTCTCGCCGACCTGGGGCAGGGTCGTCGCGGTCACCCGGCCGTAGGGGTCGTGGTCGTAGCTCGTGACCCGGTTCAGCCCGTCGATCGACTTCTTCAGCCTGCCGCCGTGGTCGTACTCCATCCGCTTGCTGTGCACGACGGGCTGTCCGCCCGGCGGCGTGTACGAGGGGAGGCTGACCTTGGTGGTACGGCCCATCGAGTCGTACTCGGTGACCGACACCGAACCAGCGGCGTCACGGGTGTGCGTCTGCTCCCCGAAAGCGTTGCGGCCCGCGGTGTTCGTGCCCGCGAAGCCGGCCGTCCGCACGCCGCCGACCCACGCCTCCACGGCGGGCGAGGTCACGCTGACCTGGTTGCCCTTCGCGTCGTACGTGAACGTCGTCGTGTTCAGCCGGCGATCGGTCACGGAACTCAGCAATCCGCGCTCGTCGCGGTCGTACCGCGTGGTGAAGGCGGTGTTCGCGTTGAGGTAGGCGTGTTCCGCCGTCACCTGGTTGCTCGCGTCGAACTCGGACGCGGTGACCTCGGCACGGGTGTCGTCGGCCGCACCGCGTCGTTCGGTCCTGATCGCGTTGCCGTCGGCGTCACGCGTGTAGGTCACCGCGCGCCGCAGTCCGTCCGGGTCGAACGTCGACGTGAGCGGCAGGCCGGCCGCGTCGAACGTCTGGGTGGTCTTCGGGCCGCCGGTCGAGACGAGCACCGCGACGTTGCCCACCGGGTCGTACGTGCGGTCCTCCAGCACCACATCCCGCACATTGCCGTCGAGATCGTGATAGCCGTTGCGGGTTGTTGTCGCGAGTAGACCGTCGTCGTAGTAGGTGAAACTGGTCTTGCGGCCCATCGCGTCGTCCGACGAGCGCACCTTGCCCGCCGGGTCGTACACGTGGGACTCGACCACCAGACCGGACGCGCCGGGGTCCTCCGGGTCGGCACCGGGAGCGGTCGCGGTGCGCGACAACAACAATCCGCGCTCCTCGAACTGCGACGTCCACACGACGCCGTTGACATCGGTCACCGTTTCGGTGAGTCCGTTGTCCGAGTAGGCGTGCGTTTCCGTTCCGCCGTCCGGGAACTCCATGCGCGCCAACCGGTCTTGCGCGTCGTACGCCGTCTTCGTGGTGCGTGACGGCGTGCCTCCGTCCGCGACCGCGAGCACGTCGGAGACCGTGGTCTCCAGAATGTTGTCGTTGTTGTCGTAGCGGTACTCCGTCACCTGCTGGTGCGTCTTGCCGGTGATCGGGTTCTGCACGGCGGGCGCGGTCGTCTTCGAGACCTTCGACCGCGGTGTGTACTCGTAGGTCGTGGTGCCGAAGACACCGCCACCGGCGTTGCCACTGGTGATGGACTTCTGCCTGCCGAGCGCGTCGTAGACGAACCGGACCTTCAGCCCGGACGGGCTGTTGACCTCGGCCTGGTCACCGTTCGCGAAGTACCCGATCGAGGTCACCTGGCCGCGCTTGCCGGTCGACGTGGTCGGCAGGCCCGCCGGCACCTTGCCGCCGCCGACCGCGTCCTCGTTGCCGGTGGCGTAGGCGACCGACGTGCTGGGCCGGACGGTCACGCCGGCAGGAGCGGGAGTGGAGACTCCCGTCAGCCTGCCCGCCGCGTCGTAGGTGTAGCTGGTGCGGAACCGGGTGTCCGCCGCGTCGGTCGAGCGAGCGTCCGAAGTGGACTCCAGCTTGTCCCGCCGGGGGTCGAGCGGGTCAGCCGACTCGAGGTAGCTGAAGTAGCTGGTGTTGCAGGAACCGGCCGCGCGGCACGTCTTGCTGCTGAGCACGTTGCCGCGGGCGTCCGTGGTCTGCTCGGTGCGCAGCCCGCTCGGGTCGACGGTCGCGGACAGGAATCCGGCGGTGTTGTACTCGTTGCGCGACGTGGCGCCGTCGTGCGCGACCGAGGTCAGACGGCCGCCGTTGTCCAGGTCGAACGAGTAGGTCCAGTCACCGAAGTTGCTCGGGCCGCGCAGCACCGCGGTGCGGGTCGCGCCCTCGATTCGCGGCGTGTCGAGCGACCAGGTCCGGCCGGTGTGGTCGAGCAGCGTGGCGACCCTGTCGTTGACGTCGTCGTAGGTGATCTTGGCGAACTGCCTGCTGTCCTGCGGCAGCTTGACGGTGGTCAGCTGGTCGAGCTTGCCCCTCGCCGCGTGGTGCTCCGCGACGGCGAGAGACCCGAGCGGGTGCAGGTAGACCGCGGCCTCGTCGATCGAGCCGGCGAAGTGGAAGTTTCCGCCGTTGGTAGCGGGCCAGTCCTTGCCGGACCCGGCGCCGACGGTGAGCTTCGTCTGCTGCTTGTGGTCGATGAGACCGGCGAGGGGCTCACCGATCTTCTTCCCGTCGAGGTACAGCGTCTGGACGTCGACCGCGGCGGACAGCACGACGTGGTGCCACTGGTCGTCGTTGACGGCCTGAGTGCTGACCACCTGACGCGGGCCGCCGGCGTCCCGGCGGGAGAAACCGCCGTACAGCAGGCCATCGGTGCCGACGTACAGCACCGGGGTCGACTTGCCGGCCGCGGCCGGGAAGCCCTGGTCGGCGTAGCTCAGCAAGGTGCCCTGAGAGGTCGTCTTGAACCACAGCTCGACCGCGAGAGACATGGACTCGGACGTGAGCTTGTCGGGCAACGTCACGTAACTCGAGTTGCCGTCGAACGTCGCCGCCCGGTCCGACGTGCCCTCCAACGCGCCCGCGGTTCCGAGCACGACGTTGTGCGGCTGGGCGGCGTACTGGCCGTTGCTGCGCGCGGTGACGTTGGCGAACGTGTCGCCGGAGGTCTCACCGAGCCGCCAGTAGGTCTTCGGACGGTCGTCGAGCACTGTGCTGCGGTAGTGCGAACCGTCCGCGTAGTCCATCGTGGTGCAGGTCGGCGTGGTGCCGGGAACGCAGACCGTCGTGAGACGGTCTCCTGTGTAGGTGTACGTCCAGACCAGCGCGGAACTGTTCGCCTCCGGCGCTTGCGTGGTGACCGACGAGACGTGGTTGCCTTGCCACGCAACGGTCAGCGTCCGGCCGCTGGTGTTGTTGGTGATCGTCTTGACGCGGTCGCTGGTGTCGTAGTTCAGAGACTCCGTGAGCCCCGCGGGGTTCACGATCGTGGCGAGCCGGCCCAGCGCGTCGAACCGCCACTGGGCGCCGGTGGTGTCGCGCAACGTGTACAGGCCGGTGGCCGGGACGTAGACGAGATCCGCCGTGCTGCCGCTGGGCGAGCCGAAGGTGCCGTCGGGGTTGCGGCCGTACCGCACCTGACGGCCCGTCGGGTGGGTGATCACGACGTTGCCGGAGTGGTCGTCATCGGACTTGAGCCGCATGTCCAGCCGGGACGACCAGCCCGTGCCGAACGCGGTGTCCTTGCGCGGGTCGAGGCTGTTGTAGGTGCGGCTGATCGTCAGGTCCGGCCCGGCCGTCGCGATCGACACGTCGGTGGCGACGGTGGAGTAGTTGCCGATGTTCGGGTCCAGACCGGGACCCTGTGCCGAGTTCGGGCTGCCCGCGAGGTGCGAGGTGATCACGGGCTGCGGTACGCGCGTGGTGAGGACGAGCGGTGCGGGACTGGCCCAGAACGGGGTTTCGTCGACCGTGTCGTAGGTCTTGACGCCCCAGAAGTAGGTCTTGTTCCAGCGGGTGAGCTGCGGCGAGAACGACTGGCCGCCCCACTCCGGGGTCTCCTGGCACTCCTGCGTGAGCGCGACGTCCGTGCAGATCCTGAACTTGTAGGTGAGACCGCGCCCCGGCCAGTTGTCTGCGTCGACGCCCTCCGCGTACAGCGTCGGCCGGAGCGACTCGACAGTCGCGCCGGTGCCGGGCTGCTGGTAGTTCGTGCTGGGCGCGCGGTTGAAGACCGTGATCGGCATCCGCCCGTACGGCACGCCGTGCGCGTCCCGGAAGTCCGTGCCGTCCGGGTTGAACATGGTCAGGAAGACGTCGTAGTCGCCGGGGGCGAGCGCCGGGACCGGCAGGTCGACGAACTGGTGCGTCGCCATCGGAGCGACGTCGGCGCGGTAACCGTTGCGGCGCGCGACCTCCTGGGCGCCCTGCTTGATGATGAATCCGAAGTGGACACCGCCGCCCGCAGACCACGTCGACGAGCCCATGTTGGTGACCTTGACGCTGAGCTTGCCCTCCTTGACGTTGGACGGCAGCGTCACGCCGGTGGCCTCGTAGGAGGCCCCCTCCGGGGAGTACCGGACCTCGAGGTACGGCTTGTTCACGGTGCTGGCCGAAGCGAAACGGCGACCCTCGCGCAGCGTCTCGTCGGACATGCGCAACGAAAGACCGTGTGCCAGCGCGGATCCGTGCGTCCAGCGCGTCATCAAGTCGGGGTCGAGTGCGAAGTACGCCCACTGAGGGCTGGCGCAGGCGGTGCCGGCCGCACCGCCGTAGGCGAACGTCGACGCGGACAGCGACTGCCCGACGGCGGCACCCGGCCACCTCATGGACGACGACCACGGCTGGGTCACCTCGAAGACCGAGACCGACCGCGGCGTGCAGTTCGTCGAGTAGACGTTGCTGGCGGCCAGCGAGGCGCTGACGACGTAGCGGTTGCGCAACGCGTTCTGCGCACCGTTGAAGTGCAGATAGGTCCGGGAGACCGGGTTGCCCTCGACACGGCCGACCTCGAGTCCGCCGTTGGCGCCGCCGAAGCCGTTGGAGCGGACGAACATGGCGTCGGCGTCGGTTTCCGGACGCTCGGTGGTCGGGTCGAGGACCACGGGGAACTTGCGGGCGGGGTCGCGCAGCCAAGTCTGGTCCGCGTCGACGCGCAGCACCCAGGTGTCGTCGGCGATCTTGTCCAGGCCGTACTTCACCCCGGTCGACCGCACCCCGGCCGCGTCGTCCATGACGCCGGCGGGGATGGTCGCGACGATCTTGTCGCCGTCCACGAGCTCGACTCCGCCGAGGACGTCGACGCGCGGCGAGAGGCGCTTGAGCTTCACCGTGAACGAGTAGGAGGACGGCGCCGCCGCGGAGGCGAGCACCAGGTCCTCCTTCACCCCGCCGCCGGTGGCGGTGAGCCTCAGGTCGGTGCCCGGCCGGACGCCGCGGTAGGTGACCTGCGGGCCACTGGCCTCACCGCGCACGTCGGTCACGTCACGCATGCCGTAGCTGATGCCGTGGTCGCCGTCGAGGTCGATCTGGACGAGCGAGCCGTCCGCGCTGCCGGCGCCGAGGCTGAGCCCGATCGGGGAGACCTTCGGCTTCAGCCTGCCGCCGGAGGGAACCAGGGTCAGGTCCACGGGGAGCCACGAACCGTCGGGCTGCCGCACATTGGCCGGCCCGGTGTGCAACCGCAGCGTGCGGCTGCCGTCCGGGTTGTCGAACGTCCTGGTGGTCTCGGTGCGATCCTGCGGGCGCTCGACGGCGTCCTTGTCGATCGCGGGTAGAACCGGCTTCTCGACCTTCGGCGTGACCTTCCGGTCCTCCTCCGAGGGGGTCTTCACCTCGGGCAGCGGGTCAGGCCGGTCGGCGACCGCGTTCTTCGGCCTCGGCTGGTCGCGCTTGGGGAGATCGCGGTTGATCCGGGTGGACTCCGCGGAGGTCTCGTGGCTGGAACCGTCCGCGGTTCCGGTGCGTTGCTCAGGGGCGGAGGTCGAGGCACCGAGCGGGAGCGCTCCGAAGGTGCCGTACGGAGTCTGCGATCCGCCGAGGAACGGCAGAGCGACAACCAGGACTAGCAGCAGGCACAGCGGTCTGCGCGCAGCACGAAACACCGACGCGTGTCTCACGCGTTCCCCCCAGAGTGTTTGGTTGTGGTGGACCCTTCCCCAGATCCGGCGAGAACCGTGTCAGGGCCCGTTTTCGCAGGTCAACGTGCGAAAATTCACGCTTCGGATGTAACAGGCGCGAAAGTAGTGGACGCAGCTCACGTCCCGCTCACACGTGCGTGACAGTTGCACGAAACGGTGGGGGCGACCGACGCCATCCCCGCCGTGGAGAACCCTCCCGGTCAGCTCGCGCGTACTGGCGCCGACCGGTCCGGCCGTGCCGACCACAGCTGGCCGGCCGGTTGCAGTCGCACAGCGCGATGCTGCCGTTCGACTGCGCGAACTGTCAAGTAAAGTTTAATTGACAGACGTGAGCGCTGAAACGCGAACAGCCGCGCCCGGCGCCTCGAGTGAGCTCGAGACGCCGGGCGCGGCTGTCAGGTTCTGGAGGGTGCTACTCGCCGCCGGCGGGCAGGTTCTCGTAGATCTTCTTGCAGTCAGGGCACACCGGCGAACCAGGCTTCGGCGACTTCGTCACCGGGAAGACCTCGCCGCACAGAGCGACCACGTGCGTTCCCATCACGGCGCTCTCGGCGATCTTCGCCTTGCGCACGTAGTGGAACATCTTCGGGGCGTCGTCCCCGGTCTGGTCGGTGCCTTCCGGCCGTACGTCGACCTCGGGGAGAGTCTGGGTGCTCACTCGCCCAGGGTACCTGGGATGATGTCCCCTCGTGACCACGCTGCACATCGCCGAAGAAGTTGCCACCGCACTGGCCGAGAACCGGCCCGTCGTCGCTCTTGAGAGCACCATCCTGTCCCACGGCCTGCCCGCGCCGCGCAACCTCGCCGTCGGCGCGCGACTGGAGAAGGTCGTGCGGGAGGCCGGCGCCGTGCCCGCGACGATCGCCGTGCTCGACGGTGTGCCGCACATCGGTCTCACCCAGTCCGAGCTGGACCGCGTGTGCACCGCGGGCGATCTGGTGAAGCTGTCGTTGCGCGATCTCGGCCCCGCCTACGCCCTGGGCCGCAGCGGCGCGACGACCGTGGCCTCGACCGCCGCACTGGCCGCTTCGGCCGGCATCCGCGTGTTCGGAACCGGCGGCCTCGGCGGCGTGCACCGGGGGGCGCGCGAGACGTGGGACGTCTCAGCCGACCTCGACGTCGTCGCCACGACGCCCGTGATGATCGTCTGCTCGGGCGTGAAGTCGATCCTGGACATGGGCGCGACCCTGGAGGTCCTCGAGACCCGCTCCGTGCCCGTCGTCGGCTACCGCACCTCCGCTTTCCCGGCCTTCTACCGCCGCGAGTCGGAGTACTCGGTGCCGTGGCGCGTCGAGAACCCCGCCGAGGCCGCCGCCGTGTTCGCCGCGGGCGGGCGCGGCATGCTCCTGGTGAACCCGATCCCCGCCGACTTCGAGATGGACGCCGGCCTGCACGACCGCCTGCTCGCCGAGGGCCTGCAGAAGCTCGTCGACCAGGACGTGCGCGGCAAGGACGTCACCCCGGTGCTCCTGGAGCACTTCCACACCGCCAGCGCCGGCGTGAGCCTGGACGCCAACGAGGCACTGGTGGTCAGCAACGTCTCGGTCGCCGCCGCTGTGGCCGTGGCACTTTTCGGTGAGCTGTCCCAGTGAGGCCTGTCGTTGTCGTCGGCGACGCCGGCCTGGACGTCGTCGCCCGCCACAGCGGGCCCATCGCGCACGGCGGTGACGTCCGCGCCAAGGTGACCATCGAGCCCGGCGGCGCCGGCGCGAACACCGCCGTGTGGCTGGCCGCGTGTGGTGCGTCCCCCGTGCTGGTCGCGAGGGTCGGCGCGGACTCGGCGGGCCGTCAGGTCCACTCCGAGCTGACCTCGGCGGGCGTCCAGTGCGCGTTCGCCGTCGACCCTGACCTCGCCACCTGCTGCGTGGTCGTCCTCGTCGACGAGGACGGCCAGCGCTCGATGCTCCCCGACCGAGGCGCGAACGCCCGCTTCTCCCCTGCCGACCTGGACCCCGGACTGCTCGCCGCGCCCGACGGCCACCTGCACCTGTCCGGCTACGTCCTGCTCGACGCCACCTCCCGCGCGGCAGGCCTGGCGGCTCTCCAAGCGGCCCGTGACGCGGGCTGGACCACGTCGGTGGACCCCCAGGCAGCGGTGCTGATCCACTCCGCCGAGGCCTTCTTGGAGGACGTCCGCGGCGTCGACATCCTCATGCCGAACGCCGACGAGCTCCTGGCGCTGACCGGCTCGGCCGAACCGTCCTCCGCCAAGAGTCTCCTCACGCACGTGGGCGCGGTGGTCGTGACGACGGGCCCCGGCGGTGCTTCCTGGATCGACGACGAAGATTTGATCTCAGTCCCCGCTGAAACCACTGAGTGCGTCGACTCGACGGGTGCCGGTGACGCCTTCGACGCGGGGCTGCTGGCGGCCTGGCTCGCCGGTGCCTCGAAGCGCGACGCCCTGCTGGGCGGAGTTCGCGCGGGGTCCCGGGCCGTCGGCGTCGTCGGCGCCCAGCCGCCTCGCTGAGAGGTCAGCCGTCGATGACGGTGGTGCTCTTGGGCGCGATGGCCCGGTGCTCGACCTCGTAGCGGTTGGCCTTCTCCGACTTGCGCGGCGGGCGGTCGTTCGCGATGAGGACGGCCATCCACGGCAGCGGCACGGACAGCACGATGAAGAACAGCGCGAGCCACCAGGTGTGCGCGAACAGGGCCGCGAGGATGAGACACGGGAAGCGCAGGCTCATCATGATCGCGTACTTGCGGCGCCGGGCGGCGTGCTGTTCCTCGTAGGACGGGGCCGCCTCGGTGATCAACACCGGGGTGTCGTTCCGATCGGGACTGCTCACGACACCACCTCCGTGTTCCATGGTCCCACGTCCGAGTGACGCTCGGGGCACCCGGTCGGCGGTTAACATCCGCGAGTGGTCGCCCTTGATCGCCTCGTGGACGTGCTCGGCAGTCTGGGCACGCATCTGGCGTGCGCGCCAAGAGGCCGTGACGCCGAACTCCGCGGGGTTGCCCTGCACGATTCGGCGGAGAACACGCCGGCGGCCGCGGGCGATGTTCTTCTCGGCCTCGGCACGCCTTCGGTGGCCGCCGCGGCGCGACTGGTGTCCTCGACGGTGGCGTCGGCGGTGGTGTTGCACGGCAAGCCGCCGCTCGACGAACGTGTCGTCGCCGCCGCGAAGAAGTCCGGCGCGGCGGTGTTGCTCGTCGATCCGTCGGTGCCGTGGAGTCAGCTCGCGAACGTCACGCAGACGCTGGTCAACGGCGGCACGCGCACCGGCGACCTGTTCGGCCTGGCCGACGTGATCGCGGGCGTGGTCGGCGGGCCGGTGACGATCGAGGACCAGCAGTCCCGCGTGCTGGCCTACTCGTACCGGCAGGAGGACGTCGACCCCGTGCGGGTGCAGACGATCCTCGGCCGGCGCGTCCCGGAAGAGGCCCGGCGCGCGCTCGACGAGTTCGGGGTGTTCAGCCACCTCGCGTCGTCCGACGAACCGATCTTCGTGCCCAAGCTGACCCCGCAACTGGGCAACCGCCTCGTCGCGGCTGTGCGGGCAGGTCGTGAGCTGCTGGGGTCTGTCTGGGTCGAGGTGACGGGGCCGGTCGACGCGGCGAGGTCGGCCGCGTTGGTCGACGGCGCGCGCACGGCGGCGTTGCACCTGTTGCGGTCGCGGGCGTCGACGGATCTGGAACGCCAGGCCGAGGCGGATCTGGTGATCCGGCTGCTCGACCATCCCGAGTCCGCCGATGTCGCGCGGCTCGGGTTGCCGTCGGCCGATCTGCGGGTGATCGCGGTGCAGGCGCACGCGGGCGAGGGCGAGCACGGGGCGGCGGTGCTCGCGTTCCAACGGGCGACGGCCGGGTTCGGCTGGTCGCGGCCAGGGCGCAGCGCGTTGTTCGGCAACGTCCTCTACACGGTCATCCCGGCGGCCGACGACGCCGTCGGCTGGGTGCGTTCACTGGTGCGAGAACTTCCAGCGGAAGCGACGGTGCTGGCGGGGATCGGCGGACCGGCGGAGGCCACGCAGCTGCCGACGTCGCGGCAGGAAGCCGATGAATGCCTCGCGCTCTCCACCGGTGCACCGGTTGTATACGACGACGCCTGGGCACGAGTGTTGCTGCATCGGCTCGCCGCCGTCGCCGAGGCCGGCCGTCTCCCTGCGCGCGGGCCGATATCCAATATATTGCGGTACGACGCTGAATACGGGACGCAGTATGCGATGACGTTGAAGGCGTGGCTGGCGGCGCAGGGGGACGTGCGAGCGGCGGCGCGGGAGCTCAACGTCCACCCGAACACGCTGCGGTACCGGATGCAGAAAATGGCGGAGGTGACGCCCCTCCCCCTCGACGACCCCGAACAACGCCTCGCGATGGCCATCGCCCTCCACATCACGCGGCAATAACTGGGGCGTGAAAACATCTGTACCCGTGCACCCCGATCTTTCCGTTGATCTCTGCGCCCGCCTGCGCGAGGCATTCCTGAACTCCGGCTACACCGCGGACGGCGTCGTCGACGCCCTCGGTCCTCAGGCTCACGCCGCACTCGGCCGCGGTGAGCCCGAGCCCGCCCGCCGCGCCAGCAGGGACGCCGGGTCGCTCGGCACGTTGATCCGCCTGTTCCTGCTGGGCGACCAGGAGCCCGAACAGGACGTCCGCAAGGCGCTCGACGGAGTCGACATCGACGACGCCGTCACCAACGAGATCTTGACCAAAGATCTGAAGGCAGGACTGGACGTCAGGCCGTACGAGGACAACTGGTGGGTCATCGCCGACCTCGACTCCGACCTGCGCGGCGGAGCGGTCCCCGAGGACCACGTGCTCGGCGTCGGCCACGCCTCCATCAGCCTCGCCCGCGCCACCAGGCGCACCCCGGTCGGCACGCTCCTCGACCTCGGCACCGGCTGCGGCGTCCAGGCGCTGCACGCCAGCACGCACGCCGAGCGCATCACCGCCACCGACCTGTCCGAGCGCGCGCTGAAGCTCGCGCAGGGCACGTTCCGCATGAACAACCTCGACGTTGAGACACTGCAGGGCGAGTGGTTCGGCCCGGTCCGCAACCGGCGGTTCGACCAGGTTGTGTGCAATCCGCCGTTCGTCGTGGGTCCGCCACGCGTGGATTACGTGTACCGCGACTCCGGCCTCGGCGGCGACGACGCGTCGGCCCTGGTCATCCGCCAGCTGCCCGCGTTCCTCAACGAGGGCGGCGTCGGCCAGCTGCTCGCCTCGTGGGTGCACCGCAGGGGTGAGGACTGGGAGGAGCGCGTCTCCGGCTGGCTGCCCCGCGGCGGGATCGACGCGTGGTTCGTGCAGCGCGACATCGCCGAGCCCGCCCTGTACGTGGGCACGTGGCTCAAGGACGCCGGCGTCGATCCGCGCAGTCCCGAGGGGCAGCAGAAGGCCGCGGCGTGGCTCGACTGGTTCGAGGAGAACCAGGTCGTGGGCGTCGGCTTCGGGTACGTGACGCTGAGGCGCACTGACGAGATGCACTCTCAGGTCGTGTGTGAAGACCTGCGCCACGCCTACGACGACCCGCTGGGTCCGGAGGCGGCGCGGTGGCTCGACAACGTCGCGTGGCTGCGCGCGAACCCGGACCTTCTGGGGCAGCGGTTCCGGGTCGCCGACACCGTGCTGCTCGAAGAGGTCTCCGAACCGAGCGAGGACGGCTGGCGCAAGGTCGTCGCCCGGCTGCACCGCACCGACGGGCCGGGTTGGCAGCACGAGGTCGACGAGGCGACCGCGAAGCTCATCGCCGGATGCAACGGCGCGCTGCCGCTGGAGGACCTGCTCGCACTCCTCGAGTTCGCTTACGGAGAAATCGATGCAGAAGCCGCGTTGCCGATCGTTCGTGATCTCATCCGGCACGGAATGTTGATTCCCGTATGAAAGCAGTTGTGGCGCGCGTCACAGAAGCGAGCGTGGAAGTCGAAGGGGAGATCGTCGGCGCGATCGACGAGCCCGGATTGCTGGTGCTGCTCGGAGTCACCCACGACGACACGGCCGAGCACGCCCGCAAAATGGCGCAGAAGCTGCACGGGCTGCGCATCCTCGACGACGAGCAGTCATGCGAGTCGACCGGCGCTCCGTTGCTGGTCGTCAGCCAGTTCACGCTCTACGGGGACACGCGCAAGGGCCGCCGTCCGTCCTGGACGGCGGCCGCCCGGCCCGAGCACGCGGAACCCTTGGTGAACGCCGTCGTGCAGGAACTCCGCCAAAAGGGCGCTCAGGTCGAAACGGGACGATTCAGAGCCGAGATGAAGGTACGGAGCGTGAACGACGGCCCGTTCACCGTGCTCATCGAGGTGTGACTAAACGGTTCTCAGCCAATCCTCAGATTACTCGCGCAACGCGTGTGACAGCGGCGACGTCTTCAAGTCAGGAAGTCGGGAACGAATTCGGAATCGGGTTCGTTACCCAGGTATCAGCCAGCTAGCGATGGGATCCCGAGCGGGCCCGCCGCAACCGGCAACCAGGGCGCAGCGCCGCGCCGCCTTGACCGCCACGCGCGACTGTTCGATCAGGAGATGCAGGCCTGACCGACAGCAGCGTCGCCCGCAGCAGGGGGAGGGAGATCCATGACCGTCACGAGGATCTCCGACCGTGAAGTCGGAGAGAACACGCCCGCCGTCGTCGAGCACGAACTCGACGCCCAAGGTCCAGCAGCCGACCTCGTTCGAGTCTACCTGAACGGAATCGGCAAGACCGCGCTGCTCACCGCCGAGGAGGAGGTGGAGCTCGCCAAGCGCATCGAGGCAGGTGTGTTCGCGCAGCACGTCCTGGAGACGGCCAAGCGCCTCACGCCGACCCGCCGCGATGAGATGGGGGAGCTCGTCCGCGACGGTCGCCGGGCCAAGGATCACCTGCTCAAGGCGAACCTGCGCCTCGTCGTATCGCTGGCCAAGCGGTACACGGGCCGTGGCATGCCGCTGCTGGACCTGATCCAGGAAGGCAACCTGGGCCTCATCCGCGCGGTCGAGAAGTTCGACTACACCAAGGGCTTCAAGTTCTCGACCTACGCGACGTGGTGGATCCGCCAGGCCATCACCCGCGGCATGGCCGACCAGGGCCGCACCATCCGCCTCCCCGTCCACCTCGTCGAGCAGGTGAACAAGCTCGCGCGGATCAAGCGCGACCTGCACCAGACGCTCGGCCGCGAGGCGACGACCGAGGAGCTCGCGAAGGAAGCCGGCCTCAACGTCGACAAGGTCGCCGACCTGCTCGACCACGCTCGTGACCCGGTATCGCTGGACATGCCGGTCGGCACGGAGGAGGACGCTCCCCTCGGTGACTTCATCGAGGACTCGGACGCGACCGACGCCGAGAGCGCCGTCATCTCCGGCCTGCTGCAGGACGACCTGCGCCGCGTGCTGTCGACCCTCGAACCGCGCGAGCAGGCCGTGATCCGGCTGCGCTACGGGCTCGAGGACGGTCAGCCCCGCACGCTGGACCAGATCGGCAAGCGGTTCGGGCTCTCGCGCGAGCGGGTGCGCCAGATCGAGCGCGAGGTCATGTCCAAGCTCCGCCAGGGCGAACGCGCCGCGAAGCTGCGCGCCTACGCCTCGTAATCACGGTTCGGACATCACTCGTCCGGCAGTATTGACTTGTGACTCAACTCACGGCACGGTCGGGCGTTACCAGAGCCACGCGACGCCCGACGTGAGTCAGGTTTCGCACACGAAGGAAGGTCGCGGCAGCCGGGGGCTGCCGCGGCCTTCCGCTTTCCGCCTTCTGGTGGACGACCCCGAACCCCCGCGGGTTCGGGCGCCGACGTGCCCCTCACGAGATCGTGGTGAGTCATGAAGAACACGGTGGTCGGGGATCACATCAGCACCTCCCTTTGATGGCGGTACGGTTTTCTGATCCGAACTGCACACCGTTGGAGTTGTGTACGACGTGCCCACCACTTTCGAGTACACCGATGTCCTTCCGCTCGCGAAGGACACCGAGACCGAGTACCGCCTCCTCACCTCCGACGGGGTGAAGCTGATCGAGGCCGGTGACCGCAAGTTCCTGGAGATCGCCCCCGAGACGCTGACGCTGCTCGCGAAGGAAGCCATCCGCGACATCCAGCACCTGCTGCGCCCGTCGCACCTCGCCCAGCTGCGCAAGATCATCGACGACCCCGAGGCGTCGGGCAACGACCGCTTCGTCGCGATGGACCTGCTGCGCAACGCGGCCATCTCCTCCGGCGGCGTGCTGCCGATGTGCCAGGACACCGGCACGGCGATCATCATGGGCAAGCGCTCCGAGACCGTCCTGACCGGCGGCGACGACGAGCAGGCTCTCGCCCGCGGCGTCTTCGAGGCCTACCAGGAGCTGAACCTGCGCTACTCGCAGATGGCGCCGCTGACGTTCTGGGACGAGAAGAACACCGGCACGAACCTGCCCGCGCAGATCGAGGTCTTCCACAAGCCCGGCCAGGAGCCCGTCTACGAGTTCCTGTTCATGGCCAAGGGCGGCGGCAGCGCGAACAAGACGTTCCTCTACCAGGAGACCAAGGCGGTTCTGAACCCGAAGCGCCTCGCGTCGTTCCTCGACGAGAAGCTGCGCTCGCTGGGCACCGCCGCGTGCCCGCCCTACCACCTGGCGGTCGTCGTCGGCGGCCTGTCCGCCGAGCAGAACCTCAAGGTCGCGAAGCTCGCCTCGGCCCGCTACCTCGACAACCTGCCCACCGAGGGCTCGGCGTCCGGCCACGCGTTCCGGGACAAGGACCTCGAACAGCAGGTCCTGGAGCTGACCCGCAACTTCGGCATCGGCGCCCAGTTCGGCGGCAAGTACTTCTGCCACGACGTGCGCGTCATCCGCCTCCCCCGCCACGGCGCGTCCCTCCCGGTCGGCGTCGCGGTCTCGTGCTCGGCCGACCGCCAGGCCAAGGCCCGCATCACGCCCGAGGGCGTTTTCCTGGAGCAACTGGAGCGCGACCCGGCCCAGTTCCTGCCCGAGATCGAGGGCGAGGACCTGTCCGACGAGGTCGTCCGCATCGACCTCACGCGCCCGATGGCGGAGATCCGCGAGGTCCTCACCAAGCTCCCGGTGAAGACCCGCGTCTCGCTGACCGGCCCGCTCGTCGTGGCCCGCGACATCGCCCACGCCAAGATCAAGGAACGCCTCGACGCCGGCGAGGAGATGCCGCAGTACCTCAAGGACCACCCGGTCTACTACGCAGGCCCCGCCAAGACGCCCGAGGGCTACGCGTCCGGCTCGTTCGGACCGACCACCGCTGGCCGTATGGACTCCTACGTCGAGCAGTTCCAGGCCGCGGGCGGCTCGCTGGTGATGCTCGCCAAGGGCAACCGCTCCAAGCAGGTCACTTCGGCGTGCAACACGCACGGCGGCTTCTACCTGGGCTCCATCGGCGGCCCGGCGGCCCGCCTGGCGCAGGACTGCATCCGCAAGGTCGAGGTGCTCGAGTACCCCGAGCTCGGCATGGAAGCGGTCTGGAAGATCGAGGTCGAGGACTTCCCCGCCTTCGTCGTCGTCGACGACAAGGGCAATGACTTCTTCGCCGAGACGTCCGCCCCGACCCTGCAAATCAGCTTCCGCCGTTGATCTCCAGCTGTTGATCTCCAACCGCTAGCCGCACGACACCCCGACAGCCGGGCCAACTGATATATCGGTTGGCCCCGGCTGTCGTGCTTCTCGACCTTTGCAACAAGTCTTTTGACGACGTCGTCCAAAGAGTCATTGCTAAGGCACAGGTGGGTGGGCTGGGCGTCTGACATAACATCGGTGAACGGTTAGCAGTACGCTTGTCCTGTATTCGGAGCGAGCGGGGGTGTCGCGGTGATTCACCACGTGCAGGTGGCGTGTCCGGCGGGTGCGGAGGACGAGCAGCGGGCGTTCTACGGCGGGGTGCTGGGGTGGACCGAGTTGCCCAAGCCGCCGTTGCTCGCGGCTCGGGGCGGGTGCTGGTTCGAGGTGCCGGGTGGTGGCGAGGTGCACGTCGGTGTCGAGGCGGACTTCCGGCCCGCGCGCAAAGCTCACCCGGCGTTCGTCGTCGACGTCGACGAGGTCGCCGAGGCAGTGGCGGCGGCAGGGTGTCCGGTCGTCTGGGCGGACCCGGCGGAGATCCCGGGGCGGCGCAGGTTCCACACGTTCGACGGGGTCGGAAACCGGGTCGAGTTCCTAGCGGGCCAGGAGCCAGTCGAGGGCCGATTCAGCATGATCCAGAACTGATATGTGGCCGTCGCCCGGGGTCAGGCGGAGCTCCGCGTCGGGGATGCGGGTGGCCAGCCACTGGCTGTGCGTGGGTGGGTTGATGCCGTCGCGGTCGCCGTGCAGCAGGAGGGTCGGCGCGGTGATGGAGGCCGGGTCGAAGCCCCACGGCGTCACGTAGGCGAGGTCGTCGTCGATCAGCGGGCCGGGGCCGTTCGCCAGGGCGGGGCCGACGACCTTGCCGAACCACGACCACGGGCCGTTCACCGTCGCGAGGTCGGCTTCGGAGAAGTCCATGTCGTACTCGACGCCGGACGCTTCGTACTGCTCCTTCGCCTCGCGGCCCGCGGCGGCCGCCCGAAGCGATCCCTCTGCCGGCGCGACCATGCCGGCGAACCAGTCGAGGCCGTCGGCGTCGAAGGGCGCGAGGGGTGCGCCTGCGACGCAGGCGGTGACGCGGTCCGGCAGCAGGGCGGCGCACGCGAGGGCGTGTGGTGCGCCGCCGGAGTGCCCGAAGACCGAGAAACGCGGGATCTCGAGGGCGTCGGCGATATGCGATATATCAGTTGCCGCTGATCCCACCGGCCGATCGCCGACCGAGGTCGAGCCGCCGTAGCCCGGGCGGTCGTAGGAGATCCAGCGAACGCCTGGGCGGAACAGCGGCTCGGGCGGCAGACCGATGTTGGGTGTGCCGTGGTGCCAGAACACCGGTACACCGTCGCCGACGTCGTACACGCGGAGTACGCGACCGCCCAGGTCAAGATCCATATATCAGTTTCCCGCCCTCAGCCGGTTTCCTCACGGGACTCGAGAACCAGGCGACGGTTGCCGAGAGGGGCGTCCAAGCGAACGGTCAACGGCACCTGGCGGATCTCCTGGGTGCACACCGTGCCCGAAGGCTGCTTGGTGATCGTGACCAGCGTGATCTGGACGAGGTCGGCCGACTGGCCGGACACCTCGGCGCGAGCCTCCTTGCAGCCGCCGCCCACGCCGAAGACCTCGACGTCGCGGCCGTCGCCGAAGACGTAGGCCTCGTCGCGGTAGGTGTCTGACAACGATGTCGTGTCGACCTTGTCCTTGGCGACCGGCGTGACGTTGGGCGGGACGACCGGCTTCTCCTCCGAGATCGAGACCGGAGGCTGGACCGGGGCCGTGGGGTTCGCGCCGGTCGAACCCGGCGCGGACGTGCCGGACGTCGGCGCGCCGCTGGACGAGCCGGAGGAGGATCCGGGCGCGTTGGACTGCGTGCCGGACGAGCACCCGGCCAGGGCACCTGAGACAGCAACCGCGAGAGCAACGGCAGCGACGACGTTTCTCATGCGCACCATCCTTGCAAACCGGTCCAAGGGGCCAGGTGACGGTAGGAGATGCCCGGCCGGCGGGGCAGATGCCGACCGGGCACCGTGGGGGGAGGGGTCTACTTCTGTTCCTGCCGCGACGTCAACACGACCGTGCGCTCACCAAGGGGCTCGGAGAGCTGCACCGTGAGCGGAGGGAAGCGGATGTCCATGGTGCACATCTGCTTGGTCAGCGGCGTCGTCTCGACGAGCTCGATCTTCACCGCGTCGGCAGACTGCTCCAGCACGGACGCGCTGGCCTTCCCGCACCCGCCCTCCTGGGCGATGACACCGACGGTCCGGCCGTCGCCCTGTGTCCAGACGGTGTGCGGGTAGTCGGGCGACAAAGCGTTGGTGTCCAGCTTCGTCACCGGTTTGCCGTCCGGCGGCACTTCTCCGGGTGCGATACCCGGAGGCACTTCAGAGGGCGAGGTGGCGGTCGGCAACGTCGGACCGCCACCTGCCCCAGTGCCCGCGTGTTGCGCACTGCCGCAAGCGGAAACCACCAGCAGCAACACGCCTGCACCTACAAGTGGGCCAACTACGGTTCCAATGTGCCTCATGGTCAGAGGACGGAACCGCGCTCACAGCGGGTTGCAGTCACTTTCCCCTGGGAGCTTCACAGTTACCGGGAAACGGCCGCGACCGCCTCGCGCAGCGCTTCCAGACGAGCCGCCGACGCCAGCCCGCCGTGGTAGAGGTGGAACTCCTCCACACCGGCGTCGAGGTAGGTCAGCCACTCCTTCGACAACGCGGCGCCGTCCGCGGGCTTCGGCGGCAACCCCAGCACGTACGCGGCGATCCGCGTGTCCGGAGCAACAGCGCGCAACGCCTCGATGCCCGGCACCGCGACCTCGGGACCAGGCCAGCACATCGTCGTCACCACGTCGAGATCCACGCCCAGACCCCCGGCAACGGTCGCGAACGGCCCGGTGCCCCAAGGATCCGCCGTCACGTGCATGCCGACCCGAACCGAAGGCGCCACAGCACGAATCTCGGAGACCAGCCGCGACCGCAACGACCGGACAATCCCGGTGCGCACAGCCTGAACGTCTTCCGCGAGCGCGCCCAACGCTTCCTCAACGCTGGACGCACCGCGATCAACCCCGGCCCGGACCGCTTCGCGCAGGGCATCCGGGTCGGCGTACAGGGCGGTGCACGCAGAGCAGAAGCACAGTGACAACAGCTTCTGCTGCACCGGGTTCCAGTCCGTGCCGTCGGTCTTCTCGTGGTGCCCGCCGTGGACGAACCCCAGCGGCCCGGCGGCCTCCAGGATGATCCCGTCCGGCGCGCCGAGCTCCAGCACCTCGGACACCAGCACCGACGTGTACTCCACGACGTCGGGCTGCGCGGTGCACAACGCGTACGGGTAGCGATCGCCGAACGCGTTCACCACCGTCACGTCCGGGTGCAGGTCACCCAGCCGCGAGTTGTGCGTCAGAACAGTCCACGCGTACACGGGAAGCCCAGCCGCACGAACCAGAGCAGCCGCTTCACCGAACGAATCCGCACCGTCCATCCAGGACGGTTCCGCGGGCACGAGCCGACCGTAGTTGCCGGCACGCACCGGCAAATAAAATGCCGCGTGCCGCGCGTCGACCAACCGGTGCGACGGGTGCAACGGTGTCGCGGCCCGCACGGTGTGGTACGACGCGGCAAGGGCGATCGCGTCCACCCCGAGACCCTGGTACCGCGCAACGGCCTCAGGGTCCCCGATCAGGTCCCACGGATAGGCGTGGACAACCGACTTCACCACCGGGGACGCTTCCTCTCGTAACTGGGGTCGAACTTCTGCATGTAGCCCGTGTCGTCACGCGCGGTGATGCCGCAGCGAACGTAGTTCTCCGCCAGACGCGCCAGCGCATCGCGGTCCAGGGAAACACCAAGACCAGGCGACAACGGCACCGGCACTGCACCATCCACAAAGGACAGCACACCAGGCTCCACGACCTCGTCAGCCGCGTTCCACGGGTAGTGCGTGTCGCACGCGTAGTTCAGGTTCGGCGTGGCAGCGGCCAGATGCGTCATGGCAGCCAGCGAGATACCGAGGTGCGAGTTCGAGTGCATCGACAGCCCGATCCCGAACGTCTGGCAGATCGTGCCCAGCTGACGCGACCGCTGCAGACCACCCCAGTAGTGGTGATCGGACAGCAGCACCTGCACCGCGTCCTGCTCCACCGACGGCTTCAGATGCTCAAAGGCGACCACGCACATGTTGGTGGCCAACGGCATCGGCGCCTTCGCAGCCACTTCCGCCATGCCGGAGATCTCCGGAGTCGGGTCCTCCAGGTACTCCAGCACGCCGTCCAGCTCCGCCGCGACCTTCAGCGACGTCGCTGTCGACCACGCCGCGTTCGGGTCCAGCCGCAGCGGGTGGTCCGGGAACGCCTCGCGCAACGCCCGGATCGCCTCGATCTCCTGCTCCGGCGGGAAGACACCGCCCTTGAGCTTGATCGACCCGAACCCGTACTCGGAGATCATCTTCGAAGCCTGCGCCACGATCCCGGCGGGGTCGACCGCCTCGCCCCACTCGTCGGGCTCGGCGCCGGGGTGCCCGTCCCACTTGTAGAACAGGTAGGCGGAGTACGGCACCGAAGAACGGACAGCGCCGCCCAGCAGGTCGTGCACCGGACGCCCGAGAGCCTTGCCCTGGATGTCCAGGCACGCCACCTCGAACGGCGAGTACACCCGGTCGACAGCGCTCTCCGCCGTGATCTTCCCGGTCAGCCCGTGCTTGTCCGGTGCCGCCTTGCCACCGAGCAGAGCGGCGACCCGAGCATGCATCTCGTTCAGCGCGAAGACGTCCAGGCCGATCAGGGAGTCCACAACGGACCGCGAGCGCTCGAGGTGCCCGAGGTCGCCGTAGGTCTCCCCCAGCCCCGAAATGCCCTCGTCGGTGTGCACCTCGACGATCGTGCGGAGGGCCCACGGCTCGTGCACGCCGGCCGCGTTGAGCAGCGGCGGGTCCCGGAACGCGATCGGAGTCAGGACGATCTCGGTGATCTTCATGCCAGCAGAGCCTTGCCCGCGGCGATGATCTTGTCCAGAGCGGCCAGGTGCTCGTCGGACGGGTCGATCAGCGGCGGCCGCACACCGCCGACGTCGAGCCCGTTCGCGCGCACCGCGGCCTTCACCAGGGCGACGGCATAGCCGGGAACCTTGTCGCGCAGCTCGACCAGCGGCTTGTAGAACTCGTAGAGGAAACGGTTCACCAGCTCGGTGTCGCCCGCCTGCACGGCGTTGTAGAAGCCCAGCGAGATCTCCGGCGCGAAGCAGAACACCGCAGACGAGTACAGCTCGACACCGATCCCCCGGTACGCGAGCTGCGTCATCTCCGCGGTCGGCAGGCCGTTGAAGAACTGGAACGGCTTGTCGATGCCCGCACGCACAGAGAGCACGATCCGCTGCATCTGGTCGAGGTCGCCGATGCCGTCCTTGAAGCCCACGACGTTCGGGATCCGCGCCACCTCGACGGCGGTGTCCGGCGTGAACCGCGCGTTGTTGCGCTGGTACACGATGATCGGCAGCTCGGTGGCGCCCGCGACCTCGGTCACGTACCGCACGAGTCCGGCGGCCGGGTTGGTCACGAGGTACGGCGGCAGCAGCAGAATGCCCTGCGCGCCGGCGCGTTCCGCCGCCTGCACGAACTGCTTGGTCGCCACGACCGAGCCGCCCGCGCCGGCGAACACCGGCACCTTGCCCGCGGTCGCCTCGACCGCCACCGACACCGCGCGCTCGAACTCCTCCAGCCCCAACGCGTGGAACTCGCCGGTGCCGCAGGCGGCGAACACCGCGCCCGGGCCGGCGGAGACACCGTGCTTGACGTGCTCAGCCAGCACGTCGAACGCGATGTTCCCCTCGGTGTCGAACGGGGTCACCGGAAAGAACAGCACACCATCGAGTTGCATACCAGACACTCATCCCTTGATCGCTCCGGTGGTGATCCCACGCAGGAAGGACTTCTGCAGCGACAGGTACACGACGAGACTCGGTACCAGCGCCAGCAACGCTCCGGCCAGCACGATGCCCGTCCCGACCTGATCATCGGATCTGAGCGCGAGAAGTGCGACCGTGAGCGTGTAATCGGAGGGGTCAGCGGCGACGATCAGGGGGAGCAGGTACTGCTCCCAAATCATGTTGAAGCCGAACACGGCGATGACGCCGAGCGCGGGCCTGCACAGCGGGAGGATGATCTGCGCGAACAGACGCAGCTCCCCGGCACCGTCCACTTTGGCCGCTTCCTCCAGTTCGGCGGGGATCTCCCTCATGAACTCCGTCATGACGAAGATGGAGAAACCCCACGCCCCCAGGGGGAGGATGACGCCCAGCAGGGTGCCCTTGAGACTCACGTGCACCAGCGGTAGGTCTCCGATCACCAGCGACAGCGGGATCGCGATGACCTCCTCCGGCAACATCATCGTGGCAAGGATGACCAACAACGCGATGGCCTGACCGCGGAACTTCTTGCGCGCCAACGCGTAGGCGGCGAACACGCTCACCGCCAGCTGCAACAGCAAGGCACCTCCGGCGATGAACAGCGAGTTCGCCAGGTAGTGCCAGATCTTGTTCTCGCCCGCCACCTTGAAGTTGATCAGCGACGGGTTGTCGGGGACGACCGAGAGCTTGGTCGGATCCGGGTTGTGGTCGAACGCGCCGGAGAAGATGACCAGCAACGGGCCGCAGAAAAGGATTACAGCGAGGGCGCTCAGAAGGACCCGGACGGCCTTGCCGACCCACGCGTCCGGACGGGTGGACCAGCCGATGGCGCTGTCGAAGCGGCTGGAGTTGATGCTGCTCATCGCGCCTCCCTCCTGCGGCGGTACCACTGCACGCTGACCGTCAAAATCAAGGTAACCAGGAACAACAGCACCGAGCCAGCGGATGCGAGACCGGCTTCGGACTGTTCGAACGCCGTTGTGTACACGCGTGTCATCCAGACGTCGGTCGATCCCGCGGGACCACCGCCGGTCAGGACGTAGACCTCGGTGAACACGCGCAGGCCGCGGATCGCCGCCAGCGTCAGGAGAATCGTGATGACCGGCCGCAACGCCGGCAGCGTCACGTTCCAGATCCGCTGCGGCGTCGAGGCTCCGTCGATGGCCGCGGCCTCGTACTGCTGGCGGTCGATGCCGGCGAGCCCGGCGAGGATGAGCACCATGTCGTACGGCGCGTGCTTCCAGATGCCGACGAACATGACCGACACCAGCGAGGTGTCCGGGCTGCTGATGTACTCCCACGGACCCAGGCCGACCCACGAGATGAGGTCGTTCAGGAACCCTTCCGGCGCCGGGTAGAAGATGAGGCGCCAGATCTCACCGATGACCGCGGTCGCGGCGACCACCGGCAGGAACACGGCGGACCGGACGAACCACAGCGACTTGGAGTGGCCCTCCAGCAGCAGTGCCAGGAAGAAGCCGATGAGCATCGCACCGAGCGTCTGCCCACCGGCCAGGACCAGCGTGTGCCACGACGCCGTCAGGAACTTCTCGTCCTGCAGGATCGCGGCGTAGTTCTTGAAGCCGACGAAGATGTCGCCGAGGAAAGGCCGGACCTCGAACAGCGAGAGCCGGATTCCCTCGGCCATCGGGATGAACTTGAAGACCAGGAAGATCACTGCGGCGGGAAGCAGGAACAGCCACGGGATGAAGGTGGCTCCCGTGAGGCGGCGCCGGCGGCGCCGCCTCACGGGGTGGGTTTCGACGGCACCGCCGCCACTAGCCGTCGAGCCCACGTCTTGGGTGTCGCTGTGATGCCGAACTGCCGTCACTGCGACGCCTTCTGGTTGTCAAGTTCCTTCTTCAGCGCCTCCGCCAGTGTCTTGAGCTCGGCCGACGAGTCGGCGGGGCACTTGGCGAAGATCGAGTTCAGGGTCTCCGAGGTCTTCTGGCGGAAGGGCGTGAAGTTCGGAACGCTGGGGAACGGCCGCGCCTCGCTCTTGTACACGCCCGCCACGGTCGCCCAGCGCGGGTCGTTGTAGGTCGCGTTGACGTCGACGTTCTTGTTGACGGGCAGGCGGACCACCGGCTGCGGGTCGCCCTTCATGCCGGCCTGCTGCGCCTCGGGCGTGATCAGGTACTCGGCGAGCTTCTTCTGGTCGGCCGTCTTCGCGGAGCCGGCCATCAGGTAGACGTCCTCGCCCTCGCCCAGGACCGTGGCACCGGCCGGGCCGCGAGGGGACGCGATGACCTCGTACTTGTCCTTGCCGACCGACTTGTCGAAGCGGCCGATCATGTACGGACCGGTCAGGTAGATGCCGCTCTTGCCCGCCTCGAACAGCGGGTGCGCGTCGTTCGTGCCCAGCGTCAGCGAGCCCGGCTGCATGACCTTGTCCTCGCAGAAGAGCTTGCGCAGGCGTTCGATCGCCTTGGTCGACTCGGGCGAGTCGATGCCGACGGAGAACTTGCCGTTGCCCTCCTCGTCGAGGATGTCGCCGCCGCCCTGCCAGATGTAGCTGGCCGCCCACCACGCGAGGTAGCCGCGGTCGACCGTTCCGGGGACGAGCATGCCGTAGGTGTCGTTCTGCCCGTTGCCGTCAGGGTCGTTACGGGTGAACGCACGCGCGAGATCGTCCAACTCTTCCCACGTCGTGGGGATCGGCTTGCCGAGCTTCTCGCGCCAGTCCTTGCGGATCAGCGTGACCATCGCCTGAGTGGAGTACGGGATGGCGTAGTACTTGCCGTCCGCGCCCTTGCCGTTGTTCCAGGCGCGGTCGACGATGTCGCCGCCGCCCGCGATGTCCTCGCGCTTGACCTCGGTCGTCCAGCCCTGCTTGACGAAGTTGCCCAGCGAGCCGGTGTCGGTGATGACGACGTCGGGCAGGTCCTTCGACGCGGCGCGCTGCTGCACCTGCTTGTCGAAGTCGTTGAAGATCGGCTTGTAGTCCACCTTGACGCCGGTCTTGTCCGAGAAGGACTTGAAGATCTTCTCGTAGACCTTCGCCGTCGCCTCCGTCGAGCGGGTCCACACCTCGAGGGGCTTGTTCGGGTCCTTGGTCGACGTAGGCGTGTTCGAACTTCCGCAACCAGCAAGCAATGCGACCACGCTGAGTGTGGCGATTGTCGCGGCAGTTCTACGGCGCATCGTCGGAGCCCTTCATTTTCACGTATGTGAACCGCGGTCGTACTTGTGAACCTGGTGCAGGACTGTAAGAATCAGCACAGCAACGTGTCAAGGGCGTGTTGCGTACGGGTTTCCAGAGAACGGCCGAGGAGGCCACGTGGCGTCGCCGATCGACAAGGGCACTACTCGTCCGGGTGCGGTGAAGTCCGCCGACCGGACGGTGGAGCTGCTCGAAGTGCTCTCCGCGTCCGACCGCAGGCTGACGCTGACGGAGCTTCATCGCGAGCTCAGCTACCCCAAGTCGAGCCTGTACATGCTGCTCCAGACGCTGGTGGCGCGCGGCTGGGTGGAGGTCGACTCGGACCGCGGCACGTACGGCATCGGCGTGCGCGCACTGCTCGTCGGTACGTCCTATCTGGACCACGACCCGGTGGTGCGCGCGGCGATCCGCGTGATGGAGCAGGTGCGGCAGGACATCAACGAGACGGTGCACCTCGCCCGTTTGGACGGTGCCGACGTCGTCTATCTGGCGAGCCGCGAGTCCGAACACCACCTGCGCGTCGTCTCGCGCGTCGGCCGCCGGCTCCCCGCGCACTCGACGTCACTGGGCAAGGCCGTGCTCTCGACGCGCACGCCGGAGGAGGTCGACCTGATCCTCCCCGATGAACTGGCCCCGCTGACCCCCAACACCGTGACTGACCGGGCTGCGTTGCACGAGCAGCTCGCAGGGTTCCGAAATGTCGGTTATGCCCACGAACGCGAGGAAAACACGCCGGGACTGGGCTGTTTCGCGGTGGCTTTGCCCTACAGGAACCCCGTTCTGGACGCTATGAGTTGCTCGGTCCCACTGGGCAGACTGGACCCCGAGCACGAGCGGCAGGTCGTCGCCGCTCTGCTTGACGCCGCCCGGACGATTACCGAGCTTCTCCGCCAGTTCGGTAGGTGAAAAGGTTTACTGAAACATCTGCACAAGACGGAGGGGTCCAACCCGTGACCGCACGCATCCTGATCACCGGCGCCGGTGGCGGGGTGGGAACGCTCATGCGTTCTCGCCTTGCGGCCCAGGGCCGTGTCCTGCGGCTGCTGGACATCGCGGAGCTACCCGCGGCCGCTGACGGCGAGAACGTCGAGCTCGTCCAGGCGTCGGTGACCGACATGGCCGCGATGGAAGCCGCGATGAAGGACGTCGACGCCGTGATCCACCTCGGCGGCCACAGCCTCGAGGAGGCGTGGGACAAGATCCTGACGGTGAACATCGACGGCACGCACACGCTGCTGGAAGCCGCCCGGCGCGCCGGTGTCCGCAGGGTCGTTCTGGCCAGCTCGAACCACGCGGTGGGGTACGTCGAGCGGGCCAACGGCGAGGCGGGTGATTACCTCTTCCCGCGTCCGGACACCTATTACGGTGTGTCCAAGGTGGCGCTGGAGGCGTTGGGCTCGCTCTACGCCGACCGCTACGGCATGGACGTGATCGCGGTCCGCATCGGCTCGTGCTTCGAGAAGCCGCGGGACGTGCGGATGCTGTCGACGTGGATGTCGCCGGACGACGGTGCGCGGCTGTTCGAGGCGTGCCTTTCGGTCGCGTCGCCGGGATTCCGGATCGTGTGGGGCGTTTCGAACAACAAGCGCGGCTGGTTCTCGCTGGACGAGGCCCGCGCGATCGGGTACGAGCCGCAGGACGACTCCGAGGAGTACGCGGCCGCCGTGCTGGAGCAGCACGGCGGTGAGCTCGATCCCTCGTCGTACGCGGCGAAGTACGTGGGCGGGGCCTGGTGCGGCCCCGATTTCGACACGGCAGTCAAGGAGGCAGGGCGTTGAGCCACGTCGTGCAGGGATACAACCCGCGCACCGGTGAGCCGTTCGGCGAACCGGTTGCGAAGACCCCCGACAGCGAGGTGGACCGGATCGCCACGGCCGCGGCCACTGCGTTCTCGGCGTGGTCGGTCGTTCCGGCAGCGGATCGCGCTGTCGTGCTGGAGAAGGTCGCGGACGCGCTGGACGCCGAGTCGTCGTTGCTCGTCGAGACGGCCGACGGTGAGACGGCGCTGGGTGTGCCGCGGCTGACGACCGAGCTGAAGCGCACGACGAACCAGCTGCGGTTGTTCGCGGAGGTGTTGCGCGAGGGCAGCTACGTCGAGGCCACTTTGGACACGGCGAACCCGGACATCATCCCGCCGCGGCCCGTGCTGCGGCGCGTTCTCCGTCCACTGGGGACGGTCGCGGTGTTCTCCGCGTCGAACTTCCCATTCGCGTTCTCGGTGGCCGGTGGTGACACGGCTTCCGCGCTGGCGTCCGGTTGTTCCGTTGTGGTGAAAGCACATTCGGCGCACCCGTCGACGTCGCGCGAGACCGCGCGGGTGGTGATCGACGCTCTTCGCGACGCCGGTGCGCCCGAAGGTGTGTTCGGCATCGTGTTCGGCACCGAGTCCGGTGTCGCGCTGGTGAAGCACCCGGCGGTGCGCGCGGTCGGCTTCACCGGGTCGACCGGTGGCGGGCGGGCGTTGTTCGACCTGGCGCAGGGCCGGCCGGACCCGATCCCGTTCTACGGCGAGCTCGGCAGCGTGAACCCGACGGTGATCCTGCCCGGTGCGGCCACCGCGGACATCGCGGCCGGTTTCGCTCAGTCGCTGACGATGGGCGTCGGGCAGTTCTGCACGAACCCCGGTCTGGTGTTCGCGCCGGAGTCGATCGTGCCGGCGTTGGGTGAGGCCGTCGCGGCTTCGTCCGGCGGCGCGATGCTGAACGAGCGGATGTGCGACTCCTACAAGGCGGGCACGGACGCGCTGGCCGCGTCGGACCTCGCTTCCGTGGTGTCCTCCGGTGTCCGCCCGGACGAGGCGTGGGCGGTGGCGCCGCTGCTGTTCTCCACGTCGGTGAAGGTGTTCGAGGAGAACCTCGAGAAGCTGACCGAGGAGCACTTCGGCCCGGCCGCGCTGATCGTGACGTACTCGGAGCCGTCGGAGCTGCACTCGGTGCTCGCGAAGCTACCGGGCACGCTGACCGGCACGGTGCACGCGGCCGAGTCGGACCACGCGGAGGCCGGTGCTATCGCGGAGATCCTGCGGCACGTCGCGGGCCGGTTGATCTTCAACGCGTGGCCGACCGGTGTCGCGGTGGCGTGGGGCCAGCACCACGGCGGCCCGTGGCCGTCGACGACGAACCCTCTGCACACGTCGGTGGGTGCGACGTCGATCCGCCGGTGGATCGCGCCGGTGACGTACCAGTCGTGGCCGGACGAGTTGCTGCCTCCTGAGCTGCAGGACGCGAACCCGCTGGGCATTCCGCGCCGTGTGGACGGTGTGCTCGTGGTCGACTGACCGGTTTTGCGGGCGGGGCTGCTGACGTGACGTCGGCAGCCCCGCTTTTTTGCGCACTTGACTTTGGAGTGCGCTCACAGGTTTAGCGTTGGGTGCATGAGAGTCGCCGAGCTCGCACGTCAGGTCGGGGTCCGGCCCGACACCGTCCGGTACTACGAGCGCGCGGGCCTGCTCGCGCCGCCGCCGCGCACGGCGTCGGGTTATCGGCAGTACCCGTCGTCGGCCGCCGACCGGATCCTGTTCATCCGCGACTGCCAGCGCCTCGGCCTGACGTTGCGCGAGATCTCGTCGTTGCTCGCCGTGCGCGACACCGGCGAGTGCCCGTGCGAACCGGCCGAGCAGCTGCTGCGCCGGCACATCGCCGAGATCGACGCGGAGATGGACAGGCTCGCGCGACTCCGTTCGGACCTGGTGGACATGGTCGGGACCGACTGTTCACCGCTGTGCCCGCCGGAGGGGAGGTGATCGGAAGTGGACGGATGCTGCACGTGTTGCGAGTGCTGCTGACCGACGATTGATTGGTCGGTTCACACCAATCCGGCGAGGCGCCCGCCGGATTCGTGTCGGGAACATGTCACCACTCCAACAGCAGCCCGATGTTTAAACGAATTCTCCAGCTCCATTCGCGACTCGCCAGGGCAAGATGGTCATCGCACGGCGACGTCCAGGGGAGCGGGACATGACCGACCTGCGTTTCGCATGGCTCGAGATCACCGGCAAATGTCAACTGAGCTGCACGCACTGCTACGCGGACTCCGGGCCGCTCGGTACAGAGGGCGTGCTTCGAACATCCGATTGGTTCCGCGTCATCGACCACGTCGCCGAACTCGGCGCGCGATCGGTTCAGTTCATCGGCGGCGAACCGACATTGCATCCCGATTTACCGTCGTTAGTCAGCCACGTTCTGGACGCCGGAGTCGAGGTCGAGGTCTTCAGCAATCTCGTCCACATCGGCCCGCGTCTCTGGGACGCCTTCTCCCGTCCCGGAGTCCGCCTGGCGACGAGCTACTACTCCGACACCGCCGCCCAGCACGAGGCCATCACGGGCCGCCGCGGCAGTCACGCCCGCACACGAGCCAACATCGCCGAGGCCCTGACCCGCGACATCCCGCTGCGCGCCGGTGTCATAGACGTCAGCTCTTCCGACTCGATCGGCCGCCAGCGCACACGCGCCGCCCAGGCCGAACTCGCGTCGCTCGGCGTCTCTTCGGTCGGTGTCGACCGCCTGCGCGGCGTGGGCCGCGGCGCAAACGCTTCACCCGCGCCTGACCAGCTGTGCGGCCGCTGCGGTCACGGTGCCGTGGCCATCTCCCCCACCGGCGAGGTGTGGCCGTGCGTGTTCGCCCGCTGGATCTCGCTGGGCAATATATTGGATACGGATCTTGGAACGATCCTGTCGACCGTGCGGGTCGCGTCTCTTGCCGCGTCACCGGCGGCCGCGGGCCGTTCCTGCTGGCCCCAAGGCGGCGGCTCGTGCGCCCCTAACGACGATCCTCCACGCTCGTGACCCACCCGGCGATCACCTCGGCGCACTCGACCGCCTCGGTACGGGTGGTGTCGACCTCCACGTCGTAGCTCATCCCGCGATGCACCAGTTCAGCCTGCACCGCGGCCATTCCGGCGACCCGATCGCCGCGGGCGACCTCCCGGCCCGCGGCGACAGCGGCGTCACACCTCACGCCCACCCACAACACCTCGAGCCCGTGCAACACCTTCTCCCACCGCTGCCGCGACTCGACCCCACCGAGGAACACGTCGTCCACGACCACCCGCGCCCCAGCGCGAACCATCGCGGCGACCCCCTCCATCCAGGCGTCCTCCAGCAACCGGAACTCCGCCCCGACGGTCACCTCCCCGTCGTCGGCGAACCCGATCCCCTCGGCTCCGAGCTGCAACCGCGGCGGCATCACGTCGATCAACGTGTCGACCCCGATCACCAGCCACGCCTCGGGCAGCACGGCCTGCAGACACCGCGCGATCCCCGACTTGCCGGAGCTGGACCCGCCGTTGAGAACGATCACCTGAGCACTCGGCACGCGCCGACCGTACCCAGCCCGCACCCCGCCCACGATCCTTTTCCCCGCCGCCTTCCGCGCCGTTGCCGCCGTCCGCCGCCCGTTGCCATCCGCCGTTCCCTCCGCCCGGATGCAAAAAACGTTTGCGGGCGTCGTCAAAAGACTCATTGCAAAGGCCCCGCTGAGCAGGGACAACAGGGAACGGGCCAGCCGATATATCAGTTGGGCGGGGTGTCAGCGGCGTGCGGCGCCGGCTCGGCGTTCCTCCGCGAGCTCGCGCTGGTACCCGAGGAAGTCGACCTCCAGCGTGTGCCGCTTCGACTTCACGTACCGGCTCCGCAGCGACTCCCGGTAGGAGGTGATCTCCGCCTTCATCTCCGGCACCGGCGGCAGCACGGCGCGCCCGGACACCAGGTCGGCGATCCACTCCGACTGGGCCTCGGCCAGCGGCATGATCGCTCCCAGAGGCTGGATCAACCCGAGGAAGTACAGCCCGGGATGAGCCGGATCCACGACCCGCCGGTAGAGCGACACCTCGTTGTCCGCGGAGGACACGGCAGGGAACGCGGCGGGGTCCAGGAACGGGAAGTCGACCTTGTAGCCGGTGCAGTAGACGATGACGTCGACGTCCTCCCGGCTGCCGTCCGCGAAGACGACCCCGGATCCGTCCAGCCGCGTGATGTTCGGCTTCACGGTGATGTCCCCGTGCCCGAGCCGGGTCAGCAGATCGTCGGACACGGTCGGGTGCGCCGCGAGGATCCCGTGCGAAGGCTCCGGCAACCCGTAGGAGGAGAGCTTCCCCCGGGACAGCCGCAGCATCGCCCGCAGGGACAGCGCCTGCATCCATGCGGGCGCGAACCGGGCGAGCGGCGACGTCGTCAGGTGATCGGTCGGCATGCCGAACAGGTACTTGGGCATGATGTGCGCGCCGCGTCGCATGGCCAGGAAAGTCCGGGAAGAGACGCGGGACGACTCGACCGCGATGTCGCAGGCCGAATTCCCGATGCCGAGAACCAGCACTTTCTTGTCCGCGAAACGTTCCGGCGTCTTGTAGAAGTGCGCGTGCAACTCCTCGCCGTCGAACGAACCGGGAAAGGCGGGTTCGGGCAAACGCGGCGACCAGTGGTGCCCGCTGGCGACGATGACCGAACGGTACGAAACAGAAGTTTCAGCACCTGTGTCGCGATCGCGCGTGGTGACCGAATAGCCACCGGAAGCGACGGAAACCGAAACGACCTCGGTCCGGAATCGGATGCGGTCGCGGAACCCGTGGTGCTTCACGAAGTCGTCGAAGTACTCGGCGATCTGGAAGTGCGACGGGTAGGCCGGCAGCCGGGTGGACATCGGGAAGGACTTGAACTCCATCATCTGCCGCGAGGTGTTGATGTGGAGCGACCGATAGGCCGACGACATGCCGTTGTCGTTGAGATAGCGCCAGTTGCCGCCGATCTCGGATCCGGTCTCATAGCAGTCGTACTCGATGCCGCGGGCGCTGAGCACCTGACAGGCGGCGATGCCGGAAGAGCCCGCTCCGATGACGCACACGCGATCCATGGCCTGAAGTATTTTCATGTTCAAACCGGCTGTCAATCACCCGGCGCACGAACCTGAATCGGGCGGAATTGTCAGATCCGCTCGGCCCCGAGCCGCGGCCCACTCAGCGGAACTGGGTATGCCCACCGCGCCTAGGAGCAATACGTTGTGCCCCATGCGAAAGCTTCTCGTGGCAGTCACGTCGGTACTGGCGATCACGGTCTCCACGGGCACGGCGGCGGGCGCACCGCTGTCGTGCCCGGAGATCTTCGCGACCAACAACACCGCGATCATCACGGACCCCGGCGATCCTCGCCTGCAGGACAAGCTGGTCAGGTTCGACCGCGAGGTCCGCGGCATCGTGCACGCCAACGGCGGCCTCACCACCCGCTCCACGCTGCTCGACGGCGTGTTCTGGTCGAGCACCCTGCAGCAGACGACGTTCGAACGCTCCCGCAAGTTCGACGTCACCCTCGGCGAGGAGAGCCTGCGCCACACCGCCTCCACGATCAGCAAGCAGTTCCGGCAGGAGTCGGTGCTGACGTTCCGCTTCCTGCCCGCGAACTCGCCGAAGGTCGACGCCGTCCAGGTCGAGGTCGACGGCATCACCGCAACGCAGGTCCGCGAAGGCCTCCTCAAGGACGCGGTCGCGCGGGAGAAGCTCGGCGGCGGCAGCGTCACGCTGCAGAACAAGGCGATCCTCATCGCGGACGTCAACGACCTCCCGACGGTGCGCGCGTTCGTCACGAACCTCGGCGGCGACATGAGCAGGGCCAAGGTCCGCAGGGGCGCCTGGGAGTTCGTGGGCGCGGAGGCAACTTCCCTTGAAACTCCTCAGAAAACTCCTTTGTGGAACGAACAAAACGCGGCTTAACCTCGTGGACATGGCAGCAAACCTCGTCCGCGGCAAGAACGTGGACATCCGCATGTGGACTCGACCGGACGAGGTCGAGGAGTTCGCCATGCAACAGCTTCAGAACATCTCCGCGCTGCCGTGGGCCGTCAAGCACATCGCCGTGATGCCGGACGTGCACTACGGAAAGGGCGCCACGGTGGGATCGGTGATCGCGTTGCGCGACGCCGTCTCCCCCGCGGCCGTCGGCGTGGACATCGGCTGCGGCATGACCGCCGTCCGCACCTCGCTCACGGCCGGCGACCTTCCGGCGACTCTGCGCGGGCTGCGGTCGCGCATGGAGGCCAAGATCCCCGTCGGCTTCGGTCAGCACAAGGCGACCGCGTTCACCGACAGGGACGCGTCCGACTGGGCCCCGTTCTGGAGGAAGTTCGACGACCTGACGCCCGCCGTGAAGGCGCGTGCTGACAAGGCGTTGCACCAGATGGGCACTCTCGGCGGCGGGAACCACTTCCTCGAGGTCTGCCTGGACACCGACCAGAACGTGTGGGTCATGCTGCACTCCGGGTCGCGCGGGATCGGCAACGAGCTTGCGCAGCACCACATCTCGGTGGCGCGCACGCTCGCGCACAACGCCGAGCTGCCGGACCCGGACCTCGCCGTGTTCCTCGCGGGCACGCCGGAGATGGCGGCGTACCGGCACGACCTGTACTGGGCGCAGGACTACGCGCGGCGTAACCGCTCGGTCATGCTGCGTTTGGTCTGCGACGTGCTGCGCGCCGACTTCCCGCACGTCCTGTTCGAGGAGCCGATCTCGTGCCACCACAACTACGTGGCCGAGGAGACGCACTTCGGTGAGGACGTGCTGGTGACCCGCAAGGGCGCGATCCGGGCCGGACGCGGCGAGCTGGGCATCATCCCGGGCTCGATGGGCACCGGCTCGTACATCGTGCGCGGTCTCGGGAACCCGGACTCGTTCGAGTCGGCGTCGCACGGCGCCGGCCGGAGGATGTCGCGCAACAAGGCCCGCAAGACCTTCACCACGCAGGATCTCGCCGACCAGACAAGTGGTGTCGAGTGCCGCAAGGACTCCGGTGTGGTGGACGAGATTCCGGGCGCCTACAAGGACATCGACACCGTCATGGCGAACCAGTCCGACCTCGTCGAGATCGTCGCCAAGCTCAAGCAGGTGGTTTGTATCAAGGGTTGATGTTTTCTCTTGAGCGCAGTGGGAAGCCTCCAGGACAGCAGAGAAGTTTGCCTGTCTTGGAGGTTTTCCATGTCTACGGGCGCCATCATCGGCCTGGTGGTCGCGGTCCTCGTGGTGCTGGTGGTCCTCGCGTTCGTGCTGAGGCCCGCCATGCAGCGCAAGAAGCTGCGCGACCGCTTCGGCCCTGAGTACGACCGCGCGGTCTCTGACAGTGACAGCAGAACGGCCGCGGAGAAGGAGCTCGCCGAGCGGGAACACCGTCACAGCGAGTTCGACCTGAAGCCGCTTTCCGATACGGCGCAGGAGAGTTACCGACGGCACTGGGCGAACGTGCAGGCGAAGTTCGTCGACTCGCCGGACACCGCGATCGCGGACGCCGACCGCCTGGTCACCGATCTGATGTCCGAGCGCGGCTACCCCACAGAGGGTTACGAGGCGCAGCTGAGCGTCCTGTCGGTGGAACACGCTCGGACTCTCGAGCACTACCGCAAGGCGCACGACATCTCCGAACGCCAGGAGATCGGCGAGGCGAGCACCGAGGACCTGCGCACCGCGATGGTGCATTACCGCGAGCTGTTCACCGATCTGCTCGAACACGGTGCGGCTCCGCACAAGGACCGTGAAACCGTGCGGAAGGAGAAGACGGATGTCTGAGACACCCACCCACGCAGCGGTTCCCACGCCGACCCCGGCCCGGCCGCAGCAGACTGAGCGGCAGGCGGAAGAGCGCACGCCGCAGACGGACCGCTTGCCTCAGCAGCAGGCCCAGCGCACCGAGCAGCGCAACGACCCGCGTGCCGAGCAGCGCACTGACCCGCGCGCCGAACAGCGCAACGATCCGCGTGCCGAGCAGCGCCTTGAGCAGCGCGACGAAAACCGTGCGGAGCAGCGCAACGAACAGCGGGCTGAGCGCAGCGAGTACCAGCGCGGCGAGCACCAGCGGACCGAGCAGCAGCGGACCGACCAGCGGCAGTCCAGCAGGCTCGAGGACGAGTGGCAGAACGTCCAGTACGAGTTCGTCGACGACCCGAAAGCGGCCGTGCGCAAGGCAGACGACCTCGTGACGCGGGCGATCGAGGAGCTCACCACCCGTCACCGTTCACTGGCGAAGCAGCTCGAGGGAAACGGTGATCCACAGACCGAGGACCTGCGACTGGCTCTCCACCGCTATCGGGAATTGTTCAAGTCGCTCGTTGCCGTCAAATAGGTGTTGAAGCCCCGGCGCCGTGGCCGTAACAGGTGGCGGCGCCGGCAGGCATGTTCTAAGTGAGCAGCTCGCCTAACTGGGCAGCTCGCGAATTTCCATCTCCAGCACGTCGATCTCGTCGCTGATGGCCTCGTCGAGCATGTCGTCCAGCAACTTGCGGCACTCCGCCGACCCGCATCGCGCAAGGCCCGCCCCGAACCGCGGCACCTGCTCCCACCACACCGCCGGGTTGTTCCAGAACGACCCGGAACCCTGGTCGACGCCTTCGAGGCAGCGAAGCCTCTGGTCGCTCTCCGGAAGAGCACGCACGAACTCGATGAACAACGCGAGTGCGTCGTGATTGCTGACCGGGACCGCGCCGTAGCCGCGCAGGCAGTCCTCGAGTTCAGCGAGGAACTCCGCCTTGAAGGACACGGCACACCCCCGCTCCTCCGCACCCTTGCGGACATCCTGAGTTCGTACTACCAACAGTACCTCCGCGACTTGAGCGGGAAACGAGTGCGAACGGGCGGTATCTTCCTGCGCGCAAACGAGGTCCGGTGACCCGCAGTCACTTCGCCGAACCGCTACGCGCCCTCGTGCGTGACGTATCGAGACACGAGAAACCCGTTGTCCAGCTTGACGATCTGGCCCACGACCAGCTTGTCGGCCGGGTCCGCGCCGGACAGGCCGCTGGCGCCGGGGCGGGCGAACGTCAGCCTCCCGGACGCGCCGGGGAAGTCACTCAAAGTGCGCAGCCGCTCGAAAACGTCTTCTCGTGACGCCCCAACAGCAGTTGAACGCGCGACGACGCTGACGGCGTCATAAGCAAGAAGAATGTGTCCGTTGGGGCCCGAAAGAAAAGCCTTCCTCGCATGTCGCTTCTGCGCGCCCTCGTACGTGGTGAAGAACTGTTGCGTCGGCTGGGGAATCGGCTCACGGCCGGGAGTCCACGCGAACGTCGTGAAGTAGAGCCTGCCGTCGGCGAATCGTTTGATGTCTTCCAGATCGGTGTAGTTCGTCGTCTCGAGCTGGGTGAGGTCGTCCCCGCCGAACACGACCGGGTCGGTGCAGTTGCTGTGGCTCAGCTCGGTGAGCAGCCCGCCGACCTCCGCCGTGCGGCCGGTGTAGAGGATGAGCGCGTTCGGTGATTTCTGGCAGATGTCCGCCACCAGTTTGCCGAGCTGCGCAGCCACCGTGTTCGCTGTCTCGTCGTAGTTGTGCACTTCCGGACTGAGCACGTCCACGAACCCCTCCGCGAGATCCGAGCTGTACTCGTCCCCGGTGCTCTGCAAGAGGTGCAGTGGACGACCCCGCAACGCTTCGGTGCGCTCGATGATCCGGGCGGCGACCTGAGCCTGGCGGTCGTTGGCCGGTGCGACGCGGAAGAAGTAGGGCTTGTTGCTGAAGTTCGTCGACGACAACGACGACCCGACCATCGGGATGCCGTTCGGGTGGTCCTTCGACGGCCCCAGGATGCCCAGCGCCGACAACGTGGTACCCCGACTCTGCCCGAGACCCGTCACGGCGACCACCTTCGGGTCGCGCTCGGCGTACCTGCGGATCTCGTCGGCGACCTTCTCCGCATACTTGGACTCGCCCCCGAAGTTCGCGAGAACGAGACGCACCAACGGGTTGCGGCCGAGCCCGTCGAGCTGGTTCCAGTCGCGCTGGGCCAGGTACGCGCCGCGCAGCTCGTTCACCCCGGCGGACAGGTCGCGCTTCACCCGCTCGGTGGAGCTGAGCATCGTGGCGACGACGATGGTGACGACGTCGCGGTCCTTCACCTTGGCGGCGCGGTCGTTCTCCTCGGCGATGAGCTTCGCGAGCTCCTCGACCTCGGCGTCGTCGTTGTTCTGCAGCGTCGGGTCACCGTAGGCGAACCGGCCCGATTTCTCGCTCAGGCCAACGCACTGCACACCATCCATCTTGGACAGACGCGGTCGTTTGCCGGAGAGGTCCTCGACGAGCTGGGCTGGCTCGTAGAGGCCGTAGCGCAGGCAGTTGTTGCTCGTCTGGAGGTAGAAAGCCGCTCCGTACAACACAAGCAGCGTCACGACGAGGTAGACGGCCACGCGTCGCAAGGCGTTGCGGCCGGGCCAGCGTCGCGGGTACGGGAAGCGGGCGACGGTGGACGAGCGCGGCAACGGCCCCGGTGGCGACGCTGGTGTGTTGTGTTCGAGCGCGCGTTTCGTTGTGCGGTAGGCGGTCAGGCGTTCCTCGGCGCCGTGAAGATCTTGGTGGGTGCGCAACACCCGGTCGTACATCTCGACCGTCGGCCGCACGATCCGGCTGCGCGAGCGCAGTTCCCAGGTCGCGATGACGGCGTCCTCCAGCTGACCGGTCTCCGGCCGCACCACGCGGTCGTAGCGGCGGTGGAGGTTGCGTTTCGTTCCGGTGCGAAGACGTTCCCACCACGTGATGGGCTGGTCCTCGAACTCCGGTTCGCCTTCGCCCGGCGGCATCGGCGCCTCGGCGATGGCCGCGAGCTCGGCGATCCAGCGGTCACTGCGTTCGTCGACGTGCGGGCGCAGCCGATGCGCGACGAGGTGGACTTCGCCGAGCGCGAGTGCGTGATAGAGCGCGTCTTCGCGTTGCCCGAGGCTGTCGTAACGATCTTTCAGCAACCGGTGGACGTTCGTGTGCGAGAACGGCTGGCCCTCCGGGACCTCACGAAGCCTGCGCGCCAGCAAGTCGCGCAACAACGGGTGCAGCACGAAGCTGTCGCCCTGTGTGCTCACGAAGCTGAGCTGTGCCAGCAGACCGCGCATGTTCTCCGCCGACCAGGTCGACGGCAGCAGCGCGCGGATCACGTGCCTGTCGAGCAGGCGCGGGGCGGCGAGGCGGGCGAAGATCTCGCGAGCGGCCTCGCGTTCGGGCATTTCCTCCGCACCCGGAATCCGTTGGAAGAAACGGAGAAGCAGGTAGTCGCCGACCGTGGCGTCCTGGAACGTCGTGGTCTCGTCGACCGGCAGCCGTTCGTCGAACACCGAGCGCACCGACGGCAGCACCTGGTCGCGCGCGAACACGAACTGCACGAGTTGGATGGCGAGCCGGACCGCGAGCGGATGGCCGTGCGTGACCTCGTGCAGTTCCTCGACGAGCGCCTCGGACTCGACCGTGCTGTTGCGGACGCGGTTCCACTCGGCGAGGAACTGCCGCGTCTGCGCCAGGGTGAACGGTTCGAGACGTACCGGCTTGAACACCGTCGAGTCTGGCAGGGACGGCGCGGACTGCTTGGTGGCGATCACGAGCAGCGGCACGTGCGGTTCCTGGACGCGTCGTTCGGCGAGCAGGCTCAGGAAGTCGGTGGCTCGCGCGGCGGGCCGTGGGCGTTTCGGCGGCAGGTAGGAGTCGATGCCGTCGAGGAGGTCGGCGCCGTCGAGCAGCAGCAGGCTGTTCATCCTGCGGTAGCGGCGGAACCGGTAGGCGGCCGTGATGTCGGCGAGGAACGCGGCGACGAGCAGCCGGTCGATCGCGAGCGTGTCGCCGGCCCGGTGGAGGCTCCACATGTGCACGAGCGCGGCATCGAACTTCGGGCGTCCGACGTGGTTCTCGAACCACCGCAACGCGCTCGCGACCCGTGGCCCGCCGAGCAACCACCGCAACGGCCGCGGCGCGACGACCGCGAGTCCGATGAGCCACAGCAGAAGCGGCCTCAGCACCTTCCCGAGGCCCTGCGCGGGTGGCAGCATCTCGACGACCTCGGCGGCGTCGGCGACCGCGACGAGCCGGGTCATCTGCTTCGCGGCGAGCTCACGCGCGCGGTGGTGCGGGTCGTCACCGACGTCTCCGCCCATGGCCGGGAACAGCGCCAGCCGGGCGAGGTCGTAGCGGGGTAACCGCACACGTCCGAACTCGGCGTGCCGATAGGAGCGCAGCTGCTCGGCGGCGACGTCGAGAATGTCCTTGCACGAGCGGGAACCGGCCTTGTCGAGGTCGACCCTGGCCACGGGCGCGTCGCGGTAGCGCCGGTGGACGTGGTCCAGCAGCGACGTCTTGCCGCTGCCACCGGGGCCGAACGCGACGATCACCGGCAACGTGTGCCTTTTGCGGCGCTCCACCAACGACTCCACCAACGCGGTGATGTCGTCCCTGCCGACGAGCCCGATCTCCGGTTCCAGCGCCATGATCCTCAGACGCTACCGGGGCTGGTTCTGTTCCTAACGATCCGCGTGCAAACGGGCGACGAAGCTGAACCTGTCGCCTCGGTACAGCGACCGGGCGCGTTCGATCGGGTGGCCGTCCACGTCGTAGGAGACGCGGTGCAGCAGCAGCATCGGCAGCGCGGGGTTCGTGCCGATCAGCAGTGCCTCGCGGGGCGTGGCGAGCACCGTCTCGACGCGTTCCTCGGCCTCGGCGAAACGCACGCCGAGCCGTTCGGTGAGGCACGCGTAGAGCGACCCGGCGGGGTCGAGCTTCTCCCTGAGCTCGGGGAAGCGGCGGCTGCTCAGGTACGTCGACTCGAGGCCGATGCGCTCGTCGTCGGCGAGCAGGACGCGTTCGAGGTGCACGACCGGGTCGCCCGGCTCGAGCATCAGGTCGCGGGCGAGCCCGTCGTCGGCGCTGAGCTCCTCGATCGTGATCACCGTGCGGGTCGGCTCGACACCCTGGCGGCGCATGCCCTCGGTGTAGCTGACCAGCGACAACGGCTGAACGAGCTTCGGTGGCGCGACGAACGTGCCGCTGCCCTGGCGGCGGATGAGCTTGCCTTCGAGCACCAGTTCGCTGACGGCCTGGCGGAGCGTGACGCGCGAGACGGAGAACCGTTCGGCGAGCTCGCGTTCGGACGGCAGGACGGTACCTTCGCCGAGGTTCTCGACGAGGTCGAACAGCTCGGCCTTGACCGCGTAGTAGCGCGGGACTCGGCCGTGTTCTGGGATGCCCGCGCGAACGGGTCGATCAGCGCGGTGCGGCGGCACTCGGTTCACGTGGCGTGAGCATACGTCACCCGCTGTGTGATCAGGGGGCCAGCTTCGGCGGATCGGGGATCTTGTAGCCGGAAGATCCGATGTTGGCCTCCAGCGACTTGCGCCAGGCGCCCGTGTCGATCATCTTCTGCAGCGCCGACTGGACCTTGGCCTTGCTGGTCGGGTCGTTGCGGTGCAGGCCGACGCCGTACTCCTCCTTGCTGAACGGGTCGCCGACGACCCGCAGCAGCTCGGGGTTCTGGGCGGCGTACCCCGCGAGCAGGACGTCGTCGGTGGTGACGGCGTCGACGTTCTGGGCGAGCAGCGCCGTCACGCAGTCGCTGAACTTGGCGTACTCGACCATCTTCACGTCGTTCGCGAACTGGTCGCGCACGTACGCGGCGGAGGTGGAGCCCGCGGTGGAGCACAGGCGAAGGCTGGCGTTGAGCGACTTCGGGCCGTCGATGCGGTTCTCGTTCATGCGCACCAGCAGGTCCTGGCCTGCGACGAAGTACGGGCCGACGAAGTCGATCAGTTCCTTGCGCTTGTCCGTGATCGAGTAGGTGGAGACCACGAGATCGGCCTCGCCGCTGGTCAGGAGCGTCTCCCGGTTGCCGGGCTGCGCTTCTCTCCAGGTGATGTTCTGCTCTTTGACGCCGAACTCGTTCGCGATGAACTTGGCGACGTCGACGTCGAACCCGCGGTAGCTGCCGTCGAGTCTGCGCACCGCCATACCGGGCTGGTCGTACGAGACGGCGATGGTCAGGCGGTCGTTCTTGCTGGCCCGGCCGGCGATCGTGTTCTCGTCGCCGCTCGCGCACGAGGAGATGAGCAACACGGCCGCACTTGTTGTCGCCAGCAGGCGGAGGAGTGCTCTCGGCGTCATTCGTCCCTCTTACAACATGGTTTCACGGGCATGCGCCGGCGCATCACGGGGTGACGCTGCGGGGCGATGCCGGAAACCTAGGCGGCGATCGGACGCATGTCCATACCCCGGAGCGAATGAGACGACAGAATCGTTGAGGCGTACAGATCAGCGCAGGCGGCGCGGACCGGCGTCGTGCAGGGACGGTGGTGGGCCGATGACGATGCGCGCGCTGCTGACGAAAGCACCTGCGGCAGAAGCTAGAACGGGTTCCAGCTTGAGCGAACGGACCTCCGGAAGGTCCTCCGCCAGTGCCGCCAAACGGAGTACCAGTTCCTGAAGTGCTTTCAGGTCCGCGGGTTCGTCGCCGCGGTACCCCGTCAGCAGCGGTGCGGCTTTCGGTGCCGCGACGAGTGCCGCGGCGTCGGTGTCGGTGAGGGGTACTGCCCGGTAGGCACGGTCGCCGAGGAGGTCGCTGACGAGACCCGACAGTCCGAACCAGACCAGCGTGCCGAAGCTCGGGTCGTCCTGCAGGCCCAGGACGCAGCTGACTCCCTTGGGCGCCATGCGTTGCACGTACACGCCCGGTTTGCCACTCAGGGCGGCGAGGTCGTGGTATGCCGCCTTGACCGATTCTTGTTGCGCGATGTCCAGTCTGACGCCGACGAGGTCCGTGCGGTGGCGGAGGCGTTCGGTGGTGGCTTTCATCGCGACCGGGTAGCCGAGTTCGTCGGCGGCCTCGGCTGCTTCCTCGGCGCTGTGGGCGATGCGGAACGGGACGACGTCGATTCCGTAGCAGTTCAGCAGTTCGACGGCTTTGTGGTCATCAAGCAGTCGTTCGCTCTCGGTGTTGTCCACAATGGATCGGGCTCGCTCGGCGTCGATGCCTTCCGGCCGCGTGAAGTGGCCTTGGGGCGCGGCACGCCAGCGGGCGTAGCGGATGACGCGGGCCAATGCGAGAACGGCGCGTTCCGGGCTGGCGTAGCTGGGAATCGAGCCTCGTCCGGGCATTTTGAGCTCGTCCGGAATGCCTTCGACCGCGAGGAACGTGGAGACGATCGGCTTGGTGCCGTGCGCGGCTTCCTTGAGTGCGCGGGCATAGGCCGTGCCGGGGACTGCGATCGGTGGCACGAACACGACGACGAGGGCATCGGTGTCGGGGCGGTTGAGGGCTTCCTGGACGGCCTTCGCGAACTCCTCCGGCGTGGCCTGGGCGCCGACGTCGACGGGGGCGTCCGCGAGGTCGAGGTCCTGGGCGAGGAGGGTGTCGGCGGCGAGCAGGCCGATGGCGGTGGAGTTGCCGACGACGGCGACGCGCTTGCCCCTGGGCAGCGGCTGGTGGGCGAGCAGGAGCGCGGTGTCGAACAGTTGGGCCAGCGAGTCGACCCTGATGACGCCGGCCTGCTCGAACAACGCCTGGACGCTCGCCTCGTCGACCTTGGCGGCGGTGGCGGCGAGGCCGGGGACGACGGCGTGCCGGCCGGACTTGACCGCGACGATCGGCTTGGTGCGGCCGAGTCGTCGCGCGAGCCTGGCGAACTTGCGCGGATTGCCGAAGGACTCCAGGTAGAGCAGGACGACGTCGGTCGCGGGGTCGGTCTCCCAGTACTGCAGGAGGTCGTTGCCGGAGACGTCGGCGCGGTTGCCCGCCGAGACGAACGTGGACAGCCCGAGGCCCCATCCGGCGGCGTTGGCGAGAATGGCGGTGCCCAGGGCGCCGGATTGGCAGAAGAAGCCCGCGCGGCCTCTCGCGGGCAGCTTCGGGGCGAGGCTGGCGTTGAGCCTGACTTTGGGGTCGAGGTTGATGACGCCGAGCGCGTTGGGACCGACGACGCGCATGCCGTGCGCTCTCGCCTCGGCCGCGAGCCTGCGTTCGGCTGACAGCCCGTCCGGCCCCGTCTCGCCGTAGCCACTGCTGACGACGACGAGCGCCTTCACGCCTTTGGCCAGGCACGCGTCCATGACCTCGTCGACGCTGGCCGCGGGGACGGCGACGACGGCGAGGTCGACGTCGTCGGGGATGTCGAGCACGGTCGGATACGCCCGCACGCCCCTGACGGCGCGGTGCTCGGCGTTGACCGGGTAGACGGGCCCGTTGAAGTCGGCTTCGAGGAGGTTCTTGAGGACCGCGTGCCCGATCTTGGTCGGGTCGGTGGACGCGCCGATGACGGCGACACTTCTCGGGTGCAGCAGGTTGTGCACGCTGCGGGCCTCGGCGGCCTGTTCGCGGGCCCTGGCGACGGCGACGGACTCGTCGGTGGGGTCGATCGCGAACTCGAGGTGCAGCACACCGTCCTCGAACGCCCTGCTGACCTGGTAGCCGGCGTCGCGGAACACCCGGACCATCTGCCCGTTCTCCGCGAGCACCTCGGCCTCGAACCGCGCGAGCCCGACCTCCTTCGCGGCCGCCGCGAGGTGCTCGAGCAGGATGCTGCCCAGCCCGCGCCCCTGGTGGCCGTCCTCGACGACGAACGCGACCTCGGCCGACTCGCCTTCATGCAGCCGGTCGAACCTGCCGACCGCGACGATGTCGTCGCCGAGCAACGCGATGAGCGCCACCCGGTCGTGGTGGTCGACCGTGCTGAACCGCTCGAGGTCGCGCTGCGGGATCCGCGGGTAGGGCCCGAAGTAGCGGAAGTACCGCGTCCGCTCGGACAGCCTCCCGTGGAACTCCCTCAGCCTCTCGGCGTCGTCCGGCGTGATCGGTCGCAGGTGGACGGTGCCGCCGTCGCTGAGGACGACGTCCGCCTCCCACTGCCGGGGAAAGTCGAACGGATCTCTCGCAACTTCTTGCACCTGGGGTCAGTCCCTGGGGTCGTCGGGATCAAGTCCGTGCAACGGGAACACCGCACGACGCGTGTCGCGGATCGCCTTGTCCACCGGCTCCTCCGTGTCGCCGCCCCACGGCTGGTGCACAGGGTCGCACTCATCGGTCATCGACGCAGGCAAGGGCCACCCGGGTGCGAGGCGTGTCGCATGCGCGACCCAGTCAGCGGGCAACGGCCTGTTCGGGTCCACATCGCGGTCCAGCACCGTCGCCAGCAGGTGCGTCCACGACCGCGGCACGACCCTGAGCAGCTCGTACCCGCCACCCCCGAGCGCCAGCCACTTGAACCCGTGCTCGTTCACCAACTCCCGGAACGCCTGATAGATCGCCCGATGCCCGTCCACGCTCAACGCCAGGTCCGCGAGCGGATCCTCCTTGTGCGTGTCCACACCGCATTGCGTGACCAGCACCTGCGGCCGGAACGCCTTCACCAACGCCGGCACCGTCGCGTGAAACGCCCGCAACCACGCCCCGTCCTTCGTCCCCGCGGGCAGCGCGACGTTGACCGCACTCCCCTCGACCCCCTTGCCACCGACCTCGCCGGCCCACCCGGTCCCCGGCCACAGGCTCATCGGATGCTGATGCAACGACACCGTCAACACCCGCGGGTCGTCCCAGAACGCCGTCTGCACCCCGTCCCCGTGATGCACGTCGACATCCACGTACGCGATGCGCTCCACCCCGTTGCGCAACAACCACTCAATGGCCACCGCACAGTCGTTGTAAACGCAGAACCCAGCCGCACTGTCCGGCATCGCGTGGTGCAACCCACCAGCGATGTTGACCGCCCGATCCGCCTCACCCGACGCAATGGCCCGAGCCGCCGCCAACGACCCACCGACCACCAACGCCGAAGCCTCGTGCATCCGCTCGAACACCGGGTTGTCCGGCGTCCCCAGCCCGTGCCCGACATCCCACCCCGCCGTCGGCGCCGCCTGCACAGCGCTCAAATAGCCAGGCCGATGCACCAGCTCGATCTCTTCGTCGCTGGCCGCCTGCGGCACCCGCAACTCAACACCCTCGAGCACCCCGAGCGCCGTGGCGAGCCTCACCGTCAGGTCGAGCCGAACAGGATTCAGCGGATGGTCGCCACCGAGGTCGTACCCCAGGAAAGACCGATCCCAGACAACAGCGGCTGGCTTACCCATGGCCAGCAACCTACCCACCGATCGGCCCAACGGGTGATCACGTCTTGGCCGCCACCCCGCCTGCCCCCACACCCCAGCCCCGAACGCCGCCTACAGTCGCACCCTTCGGCACACTCTCCGGCTCACGCCCACGCGGAACCATTCCCACCGAACAGGGGTCAGAGGCGACATGCACCTGCGACCAGCGGCCATCCTCCTAGCGCTGATCCTGCCCCTAGCCGCCCTCACAGGCTGCAGCGAACAGGTCAAGGGCTCAGCCACAGCCGACCCCAACGCAGCCGAGGCCCCAGCCACCCCACCCTCGACCTCGAAGAAGCCCTCCAGCAGCACCTCGGCCTCCAAGCCGGCGGACCCCACCACCCCCAAACAACAGAGCGACGTCAAGATCACCACCAAGAAGAAGACCACCGGCCTCGAAACTTGCGGCGTGCTCAAAGCCGCGGACATCGAAGCCGCCACCGGCGGCAAGTCCTCAGCCGACGGCGGCTGCATCCACACCACCACCGGCCCCTCGACCGTCATCACCCAGATGGTCACGGTCCCCGACGTGGCGGACCAGGACGGCGAGAAGAAGCAGATCGAGATCGGCGGCAACACCGCCTGGCAGGTGAGCGCCTCCAAAGAGGACTGCCAGGTGACCGTGATGCTGACCGACGACCCGTCAGCCATCACCTCGGCCTTCTCGGTCAGCGTCCTGGCAATCGACGACTTGGACACCTGCGCCGCAGCCCTGAAACTCGCCACCCAAGGCTTCGACCGCATCCCCAAGGCCTGACCACGCCACCAGACACGACCGGCAAGCCGCCCATCGCCAGTCGCATCAGCCGCTGGTCGGGTCAGCCTCCGGTCGCGACCTCCCGGTCCAACGCGCACCAGTTGGACCACGACCCGGCATACAACGCCGCCGGCTTCTCGGCCGACGTGATCCCGGCAACCTCCAGCGCCAGCACGACGGACGAAGCGGTCACACCAGACCCGCAGTAGGCGCCAACAGGCCCGTCGCCCGACACGCCGATGCCCTCGAACCGCCGTGCCAGCTCGGCCGCGCCAAGCCACCGCCCATCAGCGCCCACGTGCCCAGTCGTAGGCGCGTTGAGCGCACCCGGAATGTGCCCGGCCTTGGGGTCCACCGGCTCGGTCTCGCCGCGGTAGCGCGCTGCCGCCCGCGCGTCGAGCAGCACGCCCTCCTGCGCGAGCGCCGCCGCCTCGTCCGCTTCCAGGACGGGCATCTGCCCCGGCCGCACCACCACGTCCCCGGCGGCATCACCCGTTAGGGGCACAGGCACATCCGCCGTCACCGGCAAGCCCGCCGCCTCCCACGCGGCGAACCCGCCGTCCAGCACCGCGACCTCGCCATAGCCCGCCCACCGCAGCAGCCACCAGACCCGCGCGGCGACCGAGCCATCCCCCGCGTCGTACGCCACGACCCGCCCGCCCTCGCGCACGCCCGCGCGGCGCAGCACCTCCTGCAACAGCTCCGGATCTGGCAGCGGATGCCTGCCCCCAACGCCCGGCGGGGAGGACAGCTCGGTGTCCAGATCGACGTACACCGCGCCGGGCACGTGGCTGACCTCGTAGTCTTGGCGTCCGGGTGGTCCACCGAGACGCCACCGGACGTCCAGCACGACGGTGGCCGGCCGCGCACTCAGCGCGTCGGAGAGGGCCTCAGGAGTGATCAAGGGATGCACGACTCACATCCTGCACCCGCGCGGACACCTGTGTCCCCCGGCACGACTACCATCGACACCATACGAAGGGGAGCGGGTGTGAACGACCTCATCGACACCACGGAGATGTATCTCCGCACGATCTACGAGCTCGAAGAAGAGGGCGTCGTGCCTCTGCGCGCCCGCATCGCGGAGCGTCTCGGCCAAAGTGGACCGACGGTGAGCCAGACCGTCGGCCGCATGGAGCGCGACGGCCTGGTCGTCGTGGCGGAGGACCGCCACCTCGAGCTCACCGAGCAGGGCCGCAACCTCGCGATCGCCGTCATGCGCAAGCACAGGCTCGCCGAGCGCCTCCTCGTGGACATCATCGGGCTCGAGTGGGAGCACGTGCACAGCGAGGCATGCCGCTGGGAGCACGTGATGAGCGAGGCGGTCGAACGCAAGCTCATCAAGCTGCTCGGCAACCCGACCACCTCGCCCTACGGCAATCCGATCCCCGGCCTCGACAAGCTGGGTGACGGCGAGCCCGCCCCGCCCGCCGAGGCGGACCTGGTGCGCGTGGACGAGGTGGCCCGACGCGGCGGTGGCCGCGTCGAGGTGCGCCGCATCGCCGAACACGTGCAGCTCGACCCGGACCTCATGGCCGAACTGAAGGACGCCGGCGTGGTGCCGGGCGGCACCGTGCAGGTCGAGGCGCTCGGTGGCGCCAAGGTCGTCCAGGTGCGCGGCGGCAACGGCAACGTGGCAGAACTCGACCCCGCGGTCGCCCACGCCGTCCTGGTGCTCGCCCGGTGACCCAGGCGTCCGCGCCGGCGGAGAAGGCGGCCGAGGCGTTCCAGCGCCTGCATGGGCGCACTCCCGAAGGGGTCTGGTCGGCACCGGGCCGCGTCAACCTCATCGGTGAGCACACCGACTACAACGACGGCTATGTACTGCCGTTCGCTTTGCCCCACCGCATCGCGGTCGCGGCGTCGTCCCGTGCCGACGGCGTGCTGACCGTCAGCACGCTCGGCGACGACGGCGGGGTGCAGGACGCGGACCCGGCCGTGGTCGCCGACCTAGTCCCGGGCACCGTCAAGGGGTGGGCCGCGTACCCCAGTGGCGTCGCCTGGGCCCTGCGCGAGCAGGGGATCGACGTCGGCGGCGGGGCGGACCTCGTCCTCGCGGGCGACGTGCCCGCCGGGGCCGGTCTCTCCTCCTCGCACGCTCTGGAGTGCGCCGTCGCCCTCGCCCTGCTGGGGCTCGCCGGCGTCGACGCCGAGCGGCCCGACATCGCTCGCTGGGTACAGCACTCCGAGAACGACTTCGTCGGCGCGCCGACAGGCATCCTGGATCAGACGGCATCGCTGTGCTGTGTCGAGGCGCACGCCCTGTTTTACGACGTGCGCTCCGGCAAGTCGGAACAGATCCCGTTCGACGCGGCTGCCAGCGGGCTCGAGGTGCTGGTCGTCGACACCCGCGCCAGCCACTCCCACGTCGACGGCGGCTACGGCGCCCGGCGGGCCGGCTGCGAGCGCGCCGCGGACATCCTCGGTGTCTCCGCGCTGCGCGACGTCGACATCGCCGAACTCGACGACACGCTCGTCCGGCTGCCCGAAGAGCTGCGTCCGCTGGTGCGGCACGTCGTGACCGAGAACGACAGGGTCCTGCGCACCGTCGAGCTGCTCCGCGCGGGCAGGCTCGCCGACATCGGCCCCCTCGTCTCCGCTTCGCACGCGAGCCTGCGGGACGACTACCGGGTCTCCTGCCTGGAGCTCGACGTCGCCGTCGACTCCGCGATGGCGGCCGGGGCGCTCGGCGCCCGCATGATCGGCGGCGGCTTCGGCGGCTCGGCGATCGCTCTCGTACCAGTCGAGCGAAGCGACGAGGTCGAACGCCGGGTGCTCGCCGGCTTTGCCTCGCGCTCGCTCGCGCGGCCGAGGCTCTTCACGGCGGTCCCGTCCGCGGGCGCGGGCAGGGACCGGTAGCGACCGACCATCTTGACCAGGAATGCGAGGACTGTGGTGAAGCTGCTCGTCACGGGCGGGGCCGGATACGTCGGCAGCGTGTGCGCTGCCAGGCTGCTCGAAGCCGGACATGAAGTCGTCGTCCTCGACGATCTCTCCACCGGGCACGAGGACGCCGTCCCCGCGGGAGCGCGCTTCATCCAGGGCGACATCGCCGAGGTGATCGGTGACGTCCTCGCAGAAGGGTTCGACGGCGTCCTGCACTTTGCGGCGAAGTCCCTCGTGGGCGAGTCCATGCAGAACCCCGGCAAGTATTGGACGGGCAACGTCCTTACTGCGATTCATCTGCTCGATGCGATGAAGGATCACGGCACGCCGAAGCTCGTCTTCTCCTCGACTGCCGCGACGTACGGCGAGCCGCGGGAGGTGCCGATCCCCGAGACCGCGCCGACCGCGCCCACCAACACCTACGGCGCCACCAAGCTGGCCATCGACCACGCGATCACGTCGTACGCCGCCGCGCACGGCCTGGCGGCGACGAGCCTGCGGTACTTCAACGTCGCCGGCGCCTACGGCAGCATCGGCGAGCGTCACGCGACCGAGACGCACCTCATCCCGCTCGTCCTGCAGGTCGCGCTGGGGCAACGGGAGCACATCTCGATCTTCGGCGAGGACTGGCCCACCGAGGACGGCACCTGCATCCGCGACTACATCCACGTCACGGACCTCGCCGACGCTCACCTCCTGGCGCTCGAGCACGCCACCCCCGGCGAGCACCGGATCTACAACCTCGGCAACGGCACCGGCTTCTCCGTGAAGCAGGTCATCGACACCTGCCGGGAGGTCACCGGCCACCCGATCCCCGCCGTCGTCGCCCCCAGGCGCGCCGGCGACCCGGCCGTCCTCGTCGCCTCCGCCGAGCGGGCCCGCACGGAGCTGGGCTGGAAGCCCGAGCGAGCCGACCTCACCGGCATCGTCCGCGACGCGTGGGAGTTCACCCGCGCCCGGCACGGAGCCTGATCCGGGATGACCGACTTCGCCTCCTTCGAGAGCTACAACGCCACACCGAGGCTCACGTCGCTCGCGCTGTCCCCGGACGGCACGCGGCTCGTCACCGTCGTCTCCACGCTCGCCCCCGACGGCAAGACGTGGCAGGGCGCTCTCTGGGAGGTCGACCCCACCGGCGAACGGGACGCCGCGCGGCTCACCCGTTCCGCCAAGGGGGACTCCTCCCCCGTCTTCGCACCGGACGGGTCGCTGTTGTTCCTGTCGGCGCGCCCGGACCCGCTCGCGAAGCCGGGCGAGACCAAGGAGAAGAAGGCGCTGTGGCGTCTGCCGCTCCGCGGTGAGGCCGCCGAGGTCCTGCGGCCGGGAGGCGGAGTCGGTCAGGTCCGCATCGCGGGCGAGACGGTGCTGTTCACATCGTCGGCGTACCGCTTCACGGAGTTCGGCGACCAGGACGACGCCAAGCGCAAAGCTCGCGAGGACGCCGGCGTGACGGCGATCCTGCACGAGTCGTACCCGATCAGGTACTGGGACTCGGACCTCGGCCCCAGCTACCCGCGCCTGTTCGCGGCTCCTCTCACGGACGTCGCCACCGAGAAGGTCACCACCCTCAGCGAGGACGCCGAAAGCAGGTTCAGCGACGAGGACATCGCGCTCAGCCCGGACGGGAAGTGGGCCGTCCACGGCCACGGCGTCGACGTCAGCGCCTCCTACGGCCGCAGGACCGAACTGCGGCTCGTGGCCACGGACGGCAGCTCGTCGCGCGCTATCGCCTCCGAGGTGGGTTTCTCCTTCTTCGACGCCGCTTTCACGCCCGACGGCGCCGCCGTGATCGCCATCCGGTTCCGCGAGTCCACAGCGGACACCCCGTACCGGCGCGACCTGGTGCGCATCGACCTGGCCGACGAGTCGATCACGCCACTGGCGCCCGGCTTCCAGGAGGAGCCGGACCACCCGGTGGTGAGCCCGGACGGGTCCGCGGTCTTCTTCACCGCGAGCCACCTCGGGCACCAGCCCGTGTGGCGACTGGACCTCACCACCGGCGAGATCACGAAGCTCACGATCTCGGGTTACTACAGCGACGTGGTCGTGAGCCCGGACAGCAAGACGTTGTACGCACTGCGCAACTCGGTCGACCATCCGCCACAGCCCGTGCGGTTCGCCACCACCGGAGCCGACCAGGACCCAGAACGGCTGCGTGCGCCCGGCGCCATCGCCTCGGTGCCCGGCACTCTCACGGAGATCTCCACGGTCGTCGCCGACGGCAGGACCGTCCGCTCCTGGCTGGTGCTGCCGGAAGGTGCCTCCGCCGACTCCCCCGCCCCGCTGGTGCTGTGGGTTCACGGCGGTCCGGTCATGAGCTGGAACGGCTGGACCTGGCGCTGGAACCCGTGGCTGATGGCCGCCCAGGGCTACGCCATCCTGCTGCCCGACCCCGCCTTGTCCACCGGGTACGGACCGGACTTCATCGAGGCCGGCTGGGGGCGCTGGGGTGCCGAGCCCTACACCGACCTCATGGCCATCACGGACGCCGCGGTCGAGCGGGCTGACATCGACGCCTCCCGGACCGCGGCGATGGGCGGGTCGTTCGGCGGCTACATGGCCAACTGGATCGCCACCCAGACGGACAGGTTCCGCGCGATCGTCACCCACGCTTCGTTGTGGCACCTCGACGCGTTCTCCGGCGGCACCGACAGCTCCTACTTCTGGATGCGGGAGATGGGCGACCCCCTCACCCGGCCGGAGCGGATCCGGGCCAATTCCCCGCACCTGCGGGTCGCGGACATCAAGACCCCGATGCTCGTGATCCACGGGGACAAGGACTACCGGGTTCCCATCGGCGAGGGGCATCGGCTGTACTTCGACCTCGTCCGACACGGGGTCAATGCGAAATACCTTTACTTCCCAACCGAAAACCACTGGATCCTCACCCCCGGGAACTCTCGAGTCTGGTACGAGACGGTGTGGGCTTTCCTAGCCGAGCACGTCCTGGATCAGGACTGGGAGCGGCCGGAACTGCTCTGAACGCAGCTGCGGAGCAATCTGCGGGCGTTGTCGGCGTATTCCTTGGACAGCGCCCGCATCTCCGCCGGCGGGAACGCGGCACTGACAGCGCTACGCAGGAGTTTGGTCAGCACGTGCCCGGGACATGCGTCCTCGGCGGCGTCGAGTGCGATGGACGCGATCCCGCCGTCACCGCGCTGGTAGGCGTAGAACGCGAGCAGGCACGCGGGCTCCGCGCGTTCCGGGGCCGGGCACGACCTGGTGAGCTCGAGCCACAGGCGTTCGGCCAGTCTGGACCTGGCCTGGGCCGCGAACGCCATGCTCGCGTCCCGCACCTCGGGCATGGCCAAGGCTCTGGCCAAGGCGACGATCTCCGCGTCCGGCAACGGTCCTTTGCGGTCCGCCACGGCGTCGATCGCGTCGCGCACCCGGTGCAGTTCGAGACCCGGATCAGGTTCGCTGGAACTCGTCATGAGCTCGTCGAGCAAGGCGGATCTGCGTTCCAGCGCCTCGGGTGGGTCGAGCGCGGCGATCGCGGCCATGGCCGCGCGCGAGTCGAATGTCACCTGGCCCTCGTGCGCTGACGCGGCGGCGACAGCGGACGCTTGGGGGTCCGGAAGCGTTCCGTAGCAGTCGATGTCGAGGTAGCAGAGCCATGGTGCGTCCTTCTGGCACGACGGCAGCCACACGGCCTCGATGACCTCGATGCCCGCGCCGCCCAGTTTGTTCCTGAGCGCGGCCACCAGTGGTTCGTGCGGCAGTTGCTCGGGCATGTGCTCGGACGGCGGGCACACGACCGCGACGATCACCTCGGTCGCTTCGTGTTCGAGCAGCGGCGCTTCCAGTTGTGCTGCAAGCATTCCTCTATGTCGTGCACGCGGCAGATCGACCCGCATGGTCATGCTGATCACGTTGTCCTTGAGCACCAGCACGACGAGCGAGTCGGCCGGGTGGAACCCCATCAGGTGCGGGATCGCGGCGTAGAGGTCGCCGGCGCCGCGGACTCGGATCGGTTTCGGGAGGGTTGTGGGCATGGGCCCACTGTGGTGGGTGGGGACGGGTGGGAAGCCGGGGTGGACGGGAGGTTGTGGACAACTCAGCGGTTGTGGACAGGTTGAGATCTTGGGCCGCTCGGGAGCGGGGTTTTGTCGGGGGTGGGTGGTAGGTTGCCGCGCTTCGGTTCCCAGGCGATCAGCAACCGAAGCGCGGCATCACGGTCAGAACGCCTGGAACACCGCGCGCCAGCCACCGACGACCGGCAGCTCGACCGACGTGCAGGCGAGGTCCAGCGAAAGGCCCGCACCCGGCTTCGGGCGCAGCGTGTAGTCGTAGTCGCTGGAGATCAGCACGAACTCGAGCCGGTGCCCGGCCGGCAGAACGTAGTCGTCCGGCACGATCGGCACGTCGACGTCGTAGAACTTGCCCGGCTTGATCGGCGACGTCCTGTCCGGCCGCTCCCGGTTCTGCGGATCGGTCGAACCGCGGGTGATGACGTATGACTTGCCGTCCGGGGCCCGGTCGACGAGCAGCGTCGTCACGTTCGCCGCGGGCCTGTCGAAGGCGATCCGCAGGTGCGCGGTCGACTTTCCGGACAGCCGCACCGGCTTCTGCGTCGGCTCCGTGGCGTACGACAGCCGGTTGGGCGAGGACGCCTGGTCGATCAACGACTCCGCCGTCTTCGTCGCGTCGTCGGTCAGCTTCTCCACGCCGTGACCAGGCCGGATTCCGAGACCGCCCTTCGCCGAACCACCGGGGGACAGCCGCAGCCGCACGTCGGACGTGCCGGGAGCCGGCCAGTCCTTCTCGTCGACCCACGTCTTGTCCTCGCGCTGCAGCGTCGCGCGCGGCTCCTTGTCGATGCCGTTGCGGTGACCCCACAGGTACTGCGTGAACCAGCGGTTCAGCGTGCGCCGCCACTCCACCGAACGCAGCGTGTCGGGGTCCGTGTGCCCGGACTGGTGCAGCCAGATCTTGTGCGGCACACCGACCTTCTTCAACGCCGAGTACCACTGCTCGACGTGCGTCATCTTGACGTTGGAGTCGTTGAGCCCGTGCACCGCGAGCACGGCCGCGCGGACCTTGCCGACGTCGTTCAGGTAGTTCCGCTTGTCCCAGAACCTGTTGTAGTCACCGGTGATGCGGTCCTGGTCCTTGGCGATCTCGGCGATGATCGGCTTGCAGATTTCCCTGTCCGCGCGCGTGTAGACGTACTCGGCGAGCACGTCGGCGTCCTCGCCCTGGAACGTGCCAGGCGCGACCACGGCACCGTCGGCGCGGTAGTAGTCGTACCAGCTGGAGATCGCCGCGATAGGCACGATGGCTTCCAGACCGCGCACACCCGTGGAAGCGACGGCGTTGGGCAGCGTTCCGTTGTAGGAGACGCCCATCATGCCGGTCTTTCCGGTCGACCACGACGCCTTGATGGCTTCGCCCGTTGCCGTCCGCGCGGACGCACGACCGTTGAGCCAGTCGACGACGACACGCGCACCGATCGTCTCGTTGACGTCGCCCGTCGTCGGACAGCCCGTTGACTTGCCGGTGCCGAGCGATTCCGCGTAGACGACGGCGTACCCGCGCGCGATGAAGTAGGCCTCGTAACGGGCCGACGTGATCGGGTTCGGGCCGAGGGCCGCGGTGACGCGTTCGTCGGAGGAGGCTTTCAGCAAACGGCCGTCGCGCTTGTCGGGCACGTACAGCTCGACGTCGACGTTGTGGTTCGCGACGTCGTTGCCGCCCGAGAAGTACGGGCTGACCATGTAGACGACCGGGACCTTGAGGCCGCGTTCGGTGGCGCGCGGACGGACGACCTCGGTGTAGACCTCGTCGTCCTTGCCGTCGCGGTCGCTGTCGACCGGAGCCCGGACCCAGAGGCTCTCCTTCACCACGTCCTTCGGGTCGAAGACGGGTTGCGCCTCGCCGTCCTTGAACACCGGTCCCTCGGCGGCTTGGGCGGTCGTCGGCAGGAATGGCAGGACAAGCACCGCTGTCAGCAGTGCGACTCTTCGTGCGCCCCTCACGAGGCACCCCCAATGCAAGGCCAGGTACAGGGATTCGCCCTGCACCCTTCCCCTTGACTGCAAGACATGTCACCCGTCGAACGGCTCTTGACCTGAGAGCATGGGCCGTGCACATTTCCGACTTCGTCCACGCACTGCCGAAGGCCGAGCTGCACGTCCACCTCGTGGGCGCGGCCTCTCTCGACACGGTTCTCGCACTCGCGCGTAATCACCCCGGCGGGCCGGTGCCGACCGACGAGGCCACGTTGCGCAAGTTCTACGAGTTCACGGACTTCCGGCATTTCATCAACGTGTACGGCGTCGTCAATGACCTCGTCACGACCGGCGAGGACGTCCGCACTCTCGTCGTCGGATACGCCCGCGACGCGGCGCGAACCAATATCCGATATGCAGAGCTGACTATCAGCGCGACGAGTCATCTGCGGGCCGGCATCGCCCCCGATGAACTCGTCGAAGCACTGGCGGCGGGCCGCGAGGAAGCGCTCGCCGTGCACGGCGTGGCGCTGCAGTGGATCTTCGACATCCCTGGCATCTGGGACCGCGACTGGGGCATGACGAGTGCGCGGTTCGCGTCCGAGTACCGGTCTGAGGGGCTGGTCGGGTTCGGGCTGGGCGGGTTCGAGTCGGACTCGCCGCGGGCGAAATTCCGAGAGGCGTTCGCGATGGCGCGCGACGCCGGGCTGCACATGGTGCCCCACGCCGGTGAGACGACGCCGCCTAGCGAGATCTGGGCCGCGGTGCACGATCTGCGCGCCGAACGGATCGGGCACGGCGTGAGCGCGGTGCAGGATCCCGAGTTGCTGCGCCACCTCGCCGACGAGGGCGTCGTCGTCGAGGTGTGTCCGACGTCGAACATTCGCACCGGCGCGGTGAAGTCGCTGGACGAGCATCATCTGCCGCGGCTCGTGGAGGCCGGGGTGCCGGTGGCGATCAGCACCGACGACCCCGGCATGTTCCACACCGACCTCGACCACGAGTACCTGGTGTGTCACGAGAGGTTCGGGTTCGGCCGCGACGAGCTCGCCGGACTCGCGCGGGCGGCGGTGCGGGCGTCGTTCGCGCCGGCCGAGCTGAAAGACCAGCTGCTGAAGGAGATCGACGCCCTATGACCGGTGCGTGTGTGGTGACGACGACGGTCGACTCAGCCGAGGCCGCGGAGTCGTTGGCGAAGGGCATCGTCGAGGCACGGCTCGGCGCGTGCGTCCAGATCGCGCCGATTCGCAGCGTCTACCGGTGGGACGGCGAGGTGCGCGTCGACGCGGAATGGCAGTGCGTCGTGAAGACGTCCGCCATCCGCGCCGACGAACTCGTCGCGCATATCAAGGCGCATCACACCTATGACGTGCCCGAGGTCGTCGTCACCCCCGTGATCGGGGGCAACGACGATTACCTCGCGTGGGTCTCAGAGGAGACCTCGTAGGTGACGCGGCAACGGCTCGGTGTGCAAAACGCCGAGCTGTTGCGTCGCCCTCGTCAGCGCCACGTACAGCTCGCTGGGCGACATGCGTTGCGGTTCGACGACGAGGACGACGTCGAACTCCAGCCCCTTCGACGCGCGCGGCTGCATCCAGTCGCCACCGATGACAGCGATCGTGCGTCCACTGCGTGCAACGGCGTGCGCGTCGAGCTCGTCGCGCACCGCCGCCGATATATCAGTGACGCGGCGGGCCCACGGGCGGACGCCGGTCCTGCGCACCGACACGGGCGCGGACGCGTCGGGGTCGACGAGCTTCAGGACCGGGGTGGCGACGGCCATGATCTCGCCGGGCGTGCGGTAGTTGACCTCCAGCCGACGGTAGGTGAACCGGTCGAACACCGAACCCCAGCTCCGCACGCCGCCTGCCGCCTGGCGTTGGGCCAGGTCGCCGACGACGGTCATCGACCTGTTGGGGCACCGGCGCAGCAGCACGCGCCAGTCCATTGCGGACAGTTCCTGCGCTTCGTCGACGACGACGTGGCCGTAAGTCCACGTGCGGTCGTCGGCGGCTCGTTCGGCAAGAGAGCGGTGGTCACGCTCCTCGTGCCGGACGGCTAGTACATCCGCGTTGACGAAGTCGGTGACGATGTACTCGTCGTCGTCCGCGCGTTCGTCGATCGACAGGACGTCCATGACGCCGCGTGCGTATTGGAGCTGTTCCTCCTCCTCACGTCGTGCGGCACGCTCAGCAGCGCCATCTGACCCGAGCAGTTCGGCGAGCTCGTCGAGCAACGGCACGTCGGACACCGTCCACGCGTCGGCGTCCTCCCGGTACAGCTCGGGCACGCCGATCCGGAAGCACCGGCCCCTGTACAGGTCGGCGAGCAGCTGCTCCGGGGTGAGCTGCGGCCACAACCTGTCGACGGCGTCGCGCAACGTGGTGCTGTGGCGGAGTTCGTGGCGCACGTCCTCCTCGATCTCCGGCCAGTCGACGCCGATCAGCCGCAACGCCGGCGCGACAAGCTCCTCGGCGAGCGCGAGGAAGAAGTACTTGCGGGCGGCGTTGTGCGGCAGCCCGTAGTAGCGCGTCTTCTCACGCGCAACGGCGGCGACGTGCGCGTCGAGCGGGACAACGACGTCCTCCAGCTCGATCTCGATGGGCTCGTCGGGAAGCTCCTGCCGGTCGGCGACGGCGACGGCCAGCAGGTCCAGAACTGATATATCGCCTTTCAGCCGTTGCAACGACGGTGTGTCCTCGACGTCCGCAATGACGCCGGGATAGAGCTCGCCGGGTGTCCCGAACGCGACGTCGGTCTCCCCCAGCGACGGCAGGACGTCGCCGACGTAGCGCAGGAAACCGGTGTTGGGGCCGACGATCAGCACACCGTGCCGCGACAGGCGTTCACGACGCGTATACAGCAGGTATGCCACGCGATGCAGGGCCACGGCGGTCTTGCCGGTGCCGGGGCCACCCTCGATCACCAGCACGCCGGGACCCGAGTATCGGATGATCTCGTCCTGCTCGGCCTGGATGGTCGAGACGATGTCGCGCATCGTCGCGGTCCGCGGCGCGTTGAGGGCGTCGAGCAGTGCCGTCGTGTCACTCAGCAGCTCGTCGTCGTGGAAGTCGCGCAGCTCCCGGTCGCGGACGCGGAAGTGGCGCCGCAGCACCAGGCCTTCCGGGTTCGCGGCGGTCGCGGTGTAGAACGGCCGTGCCGCCGGCGCCCGCCAGTCCAGCAGCAGCGGTTCGAACTCGTCGTCGAACAAGCCGACGCGTCCGATGTAGGCGCACTCGCCTTTTTCCGAGTCGATCCGGCCGAAGACCAGACCCGTCTCCGCCGCGCGGTACTTCCCGACCTCCCTGGTCAGCACGTTCACGGCGGCTTCGCGGTCCAACCTCTGGGTGGTGACGTCCCGCAGCGCGGCCGCAAGGTCAGCGGCCGCTTTGTTCCGTTCCAGATCGAGCTTTTCATACAGAGAGGTGATCCGTGCCTGTTCGCTCACCAACACCTTGCCCCCTGTGATACAATAGTTCTGTCTTCCCGGAAAATTCATTCCGAAAATACAAAGCCATTCTTTGTATCACAGTTCAGCCGCGCACGGCACCCTTTGCGAGATCTGCGATGAAATTGCGTGCGCCGATGAGGAAGACGATCAGCAGCGGGATCACCGCGAGCACAGTCCCCGCCATCAGCATGCCGTAGTCGGTGTCGTGTGTGCGGTTGAGCTGGCCCAACGCCACCTGCAGCGTCACCTGGTCCGGGTCGACGAGGACGACGAGCGGCCACAGGTAGTCGTTCCACACGCTGATGAACGTGAAGATCCCGAGGAACGCGAGCGCCGGACGCACCACCGGCAGTCCGACGTGCCAGTACTGTCGGAAGAATCCGCAGCCGTCGAGCCGCGACGCCTCCAGCAATTCGTCGTGCACCGCACCTGAAATGTACTGACGCATCCAGAAGATGCCGAACGCGTTGATCACCGCGGGCACGATCAACGCTTTCAACGACCCGACCCAGCCGAGCTGCGCCATCACGACGAACTGCGGGATGGCCGAGAGCTGCGGCGGGATCATCATCGTGCCGAGAAGCAGCACGAACAGCGCATTGCGGCCGGGAAAGCGGAACTTGGCGAACGTGAATGCCGCCAGCGAGTCGAAGACCAGCACCAGAACCGTGGCGCCGACGGCCGCGAGCACGGTGTTCAGCATCGACCCGAAGAAGTCGATCTCCTCGAACACCTTGCCGGCGTTCACGAGCAGCTCGCCGCCCGGTGTCAGCGCGGGCGGGAACTTGAGGATGTTCTCCGTCGTATTGGTCGCCATGACGACCATCCAGTAGAACGGGAACAGCGACACCAGCACGCCCAGGACCAGCACGACGTGGCGCTTCACGGCCTCTCCCCTCGCTGCACGAGCCTCCAGTTGATGAGCGAGAACAGCAGGATGACCACGAACAGCCCGACGCCGATCGTCGCGCCGTAGCCGAAGTCGTTGTGCTTGAACGCCTGCTGGTAGAGGTAGAGCACCATCGTCAGGCCGGACTGTCCCGGGCCGCCCTCCTCGCCGACGAGGATCTGGGCCTCGGTGAACGTCTGCAGCCCACCGATCGTCGACGCGATCACGGTGAAGAGGATCACCGGCTTCATCATCGGGATCACGATGCGCCACAACGTCTGCCAGCGACTCGCACCGTCCACAGTGGCCGCGTCGAACACGTCGCCCGGAATGGCCTGCAGCCCGGCGAGATAGATGATCGCGTTGTAGCCGGTCCACTGCCACACGATCAGCGCCGAGATCGCGACCTTGATGCCCCACTCGCTCGTCAGCCACGGTACGGCGCCGCCGCCGATCCACTCCAGGACGGCGTTGAGCAGGCCGAAGTGGCTGCTGAAGATCGAGCCGAACACGATCGCGACGGCTACGAGCGACGTCACGCTCGGCACGAAGTACGCGATCCGATAGAAGGTCGTGAACCGCACCGACGAGTGCAACACGTAGGCGATCACCAGGCCGAGGAACAGCGTCGGCACCGTTGACATCACCCATATCTCGAGGGTGTTCACGAGAGAGAGCCAGAAGATGTCGTCGGTCACCAGGAACTTGAACTGGTCGAGGCCAACGAACTTCATCTCGCCGATGCCGTCCCACGTGTGGAACGCGAGGTAGGCGAGGAACACCATCGGGAACAGCCCGAACACGCCGAACAGCAGGAAGAACGGCGAGATCGCGAGGTACTGCGGCAGGTACTTCCTCACAGCCGGCACCTCCTCATGTCAGCCCCACGTGGTCGGCAATCCTGCGGGCCTTGTGCTGCACGTCGCGCCACGCCTCCTCGGGTGGTTTGCCAACGGTTTCGACGTTGGCGAGCTCGTCGTAGAACAGCTGCGCGAGCCGTGGCTCCCACGGGCTCATGTACGCGACCGGCACCTGTTTCGCCGACTCCGCGAACGTGTCGACGATGACCTGGCCACCGAAGAAGTCGTCCGGCTGCCGCAGATCAGGGCTTGCGAACGCGTCCGGTGTGGACGGGAACAGGCCGAGCTCGAGGAAGCCGCGTACCTGCTGCTCCGGGGTGAGCAGCCAGGTGACGATCTCGAACGCCTTCGCGGGTTCGCGGCAGTACTTGGTGATGCTGAGGAACGAGCCGCCCCAGTTCGCCGCGCCGCCGGGAGTCGAGGCGACGCGCCAGAGCCCCTTCGAGTCCGGTGCGCCGGACTTCAGGTCGGCGGCCGCCCAGGACGCACCGATCATGCTCGCGACCTCGCCGGTGGTGAGGGCGGCGTTGACGTCGGGGCTGCCGTCCTGCATGGCGGCGTTGACGCCGAGCCGGTGCGCCTTGATGGCCAGGTCCCAGGCGTGCCGGACGTGGTCGTCGCCACCGATATATTGCTTGTTCTCGTCGACGAGCTGGCGCTTCGACTGCGCCATCGCCATGTTGTATACGAGGCGAAGGTTGAGGATCATCGACGCGTTCGGCTTCAGCACGACGCCGGCGTCGAAGTAGTCCTCCCATGTGCGGATGCTCTCGGCTTTGACGCCGTGGCGGTCGAAGACGTCCTGGCGGTAGTAGAGGCCGGTGGGGCCGGTGTCGATCGGGAAGCCGATCATGCGGCCTTCCGCGGTGATGCCCTGCTTCCACTTCCAATCGAGGTACCCCGGTTTGAGCTTGTCCGCGCCGAGCGTCTGAAGGTCGACGAACTCGTCGGCGTTCGGGAAGAACGCGGAGATGTCCTCGCCTTTGAGACCGGTGATGTCGGGGACGTGGGACTTGCCGGCGAGGTTCGTCATCAGCTTCGCCTTGAACTGCGCGCCGGCCTTGAGCGGTCGCAGTCCGGGGAACCTGGTCGTGGCCTCTTCAAGCGACTTCTCGCTCAGACCGCCCGACCACATCCACAACGTCATGCCGTCGCGGGACTCGGCCGCGCACCCTGCCGCGGCCAGGCCCATCAGCGCGAGGAACGCCCGCCTGTTCATGAGAGTTCACTCAGGGTCGGAGCGGCTGTCGCACCGCCGGGCCTTTGCACCGAGATCGCGGCGGCCTTGTTGGCGAACTGGAGGCGCTCGCTCAACGGCATACCGGTCAACGTCGCGTGGACGAACGCCGCGCCGAACACGTCACCGGCGCCAGTGCTGTCGACGCTGTCGACGTTGACTCCGTCAACCTCGGCGTGCTCGCCGGTCACGTTGTCCACTGCCAGTGCACCCCGTGCACCTCTTGTGACGACCGCGATCGGGACGACGTCGGCAAGCTTCTTCAGTGCGTTCCACGATGTATCGGTGCGCGTGTAAGCCATCGCCTCCACCTCGTTGGGCATGAACGCATGACAGTGCTCAAGTTGGCGCAGCAGTTCCGGCCGCCACTGGTGCGTCGGATCCCAGCCGACGTCGGCGAAGACCAGCCCCGGAAGATCCGAAACTGATATATCGGCGACGGGATCGAGGTGCACGATCGACGCCTTCGTCGAAGGTGCGGTCGTGTGCAACGCGGGCGGCGGCGTGCCATGGGTGACGAGGGCGCGGTCGTCGTCATACGACAACGCCACCGTCACCGGCGTCGCCCAGTCCGCAAAGCGACGGGACCAGGTGAGGTCGACGCCTTCGTTCGTGAGGAAGTCCAGCAGAGGGTGCCGTGGGCGTCGTCGCCGAACGCTGCAGCCAGCACCGGCCGGGTGCCGAGGCGGGCGAGAGCGACGGCGAAGTTAGCGATACCGCCTGGTCCGCTCGCCATGCCGCCGGTCCAGAGCTCCTCGCCCGGTCTCGGCGGCTTGGGCAATCCGGTGAAGACCAGGTCGTAGAAGAGCAGTCCGGACAGGTAGACATCGTTGTCATCCCCGACATGGCACACGCTGCCCCCTTCCAAGGTTGCGCAAGAGCGTGCGCCAGGCATGCACAAGTTGGCAATAGTGTGCTCAAGTCTGCGCGACTTTGGTTGTACGGTGGCGGCATGCTTCCCCAGAGCAGACGCGAGCAGATCCTGCGCACTCTGCGCGCGGACGGGCCGAGCGAGGTGCGCTCGCTCGCCGACAAGCTCGGCGTCAGCCAGGCGACGATTCGGCGCGACCTCGAACAGCTCGATGCCGACGGCAAGCTGACCCGTGTGTACGGCGGGGCGATGACGCTGAGCAGCGGTGACATCGACAGTGAGGACGTTGACGATCCGTTCGCCGAAGTGGCCACTGAGCGCGCCGAGGACAAGGACGCCGTCGCGCGCGCAGCCGCCGTCATGGTTCAGGACGGCGAGACCGTGCTGCTCGACATCGGCACGACGATGCATCGGCTCGCCCACCACCTCCACGGCAAGCGGATCACCGTCATCACGAGCAACCTCGCCGTGTACGACGAACTGCGCGACGACGCCGACATCGAGCTCGTCCTGCTCGGCGGCATGGTGCGGCGGCGCTACCACTCACTGGTCGGGTTCCTCACCGAGGACAACCTGCGGCAGGTCCACGCGGGCCGGCTGTTCCTGGGCACCAGCGGGGTGCGGGGCGACGGCGCCGTCATGGACACGACGCTCGTCGAGGTGCCGCTCAAGCGCGCCATGATCAAGGCCGCGGACCAGGTCGTGCTCGTCGCTGACGGCGGGAAGTTCCCCGGCGTGGGCGTCGCACGCGTTTGCGGACCCGACGACCTCGACGTCGTCGTCACGACCGCGTCGGCCGATCCGGCGACGCGGCTCGCACTGCAGGAGGCCGAAGTGGACGTGGTTACGGCATGAAGCTGGTCATCCTCGGCGGCGGCGGCTTCCGCGTACCGCTGGTATACCGCGCGTTGCTCGCCGATCGGTCGCCCGGCCGTGTCACCGAGGTCGTGCTGCACGACCTCGACGCCGCTCGGCTCGCGGCCGTCGGCGGCGTCCTGGCCGAGCTCGCGACTGATATATCGGATGCGCCCACCGTGACGACGTCGACCGATCTCGACGAGGCACTGCGGGGCGCGGATTTCGTGTTCTCGGCAATCCGGGTCGGCGGGCTCGATGGTCGCGCGGCCGACGAGAGCGTCGCGGCGGCGTGCGGCGTGCTCGGGCAGGAGACGGTCGGCGCGGGTGGCGTTGCATACGGGCTGCGTACCGTGCCTGTCGCGCTCGACATCGCACGTCGTATATCAGTTCACGCGCCCGACGCGTGGGTTATCAACTTCACCAACCCCGCCGGCATGGTCACCGAGGCGATGTCGGCCCACCTCGGCAACCGCGTCATCGGCATCTGCGACTCCCCCGTCGGGCTCGGCCGGCGAGTGGCGCGCGCCGTCGGTGCCGATCTTGAGGACGCGTGGCTCGACTACGCCGGGCTGAACCACCTCGGCTGGCTGCGAGGCGTTCACGTGCACGGGCACGACATGCTGCCTGACCTGCTCGCCGACGCCGAACGGCTGGAGTCGTTCGAGGAGGGCAAGCTCTTCGGGGCGGAGTGGCTGCGGACGTTGGGCGCCATCCCGAACGAGTACCTGCACTACTACTACTTCACGCGCGAGGCGGTGGAGTCCGGCGCGTCACGCGGGGCGTTCCTGCTGGAGCAGCAGAAGCAGTTCTACGCGGCACCGTCGTTGGAGAGCTGGGAGCGAACCCGTCTCGAACGGGAGCAGACGTACATGGCCGAAACGCGCGACGACGAACGCGACACCGACGACCTCGATGGCGGCGGCTACGAGCAGGTAGCGCTCGATCTGATGCACGCCATCGCGTCCGACAAATGCACGACGCTGATCCTCAACGTGCCGAACAAGACAACGTTGTCATGCCTGGACGCCGACGCCATCGTCGAGGTGCCGAGTCTCGTCGACGCCAACGGCGCGCGGCCCGTCGCGGTCAGCCAGGTGCCCGACGACGGCGTCGGACTCGTCACGGCGCTCAAGGCCGTCGAACGCGCCACCATCCAGGCGGCGATCAGCGGCGAACGCGCACACGCGGTGAAGGCCTTGGCGCTGCATCCGCTCGTCGACTCCGTCAGCGTGGCTCGCAAGATCGTCGACACCCACCCGTTCCTGTCTGGAGTCTTCCGTGCACGATGACCGGCGGCTCGTCGAGGACCGGCTGTCGCGGGCGTTGACGACCCGCGTCATCCCGGCGATATATCAGTCGCCTGGATATCAATCGGCTGTGCCGTTCACCGTCGAGATGTGGCGGGTGCCGGATGAGCCGATCCCGTTCGCGCAGGCGATGGAAGACGCCGCATGGGAGCCGTTCAAGATCGGCGACTGGTGGGGCGCGCCGTGGTCGACGACGTGGTTCCGGGTGAAGGCGACCGTGCCACCTGAGTGGAGCGGCGAGCACGTCGAGGCCGTCTTCGACCTCGGGTTCGAGGACGCCTGGCCAGGCAACCAGGCCGAAGCGCTTGTATACAAGCTGGATGGAACGCCCATCAAGGGCGTCGCACCGCGCAACAAGCATGTTCCCGTATCCGATATATCAGTCGAGTTCCTCATCGAGGCGGCGGCGAACCCGGACATTCTCAAGCACGACTTCCAGCCCACCCCGTTCGGCGACAAGAAGACCGCGCCGCCGGCCCTGATGTACCGGCTGGACAAGGCTGAACTCGCGGTGCTGAACGAGACCGTCTGGCACCTGAGCCTCGACCTTGAGGTGCTCCGGGACCTGATGCTGGAGCTGTCCCTCGACGACCCGCGCCGCCACGAGATCCTGCGCGCCATCGAACGGTCGCTCGACGCCCTCGACCCGCATGACGTGCCGACCACGGCACAGCAGGCGCGCGACGAACTCGTCGACGTCCTGAGCAGGCCGGCTCACGCGAGCGCGCACACGTTGTCGGCGATCGGTCACGCCCACATCGACTCCGCCTGGCTGTGGCCGCTGCGAGAGACGGTGCGCAAGGCTTCCCGCAGCTTCGCGAACGTCACCTGGCTCGCCACCCAGTACCCGGAGTTCGTGTTCGCCGCCTCCCAAGCCCAGCAATACGCGTGGGTCAAGGAGAACCAGCCGAAGATCTACGAACGCATCCAGCAGGCCGCGAAGAACGGCCAGTGGCGCCCGGTCGGCGGCATGTGGGTCGAGTCCGACGCGAACCTCCCCGGCGGCGAAGCCCTCGCCCGGCAGCTGACCCACGGCAAGCGCTTCTTCCTCGACGAGTTCGGCATCGAGTGCGAGGAGGTCTGGCTGCCCGACTCGTTCGGCTACACGGCAGCGTTCCCGCAGCTCGCCACCCTCGCGGGCGCGAAGTGGTTTCTCACCCAGAAGCTGTCGTGGAATCAGACGAACAAGCTGCCGCACCACACGTTCTGGTGGGAGGGCATCGACGGCAGCCGCGTCTTCACGCACTTCCCGCCCGTCGACACCTACAACGCGGAGATCCTCGGCAAGGAGCTCTCCCACGCCGTCCGCAACTACGCCGAGAAGGGCCGCGGCACCCGGTCGCTGCTGCCGTTCGGCTTCGGCGACGGCGGTGGCGGCCCCACCAGGGACATGGTCGAACGCGCCCGCCGCCTCAGGAACCTCGAAGGCTCCCCCAAGGTCGAGATCGAGCCACCGCACGAGTTCTTCCGCAAGGCTCAGGCCGAGTACCCGGACGCGCCGGTGTGGTCGGGCGAGCTGTACCTGGAACTGCACCGCGCCACCTACACCACGCAGTCGCGCACCAAGGCCGGCAACCGTCGCAGCGAACACCTGCTGCGAGAGGCCGAACTGTGGGCCGCCACCGCCGCGGTCCACAACGGACACGACTACCCGTACGACGACCTCGACGGGCTATGGAAAACCGTGCTGCTGCACCAGTTCCACGACATCCTCCCAGGCAACTCCATCGCGTGGGTGCATCAGGAGGCCGAGCAGACCTACGCCGACGTCGCGGAACGCCTCACCAAGATCACGCGTCAAGCCCAGGAGTCGCTCGGCGGCGGCGTGTTCAACACGAGCCCCCGCGACCGCGCCGAAGTCGTCCTCCAGGACGGCAAGCCGATCTTCGCAACCGCACCCGCGTCCGGCATCGGCACCGAAGGCGAACCCAAGAACCCGGTCACCATCAACGGCCGTGTGCTCGACAACGGCCTGGTGCGCGTCGAGTTCGACGAGAACGGCCTGATGACGTCGGTCATCACCGATGGCCGCGAAACCCTGGCCGGGCCGGGCAATCTGCTCCAGCTCCACCCCGACTTCCCGAACTACTGGGACGCCTGGGACATCGACGCGCACTACCAGCGCAAGCACACCGACCTCGTCGACGCCGACGAGGTGACGTTCGAAGACCACGGTCCTCTGCGCGCCACGGTCAGAGTCGTCCGCTCGTTCGGCCGCTCGAAGGTCACGCAGCTGATCTCGCTCAACGCCGGATCAAAGCGCATCGACGTCGACACCGAGATCGACTGGCACGAGTCGGAGAAGATCCTCAAAGCGGCGTTCCCGCTGGACGTCCACGCCGAACGATCCGCCGCGGAGATCCAGTTCGGGCACGTCCACCGCCCGACCCACACCAACACCAGCTGGGACGCCGCGCGGTTCGAGGTGTACGCGCACAGGTGGGTCCACGTCGCCGAACCGGGCTTCGGCGTCGGCGTGCTCAACGACTCCACCTACGGCCACGACATCACACGGCACGGACGTGCGTCCGTCGTGCGGTTGAGTCTCGTGCGCGCGCCGCACATCCCAGACCCGTACGCGGACCAAGGGATGCACCGGTTCCGTTATGCACTGCTGCCTGGCGCGAGCATCGGCGACACTCTCGCGGAGGGCTACGCGCTGAACCTGCCGTTGCGCGTATTGCCTGGCTCGGCCGACCTCCGGCCGTTGGTGTCCATCGACTCCGATGCCGTCGCGGTCGAGTCGGTGAAGCTCGCCGACGACAGGTCCGGTGACGTCGTCGTCCGGCTGTACGAGTGCCTCGGCGGACGGGCGCGGTTCACGCTGACGCCTGGTTTCGAGTGCGTACGCGCGCAGGTGACAGATCTGCTCGAGCGACCGCAACGGACCGTGTCGCTGGAGGACATCGAGCTGCGGCCGTTCCAAATTCTGACCCTGAGAATGGAACGCCGCGAAATAACCGAGTGAGGTCCAGGCGGTGTCCGCGCTAGCTTCGGCAGCGTGGACACCGACCTGTTGCGGCAGCTCAACGACGACATCTGGCATCCGTTCAAGCTGGCTTACTCGACGCTGGACGCGGCGGCCTTCCTGGACCTGCACGCGCCCGAGCTGATCCGCGCAGGCGGCCAGACCAAGCAGGTGTTCGGGTTCGCCGACTACTGCGACCAGACCGAGAAGTGGTTCGCCGGGCTCGCGGACCGCAGCAACTCGGTGGCCATCTCCTTTCGGTTCGTCGAACGCATCGCATCGAACGACCTCGCGAGCGAGCGAGGCTTCTTCAAGATCGTTTCGAAGCGCGCCGACGGCGACGTGCGCACGTTCTACGCCGCTTCCACATATATGCGCGACGCACGGACGGACGGTGGCGCATCTGCAACGACTACGACACCGACGAACGGTCAGCGACGCTGGAGGAGGAGTTCCTCGCCGCGGTTGATGTCGACGACGTCGAGGCGTTCAGCGCACAGGACGTGAGCGCGGTCTGATCCGTGGGGCCTGATGCCGAGCGATGGTGTCCTTAACTACGCTCGTCCGCAAATGGACACCACCACCTCTCGCCGCGTGCCGCTCGTGATGGGCATCGCCGTGTTCGTGCTGCTGCTGGACCAGGCCACGAAGTACTGGGCCGAGAGCGCGCTGACCGGCCGCGCGCCCATTCCCGTGCTCGGGGAGTTCCTGCAGCTCAGGCTCCTCTACAACCCCGGCGCCGCGTTCTCGATCGGTGCGGGGTCGACGTGGATCTTCACCATCGTCGCGGGCGTCGCCGTCGTGCTGCTCGCGCGGTACGGCCTGCAGCCGCAGACCAAGCTCCGGGCGGCCGCGCTCGCGTTGATGCTGGGCGGCGCGACGACGCACCTGCTCGACCGGCTGTTCCGGCCGCCGGGTTTCGCGCGCGGGCACGTCGTCGACTTCCTCGACTACAACGGCTGGTTCGTCGGCAACGTCGCGGACATCGCGCTGGTCTGCGGCGCGATCTTGCTCGTGCTGCTGAGCTTCACGCCGACGAAGCAGCCTGCTTCGTGAGCGTGTCCGCGCGGCGGGTGGTCTCAGGCAGGCGATAGCGCGGGGCGAGCCGCAGTACCTCGGCGCACGCCCGGTCCAGGTCGATCTTGTGGCCGACGGACACGAACACCGGCTTCACGCCGTCCTGCGTCCGCAACGCCCTTCCGACGACCTCGCCGTCCATGACGAGGTCGCTCACCGACCCGCGAGCGTGGCCCGGCTGCTCGAACTCGCCCATCGCGTTCTTGGCGACCCCGATGCTCGGAATGCCCGTGTGCACACCGAGATGGCACGCCAGACCGAACCTGCGCGGGTGTGCGAGCCCCTGACCGTCCGCGACCAACAGGTCCGGCGCGACCTTCACCTGATCGAGCGCCCGCAGCAGCACCGGCATCTCCCGGAACGCGAAGAGCCCGGCAATATATGGGAAGTCCGCCGTGTCCTCGACGACCACCTCGTCGAGGACGACCAGCGTCTTTGCGTCGAACACCACGCAGACGCCCGCAACCGTGTCATTGCTACGGTAGCCGACGTCGAGGCCTGCGACGGTGTCTACACGCAGGTCAGGGGCACTGTCGGTGATCACCTGGGTGCGCAGGCGCTCTTGCAACGCGACGGCGTCTTCAACCGTTCTGGGCCACTCCACGGGCGACAGTGTGCCGTGACGCGTCGTAGTGGGCGGCGAGGAGGTCGTCGCCGAAGTCACCCGAATGGCGACGCCAGACGGTGTGGACGTGGTTGGCCTCGTTGGCCGTGTTGTCGTACTCGATGAGCAGTTCCGGACCCTGGATGCGGTAGTAGTGGCCCTCGCCGCGGCGCAGCGAGCCCTCCCACGAGAAGTGCAGGCGGTCCGGGTCGATACGCGCGAACTCGTCGTCGGCGAGCTCGAACGCGAGCCGGTCCAGGTAGAAGCGGACGAGGTCGACGAGCAGCTCCCCCGCCGGCTTGCCCAGCTGCGCCGGTGTCACGCCGACCGGTTCGGACGGGCTGACGCGCGGGGAGTTGCCGCTGCGGATGTCGTGCGGCGCGGTGTCCGACATGACGGCCAGGCGGCGCGCGGTCGGGCCCATGCGGTCGAGGAGCTCGCGGGCGAGTTCCTCTTCGAGGCGCAGCGGCTGGCCGACGACGTGGCCGCGATAGGTGACGCGGGCCGGGTTCGCGCCGAGGAAGAACGGCGTCGCCGAGACACGGCCGTCGGCGACGACGACGTTCACCGACAGGTGGTGCCCCTCGACACGCCAGCCCCACGGTTCGTCGCTGCCGGGCGTGCCGAAGAGCACCGTCCAGAAGTCACCGCTGTGCCGGTCGCGGTGGCCGCCCTCGCGGTGGTCGAGCACGTCTTCGAGCGCCATCACCGCCGCCGCTTGCGCGTAGGCATGTGGACTGAGGACGGTCGCCAGCATTCCGTGTACAGCCTTGCGCTGGTCACGCCGCAGCTCGCCCAGCACGAGGCCGGCTCGTGTACCGGGTGTATACGCCCAGCGGTGTCTCAGGTCGTCGTCGGTGACCGCGCGAATACCGTGTTCGCGCTGGTCACCGGCGAGCAGGCTAATATATTGGTGCGTGGCGTCAGTGACGTCGTGCAGCATCATTCGAACTTATAGGCCTTGAGGTTGCGGAGCAGCAGGTAGCAGTTCTGCAGTGAGCCCGAGGTGTCGCCGAGCGAGCGGTAGATGCCCCACTTCGGGCGCAAGCGGTCGTCGAGCCACGTGTCGACGTTGTTCTTCGTCGCGTCAAGCACCGTCCGGCCGCCCTCGCGCACGACCCAGCGGACGCGCCCGGTGCCGTTGCCGACCTTGATCTCCACCTCGGTGTCGATCCACTTGTTGTGCAGTGGTTCGAGGTCGACGTCGCCGACGAGCACGTTGCCCTCGGTGATCTTGAACTCGATCTTCTGCACACCGCCGGTGCGGCGCAGCGACATGACCGTCACGGGCGCGGAGCCGAGGCCGGGCATCTTCGTCTGCATGATGTGAGTGAACGACGTCGTCGACTTCAGCGAGCTCGGGATGAACATGGAGTAGGTCCACTTCCACGTCTCACCGTTGTCGATCTCGAGGTTCTGACCGCCCGCCTTCATGCCGCGGACCTCGTTGCGCTGCCGGTCGGTCGACGTGTCCCGGTCGCGGGTGTGCATGTCGAACCGGTAGTCGCTGCCCGACACGTAGATGTGCTTGGTGCCTGGATGCGAGCCGGCCCGGTCGTCCTCGACGCCCTCGAAGGCGCCGAGCCCGTCCTTGTTCGCCTGCGGACTCCACTTGAGCTTCCAGGTGGCCGCCTGCGCGAACCCGGACCCGGCCGCGAGCAGCGGCACTGCCGCCGCCCCACCGATCAACGCCGAACGCCGAGAGATCTCCACGCTCGTTCCTCCCCAACATCCATGGCGGCGGATTTAGGGAAAAGGTCTGCACCATCTCGGGTGCGGGCGTGATCACATCATTGGCTGACTTCAGAGTCAATCTTCTGGGTCGGGCCGTGGGAGGTCTCGACTTGTGACCAGCGCTCGACAGCCGCAGGATTAGGTGTTAAAAATCTTACGTAATGAAGATGCCACATGATGACGACGCCGTCTGGCGCGCCCTCGCGAATCCGCTGCGGCGCGCGATCCTCGACGTCCTGCGCACCGGCCCGCGCACCACGGGCGAGCTGGTGGAGGCGCTCGAGACGAGCCGGCACGTCGTCATGCAGCACCTCGGTGTGCTCCGCGAGGCCGATCTGGTGCTCGTGGAGCCGCGGGGCCGGAAGCGGGTCAACCACCTGAATCCCGTGCCCATCCAGCAGATCCACCAGCGGTGGGTCGCGCATTACGAGCAGAACTGGGCAGCGGCGCTCGTCGGGCTGAAGCACACGGTCGAGAGTGCCGAACAGGAGGATGAGGACGTTGGCTGAACCAGGCACCGAGCTGTTGCACAGCATCGTGATCGCCGCGCCCATCGAGAAGGTGTGGGCGGAGATCACCAAACTCGACGGCAAGCAGCGCGCCATGATGGACGCCGTCCTCGACTCGGCGCTCGAGCCGGGCGCACCGCTGTACTACCGGTCGACCGACGGCAAGCGGGTCTTCGTCGTCGGCCGCGTCGTCGAGGTCGACCCGCCGCGGCTGCTCTCCCACACGCAACGGCTCACCATGCGCGACGACCCGTGGACAGTCGTTTCGTGGGAGCTGGAAGAGGTCGACGGCGGCACGCGCGTCACGCTGCGTAACTCCGGTTGGCCCGCGGACGTCAAGCGCCTCGACAAGGTCGACACGACCTGGAAGGGCATCCTCGCCGCGCTCAAGCAGGTCGTCGAGTCCGGCGACGTCGGCACTGGCCTGAAGTTCCAGTACGCCATGATGCGCGCCTTCATGTGGGCGTTGCCGTCGGGCACCAAGTCCGAGAACGTCCCCGAGCCGCCCGGCGTCGACCGAGCCGTCTAGAACGTGAAACCTGTCTTAGCAATGACTCTTTGGACGACGTCGTCCAAAGAGTCATTGCTAAGCGGCAGGTCAGGGGTGGTTGGCGGACCGATATATTGGTTGCGGCTAGGCGTGGCAGGCGATGGGGCCGCCGTGGAGCTCCATCATGTCCATCCAGACGCGAGGGAGTTCGAGGCGTTCGGACAGGGGCTTGCCGTCGAGTTCGTGGTAGGCGCGGTGGAGGTTGCCGACCAGGCGTTCGGACTCCTGCCAGGCCGAGAAGCGGGACTCCCCCGCCTCGCGGGCGACTTCCAGGGGCGGCTTGCCGGCGGCGTGGCCGGAGGATGCGAGCGACGAGAGATAGGTCGTGTAGGCGGCCAGGTCGTCGAGGACGCGGTTGATTTCGGCGCCGCGCAGTAGCGGACCGTGACCGGGCACGACGACCGCGGCGTCGAACGAGCGGAGGAACTCGAGGGCGGACTGGTAGCCGGTGATGCTGCCCTCGGCGAGGAACGGCTGGCCGCCCGCGAAGACCAGGTCGCCGGTGAAGAGGACGCGTTCGGCGGGGAGCCACACGACGGTGTCGCCGCGGGTGTGGGCCGGGCCGGGGTGGTGGAGCTCGACGACGCGCGTGCCGAGATGCAGCGTCAGGGACGAGGTGTAGGTGAGGGACGGCGGGCGCACCTCGATGTGGCCGTAGTCCGGGCCGGTCAGCACCTGGGCGGCGAGCAGGCCCGCGGCGAGCACCTCTTCGCGGCAGGCGTCGTGGCCGACGATCACGGTCGACGGCGGCACCAGCCAGTTGCCGTAGGTGTGGTCGCCGTGGTGGTGGGTGTTGATGACGTAACGAGGACCAAAAGTAGATTCTGGCGAGCACACCGACGCCACCGAGGCGAACAACGCGCGGTTGCGCGCCTCGGTGGACGTGGTGTCCACGAGCAGCAGCGAGTCGTCGGAGCCGACGACCACGCCGGTGTTGTTGATCATCCAGGACCCGTCGGGCTGGATGTAGGCGTGGACGCCCGGCGCGACTTCCACCATCTCGGGAGCCAGTTCGGGCTGGCCAGCAGAAGGATTCACCCGATCAAGCGTAGTCACGCCGGACGGTCAGCCCTGGGCGATGTAGGCCTGCAGCTGGTCCTGCGACTGCTCCAGCTGTCCTATTCGGCTCTTCACGACGTCGCCGATGCTGACGATGCCGACCAGCTGCCCGTCGGACAGAACGGGCACGTGGCGGAAGCGCCGTTCGGTCATGACGACCGTGAGGCTGTCCACTGTGTCCGATGGCGAGCAGGTGAACACGTCGGCGGTCATGATCGCCGACACGGGTGAAGACAGCAGGTCAGCGCCGACTTCGTGCAGACGGCGCACGACGTCTCGCTCGGACACGATCCCCGCGACGCCGGACTTCCCGACGACCACGATCGCGCCGACGTTGTGTTCGGCGAGCGTTCTGAGCAGCTCCGCGACCGATGCGTCGGGGTCGATCGTCGCGACCGCCGATCCCTTGGTGCGCAAAACGTCAGCGATCCTCATCTGGCGCCTCCGATCCTGTCGGTCCGGTAGCACCTCAGGCTAGATCGGATCCGGACAGAACGGGAGATCAAGCGCACGAAGAGAGCAGGGGACGCATTCGATCGAATGCGTCCCCCGCGGTGTCGCGCCTGGTTCGGCGTCAGCTACGCGGATCCTCCGCGGCGACGGGTCGCGAACTGGCGCGGCTGGACCACCGGCACTCGCTGCTGTGGCAGCTGGAAGTGCGGGTTCTGGTCGTGCTTGGCCCGCTTCTGCGCACGACGCGCGGCGCGGTTCGCGGGCTCTTCCGGGGTGGTGGCCGGGTCTGGCGGGGTGGTGGCAGGCATGCGAAAGCCTCCTCATGACGAGGGCGTGCAAAGGACACGGCGAAGGTCGAGCCGTGGGAGAAGGACCCGCGAAAGGGTCACCGAACGCGAGCAGCGTCGCGAGGGCAGCGTCAAGAGCGCCGCGGGGTTCCATCAGATGATGAACATGCCGCAACGGTAGCGACGCCGCCGGATCACGCCAACTGATTTATCCGCGGGCCCGGGCAGCGGCCGCGCCGGCGCCCAGCATCACCAGGATGATGGTGACGATCGCCCACTTGCGGGACTTCGTCAGCGGCGTGCTCTCGGCCTTCAGCGACAGGTCCCTGCGAGGGTCCTGTATCTGGCGCGCGGTCCGCACCGGAACCGGTTGCGGCGCAAGGGAAGGCGGCGGCGTCGTCACCACAGCCGGCGGCACCGCGGGAGCGGGAGCCGGTACCGCGGCCGGCGGTTTCCGCGCGGGAGGCTGAGGGAGCGGCGGCACCTCGGGGCGAGGCGCGGGAGGTTCGGCGCGCGGCGGCATCGGGTTCGGCAGGCATCCCGCCCCGTCGATCATGCCCATCTCCGGGCCCGCCGACAGCTCCACGGCGGTGTCGGTGATCCGGTAGAAGCGGCTGCGGCCCTTGTAACCGTTGTTGGTGGCGAAGATCGTGCCCGCGGAGTCGATCACGACGGCGCCGTACGTGGACGTGCCGGGCAGGTCCTTGATCTCCGTCTGGCTCAGCACGCGTCCGGAGGCCGGGTCGAACGACACGACCTCGCCGGACCCCCTGCCCGCCGCCGACACACCGGTCAGCTTGCCGTTCACCGGGTTGGCGGTGAAGTCGTCCAGCGCGAGCGCCGGCCAGTCCAGCACGACGGTCCGCACGATCTTGAGGTACGAGGCGCTGTCCGGGTCGATGTCGATCGCGTGCAGGCGGGCGTTGTCGCGCACGTAAAAGGTCGTGCCGACGACCGCGCCGGCGGACACGTCGTCGGTGCGGAACCACTGCGCGTCAACGGGTCCGAGGTCGCTGACCGCACCCTTCTGGTCGATCAGGACGACGTGCGACGGGTTCTTCCACGAGTGGTGCCCCTTGGAGGTGAGACCAACCAGACGGCCCAACGCCGGTGAGTACCCCAGCGCGTTCACCGCGTAGTCCAGGCGGGCGATCTCCGTCACCCCACCGGATGAAACGTCCAGTTTCACGAACGTCGACAGTTCGCCACGATGGGATGAACGAACTTGAAATGCGTCACAGTTCTGCGGTGCGGCATGAGCAACGGCGCTGGTGAACGGCGCGGAAAGCACCAACAGGGACGAGATGGTGCTCAACGCAAGCAAATCCCGCCGCCACCGGAATGGAGCAGCCCAATACGACAACCGGGTATCACTGCTGTTGCCGCGCATTCCCACCTGACCATTACTCGTTAACCAGACCGTGCTGTACCGGCCCCCGTGGACCGTCACAGTAGACCGTGGTCTAATTCCACACCAGAAAGGAGCCGAATTGAGCATTTACGTCACCGGCCTGCTCTGGGTTCTCGGTGCGGCCGTCCTGTCAACCGTCCTGGTCGTCATCGCACGTCGGTTCGGCTCGGAGGAAGTCGGCGAGAAGAACCTCGGCGCCGGCGGATCGGTCTTCAGCATCGTGGCCGGCCTGCACGCCGTTCTGGCCGCTTTCATCCTCATCTCCCTGTTCGACGCGTCCAACAACGCCGAGGAGCAGGTGCAGAGGGAGGCCAACGCGCTCGTTGCCGTCAACTGGTCGTCGGACTCCCTGCCGGAGCCCGCCAAGACCAAGGTGGAACAGCTGATCCGCGACTACGCCACGACCGTCGTGGACGACGAGTGGCCGCACATGCGCGAGGGCGAGGAGGTCGGCAACAAGGGCTGGGCCACGTTGAACCAGCTCAAGGAGACGATCGCGACGGCGACGCCGGACGGGGACTGGCAGGAGGACCGCAAGACCGAGGCGGCGAACCAGCTGTGGGAGGTCTACCAGGCCAGGCAGGAGCGGCTGGACGCGGCGGGCAACGGGGTCAACCCGGTCGTGTGGCTCGCGCTGCTGATCGGCACCGGGCTGTCGCTGCTGTTCCCGTACCTGTTCGGCGGGCCGAACCTGGTCTCACAGCTGCTGATCACGGTCACGCTGAGCTCGACGCTGGTTCTGCTGCTGTTCGCGATCTACCAGCTGCAGAACCCGTTCAGCGGCGGGGTGAACATCCCGCCGGACGCGTTCAGCTCCGCACTGGACCGGCTGAGCTAGCGCGAATCGGTCATTCCGTCCGCTTCGTCGATCTCCACGGACAGCACCTCGCCGTCGATAACCTTCGGCAATACGTCCGTGTGGGCGAAGTAGCGATTTGCGAATGCGCCGACCGCTCTGGTAGAGACGGCGTCGACGCCACCGCCGATGACGCCGCCCAGCACCGGAACGCCCTTGGCGGCGAGGGTGCCGAGTTTCTTTGTACCGTATTTTGTAATAAGCGCCGAGGCGGCCTTCCTGGTGAACTGCTTGATGCCGACCTTTTTGAACAGCTCGGTTCCGGCGTTGCCGAGCAGGCACAGCAGGATGGCCGTCTGCACCTCTTCGCTGTCGACGTCGTGGCCGCGCAACGACGCGATGGACGCGATGAGGTGCGTCTGGATGACGTAGGCGGCCGCGATGTTGGACGGCAACGAGATCGGCAGCGTGATCAGGCCGCCGAGGTTCGTGACGAAGCCCTGGGCGCCGGCCAGCGCCACGTGGGTGCGGATGAGGTGCTTGACCGCGTCGGCCTCGCTGCCCTTCTTGGCGAGCGCGTCGGACGCGGCTTCGCGTGCGCTCTTGAACGGGCCGAACCCGTCCACGCCGGCACGGAGCAGGTAGTCGGCGATGCCCTGCTGGACCTTGTTCAGCTCACCTTTGGACTCAGCCACAAACCCGAGATTACGCGTCCAGGTGGCGCCACGCGGCGTCTACGGTCTGTTCCAGCAGAACCGCGATCGTCGTGGGACCCACTCCCCCTGGCACGGGCGTGATCAGGCCCGCGTGGACGGCCGCGTCGAAGTCGACGTCACCGACGTTGCCCTCGTTGTAGCCGGCGTCGATCACGACGGCGCCGGGCTTGATCCAGTCACCCCGCACGAACCTGGGCCTGCCCACCGCGGCGACCACGATGTCCGCCGAGCGCACGATTTCCGGCAGGCCGGCGGTCTTCGAGTGGCAGATCGTGACGGTGGCGTCCCTGGCGAGGAGCAGCATCGCGGCGGGCTTGCCGAGGATCGGGCTGCGGCCGATGACGACCGCGTGCTTGCCCGCGATGTCCACGTCGTACGCGTCGAGCAGGCGGATGATGCCGCCGGGTGTGCAGGACACGAACTCGGTGTGCCCGAAGGACATCCCGGCGAACGAGTGCATCGTGACGCCGTCGACGTCCTTGTGCGGGGCGATCGCCTCGAACGCCGCGCGCTCGTCGATGTGGCCCGGCACCGGGTGCTGCAACAGGATGCCGTGCACGTCTGCGTCGTCGGACAGTTCGCGGATCTTCGCCACGAGCTCGTCGGTCGTCGTCGCTTCCGGGAGTGCCACGTGGCGGGACTCGAGTCCCGCCTTGTGGCTGCGGTTTTGCTTCATCCGCACGTACGTGACCGATGCCGGGTCTTCACCGACGATCACCGTGGCCAGACAGGGTTTCCGTCCTGTTCGTTTGGTGTAGTCGGCGGCTTTCTCGGACGCTCGCCGCACGATGTCGCGCGCGAGCTCGGTTCCTGGCATCAGGTTCGTCATCAGTTCTCGAGTGTAGTGACCGCGCCCGTGCTGCCGTCCACGGTGATCCGCTCACCGGTCCTGATCCGCGTCACAGCCTCCCGAACCCCTACCACCGCGGGGATTCCGTACTCCCGGGCGACCACCGCGCCGTGCGAGTTCGAGCCGCCCATCTCCATCACGAGCCCGCCCGCCGTCAGGAACAACGGCGTCCAGCCCGGATCCGTCGACGGCGCGACGAGGATCTCGCCGGGCTCGAGGTGTGCGCCGACCGGGTCCATCACGACGCGCGCGATGCCGGTGATCGTGCCCGCCGACGCCGGGGTGCCGACGAGGTCGCCTTCCACCGGGCCGCCGTGGTGCACGGCCTCGGCGTCGGTGCCGTCCGACATCAGCACGCGCGGGATGTGCCTGCGCCGCATCTCCCGGTCGTAGACCTCGCGGCGCGCCGTCACGATCGAACGCAGATCGCCTTCCGCGGAGCGCATTTCCTCGAAGTCGAGGAAGTACACGTCGTCGGCCTGGGCGAGCCTGCCCTGGTCCGCCAGTTCGGCGCCGAGGTCGGCGATCCGCTTCCGCAGCGCGCCGAACAGCGTGATGACCAGGTACTTCGGGTACTCGCGCAGGCCGGCGAGCAACCTGGTGCGGCGCAACGCGAAGCGCACGAACCAGCCGCGTCCCCAGGCCCGGTGGGCGAGGGTCTCGATCATCGCCTCGGCTTCGGCGGCGCCGCGGGCGAACACCGCGTCCGGTGCGGCGTTGTCGTCGTCCAGGCGCAGGAAGTTCCGCACCACGCCGGTGACGTACGCCGGGTCGTCGGACCACCGGGGCAGGCCGAGGTCGATCTCCGCGACCGCCCGGTGGCCCCACCTCGCGAGGAAGCGGTCGAGGGCGGCGGGGCGTTCGCCGTTCTGGAACTGCCGCAGCGCAACGGGATCGCGCCTGATCTCCTGCGCGAGGTCCCACATCGCCATGTCCATCTCGGTGGTGATGTTGTTCGGCAGGCCGCGCAGAACGGTCTGCAGCTCACCCGGCTTCGTCTTCACGACCTTGCTCACCAGACCGAGCATCGCGAAACCGACCAGCGCGGTCGGGGCCAGCCTGGGCAGCACTGGGATGACGCACTGCTGCAGCGCCTGTTCGATCGAGAGGTTCGCGGACTTCTCCAGGATGTCGCGCTCCATCAGCAACGCGTTGCGCACGGCCTTCTCCGGGTTCACCAGCGCCTTCCCCACGACCACCGGCACGTGGAACCGGCGTGCGAGCCGCAGTACGCGCTTGAGAGCAGGCGTCGGCGAGGAGTTCCTGATCGCGAACCGCGGGTCGTCGAACAGGCCGCGCAGCACCTCGGACGAGCGCGCCTCCATCACGCCGAGCAACCGCGTGACGAACTCGCGGCCGACTCGGCTCTGCAGAACCTTGGTGACGTCGAAGAAGATGCGCTCGCCGTTCTCCACATAGGATCGACTCGCGGGATCGCCGATCACGATCTCGAAGGCTGACTTGGAGATCTCTCGGAACGCCGCCCGGCCCATCGGTGTGATCGGGCGTTCGAGGCCTTGCGCGAGGCTGAAGCAGAAGTAGACGTGCGCCCCGCCGTCGGGGTTGTCCGGCAACGGGAACAGCGTCGTGATCGGCCGCGCCTGGGTGAGGTGGAGCTCGCCGTCGTCGTCGATCGCCCACTCGGTGTCCTGCGGCGAACCGTAGTGCTGCTGCACCTTGCGGCCGAGAACGGCGAGCGCGTGGATCTGCCCGTCGGTCAGGCACTGGTCGTCGTTCTCGCCGACCTCGACGTGCTCGGTGCCGCCGCCGGGCAGCGAACGGATGAGGAACTTCTTGTCGCCCAGGCGCTTCTCCACGATCTCGTTGCCGTCGACGACGAAGTGGTCGGGGTTGACCGCGCCCGACACCACCGCTTCGCCGAGGCCGGGGCTCGCGTCGATGACGATCTGGTCGCGCTTGCCGGTGACCGGGTTCGCCGTGAACATCACGCCGGACACCGCGGATTGCACCATCCGTTGCACCACAACCGCGAGGTACGTGGTGGTGTGGTCGATGCCGTTCGTCTCGCGGTAGCTGACGGCGCGGTCGGTCCACAGCGAGGCCCAGCAACGGCGTACGGCGTCGACCACCGCGTCCTCGCCCACGATGTTGAGGAACGTGTCCTGCTGGCCCGCGAAGCTCGCGAACGGCAGGTCCTCGGCCGTGGCGCTGGACCGCACGGCCACCGGGACGTTCTCCCCGAGCTTGCGGTACTCGGCGACGATCGCGTCCCTGATCTGCTGCGGCACAGCGGTTTCGAGCAACGTCCTGCGGGCGTTCTCCGGAGTCGTGCTCGCCAGCTCGTCGGCCACCGCGACGGCGCGGTAGGCGTCCGTCGTCACGCAGAAGCCCTGTGGCACCGGCAGGCCGGCCCTCGTGAGCTCACCGAGGTTCGCCGCCTTGCCGCCCACGATCGCGAGCATCGTGCCGTCGATGGCTCCGAAATCCACGCAGTAGTCGTCCATGACGCTGAGGTTACGAGCGTCCGGCCAAAAACTCAACACGTGATGAATAAATCACACGGCCGGGGTAAACCCCCTGATCAGCGCGGTGATCTCGGCCAGGTCCTCCTCCAGCGCGAAGTGGCCGGTGTCGAACAGGTGCAGCAGCGCGCCGGGCAGGTCGCGCAGGTACGCCTTGGCGCCGGGCTCGATGAAGAACGGGTCGCCGCGGCCCCAGGTGATCAACGTCGGCGGCTGGTGCTCGCGCAGGTAGGCCTGCCATTGCGGGTACTGGGCGACGTTGGTGTGGTAGTCGAGGAAGAGGTCGACCTGAGGCTGTGGGCGCAGGTCGAGGTAGTGCTGGTCGAGGGTCCAGGTGTCGGGCGAGATCGCCTCGGGGTCGCGTGCGCCTTCGAGGTAGCCGAACTTCGTGTACTCCAGCGCGAGCAGGTCGCGGGCGGCCTGCGGATCGCGGTTGGCGACGAAGCCCTTGGCGAGGCCGGAGAGCCCGTCCTCGTAGGCGTTGCCGTTCTGGACGATCAGGCCCTTGATCCACTCGGGGTGGCGGGTCGCGATGCGGAAGCCGACCGGGGCGCCGAAGTCGAAGACGTACATGGAGAAGCCGGTGAAGTTGACTGCCTGCAGGAACTTCTCGATGGTGCCGGCGAGGAAGTCGAACGTGTAGGGCCGCTCGGGCGCGTCGCTGTGGCCGGCGCCGGGGTTGTCGGGCGCCACGATGTGGAAGTCGTCCTTGAGCTCCTCGATGAGCCGCGCGTACTGGTGCGACGCGGACGGGAAGCCGTGCAACAGCAGGAGCTTGGGCGCGTCCGCGTCGCCGGCCTCCCGGTAGAAGACCTTGATCCCGTCGACGTCGGCGAACCGATGCTTCGTCACATGCGTCTTTCTCGTCATGACGCATTAGGCTAACGGGTAATCGAGGTGATGTACAGTTAGTCCGTGCTCGCGATCGACTACGTCAACACGCTGACGGCCGAGGACGACCGCTTGGAGGAGTGGTTGTCGTCGCAGGATTTGCCCTGGTCGGAGGCGTTCAGAGAGCTGCGCGGGCACGTCGAGGCGGCGGTGCTCGCGGCACGCGACGGCCTGGAGCCGGATCTGGCGCCGTTGAACGCGGCGTTGCGCGGCGCCCCGTCGTTCGAGGTGCTGACGTGGTCCGATGCCGTGGTGGTCTCGCGCTCACGGGAGGGTGACGAGGTCGCCCGGGGGCTCGCGGTGCTGGCGAGCGCGGCGGCGGAGTTGCTGGCGTCACCGGCCGTGCGGAAGGTGAAGACGTGCGAGGCGCCGGGGTGCCGGCTGCTGTTCGTGCCCGCGCACCCGCGACGCCGGTGGTGTGATCCCGCGACGTGCGGGAACCGGGTGCGGGTGGCGCGGTACTACCAGCGGCACAAGGACTAGCGGCTCACCCAGTCCGGGAGCTCTTCGCGTTCCGCGACCCATTCCGGTGGTGGCGTGGCGACGATGCCGCCGACGATCGCGGCCGTCGTGTCGACGTCTCCCCCGGCCTGGACGCAGGTCGTGACGGCTTTGCGGTAGTCGCCGAGGTGGTGCGCCGCGACCCACAGCGTGAACGGCACGGTGTCCTGCGCCGTGACGCGGGAACCGTTGCCCAGGACGTAGGCGGCTTCGTCGGCGGTGGCGATCTTGCGCGCCTTCTCGATTCCCTTGCGCACGAAGGAGTTCCCTTCGAGGTGGTCGAGCACACCGCCGAGCAGGTCCTGCTCGGTGCCCGTCAGGCGCGCTTTCGCCGCGATGGCCGAGGCGTGTGCGACGGCGACTCCGCCCGCGATGCCCTCCGAGTGCTGGTGAGTGACCTCGCTGGCGTGGATCGCTTTCGTGGTCAGGGTTTTCGGGTCGTCGGCGAAGTAGGCGCCGAGCGGGGCGATCCGCATCGCGGCGCCGTTGCCGCACGAACCCTGACCGTCGAACGCGCTGCCGGCCGCCTCTTTCCACGGCGTGCCCTGGCGAATCTTGCGCAGGATGGTGAAAGCCCCCGCGCCGTAACCGCGATAGGGCTCGCAGCGATCGGCGAACGTCGCCGCGAGCCGGTTCTGGTCGATGTCACCGTGATCACGAAGCTCGGCGACGAGGTTGCAGGCCATTTCGGTGTCGTCGGTCCACTCCCAGGGCCCTCGTGGCGGCTTGCCGGCCACGAGGTCGGGCAGCGAGCGGCCGACCATGAAGAACTGTGCGCCCAGAGCGTCGCCGACGGAGAGCCCGTCCAGCGAGGCGTATGCGAGGTCCAGGCGCGCACGATCATGCAGAACTATGTGCATCACCTGCCATTTTACCCGGCCTCGCAACGGATTTCAGGCGAGCACGGTGCCACCGTCGACCGTGAGGATCGTTCCGGTCGTCCAAGGCTGCGTCATCAGGTACAGGTAGGCGTGGGCGATCTCCTCGACCTCACCGACCCGTTGCAGGGGCAGCGTCCTGCCGACATCGGAGTAGAGCTGCTCGGCGTCGGGCCCCCACAGCGGGCTGCGCACCACGCCGGGGCTCACCGCGTTGACCCGTAACGGCGCCAGCTCGACCGCGAGTGCCTTGGTGAGCGCCTCGACGGCGCCGCAGATGCTCGCCGCGATCGCCCAGCCCGGTCCCGGCCGGTCCTTCGCGATGCCCGTGGTGAGGGTGATCGAGGTGGTGACCCGCGCGGCTTTGACGGCGTCGAGGACGCTGAAGTACCTGAGGCCGAAGAAAGTTCTCGCGCGGTCCCGGTCGAGGTCGTCGAGGGTCATCAGTTCGAGCGGCTCCCCGGCCGTGTACACGAGGTGGTCGATCTCGCCGATGGCCGCGAACGCGTCCGCGATGGCCACGGGATCGGTTAGATCAGCCGCGTGGATCTCGATTCCGTGCTGAGGCTGGGGTTTGCGCGAGACGATCGTGACCTGCGCGCCTTCCCGCTGGGCTGCTTTCGCCGTGGCGAGGCCGATTCCCGAGGAGCCGCCGAGGATCGCGACGCGCTGTCCGTCCAGTGTGGAGTTCATGGTTCCAGCGTGCGCTCCCGGCCGGCGCCGGGTCCAAGACCTGTCCGGTCGTCTGTCATACCCTGGGGGTATGGACCTGGACCTGCGGAAGCTGCGGTACTTCGTGGCGGTCGCGGAGCTGCTGAACTTCGGCCGCGCCGCCGAAGCCCTGCACATCGCACAGCCCGTGCTGTCGCGGCAGATCCGCGCGTTCGAGGCAGAGCTGAAGGTGCGGCTGTTCGACCGCTCGTCGAAGGGCACGACGCTGACCCCGGCCGGTGAGCGACTGCTGGCCGACGCACGCCCGTTGCTCGCGCAGGCGTCGGCGCTGCTGCGGCGGGTGGGCGCCGCGGACACGTTCACCGTCGGGTTCATGCCGGGCCTGATCGTGACGCCCGCGGTGCGGCTGCTGGCGTCGCGGCATCCCGGCCTGCGGGTCGACGTCCTGCGCACGACGTGGGAGGACCAGGTCGAGGTGATCCACGACGGGCGCGCGGACGTGAGTTACGTGCGCCTGCCGGTCGCCGAGGCCGGGCTGCGCCTGACGCCGCTGTTCACCGAGCCGCGCGTGGCCGTGGTGCCGGCGACGCATCGGTTGGCGGGCAAGGAAAGCGTGCTGGAGACGGACCTGTCCGGCGAGCGGCGCGTGCAGCACACCGACCCGCCGGGATTCCGGTCCGTGGAGGAGAAACTGGAGCACGTCGCGATGCACGGCGGGGTGGCCGTGCTGCCGTTGTCGACTGCGGTGTTCTACTCGCGCGACGACCTGGTGCACGTGCCGATCGAGGACATCACGCCGAACGAGGTGGCGCTGGCGTGGGCCGAACATCGCACCACGCCGTTGATCGCCGAGTTCGCAGAGATAGCTATCGCGATTGTCCAGCAGGTGTGAAGACGAAGCTGTCGCGGAACCCGCCGTCGCCACGCCGCGTCGCCATCAGCCGCAACTCCGGCATGAAGTGGAAGAACACGAGTGACCCCGACCTGTCCGGATAGCCGAGTGTCTTCGAGTACTTCGGATTGGTGCCGCCCAACCACAACGGCGGCTCGCCGTACTCCCCGATCACGTCGTCGAGCACGCAGTCCCGTTCGCCCAGCACACCGGGAATCCAGCTGTCCGCGTCCAGGCTGAGCCACCCCTGCCGATGCGCGAGATCCGCGTACACCGACGCCATGACGTCCTCACTGCGATGACCGAGCACGTCGTGCACGGCACCGCTCACCATCGCCGCGTTGGCCGCCCCGCGCGCCACCAGTGCGTCGAGCTCGGTCTGCCACCTGTCCGTGCGGTCGTCGGCGAACGCCAGCGCGTCGAGCAGCGTGAGGATCACCGGCTCGCCCCCGTACATGCCGGGACGGCGGACGGCGGCGTTGAGCTGACCGAGCAGGTAACCGCGTAAGTCGTCGAACGAGCGCATTCCGGTTGTTCTATCAGTTGCGCGGAGGTGAAACGCAATCGCCTTCGTCACCGACAGGAAGGTCAACTCAGCTGGGGAGGACACATGCGCGTCACCAACGAGCAGATCGTCGCGTACTGGGTCGAGCACGAGATCGACCTGGCCGTCGACTGGAGTGAGGCCCACGAACGGTGCTGGCGCTGCGGATACAAGTCCGGGCTGGAGAGGTGCCATATCGTGCCGGCGTCACTGGGCGGTGCCGACAGGGCCGACAACCTGGTGCTGCTGTGCGGCCGATGCAGTCGCGAGGCGCCCAGCCACCAGGATCCCCGGTACCTGTGGCGATGGCTGCGGGCGACGCGCACCGAGTCCTACGACACGTACTGGACGATCCGCGGCTGGGAGGAGTTCGAGATCATCTTCGGCCGGAAACCGCTGGCGTGCTTCACGGACGCAGGTGATCTGGCCGCGGAATGCCGCGATCTGGCTGCCGACGAGTTCGCGAAGACCATCGGCGACGTCGGGGAAAGCCGCCTCAACCCGTCGACCATCGCCTGCATGATCGCGGAGGTCGAGAAGAAACTGGCTCAACGCCACGGGATCACACTGCCGGACGCGGCCGGACCAGCAGCGCAGCCGTCCACAGGGCGACCTCGGGGGCGCCGAGCCGCGACGCGGTGAGCCGGAAACGACGGATGGGCGGCTCCGCGGAACCGCCCATCCATCACATCACTTCAGATCAGCTGCAGCCGGACGTGCTGCCGCAGCCCTCGCACAGGTAGCAGGACCCGGCGGGACGCATCTTCGTGCCACACGTCATGCACAGCGGCGCGTCAGCGGCCTTGCCCAGGTGCAGCTCCAACAGCTCGGTCGAGCTGCCGACCTGCTTCGGGGCAGCGGCGTCGACCTGAGCCGGAGCCGCCTCCACCGAGCCGCGCAGACCCTCGAGGTCCACATCGGACGAAGGCGTGCCGTAGTCGTTGGCCACCTGCGCCGAACGCTCGTCGGCGGTGAAGATGCCGAGCTGCGCGCGCTTGTCGTAGGACAGGTAGTCCAAAGCCAAGCGGCGGAACAGGTAGTCCAGCACGGAGGTCGCGATCCGCACGTCCGGGTCGTCCGTCATGCCCGCCGGCTCGAAGCGCAGGTTCTGGAACTTCGAGACGTAGAACTCCAGCGGGATGCCGTACTGCAGACCCACCGAGATGGACATCGAGAACGCGTCCATCACACCGGCCAGCGTCGAACCCTGCTTGCCCAGCTTGACGAAGATCTCGCCCAGGCCGTTGTCGGGGTACGAACCGGCGTGCAGGTAGCCCTCGGCGCCACCGACCGTGAACGACACGGTCTGCGACGGGCGCTTCTTCGGCAGGCGCTTGCGGACCGGGCGGTACTCGACGAGGGTCTCGGTCTTGGCCTCGGCGCCCTTGTTCGCGCCCTTGCCCGCCGACAGCGGCTGGCCGACCTTGCAGTTGTCGCGGTAGATCGCGAGCGCCTTCAGGCCGAGCTTCCAGCCCTGGTAGTAGATCTCCTCGACGTCCTCGATCGTCGCCGTCTCCGGCATGTTGACCGTCTTGGAGATCGCGCCGGACAGGAACGGCTGCGCGGCCGCCATCATCCGCACGTGGCCCATGGGCGCGATGGAACGCTCGCCCATCGCGCAGTCGAAGACCTCGTAGTGCTCACGACGCAGGCCCGGCGCGTCCACGACGTGGCCGTGCTCGCCGATGAACTCGACGATCGCCTCGATCTGCTCGTCCTGGTACCCCAACGACTTCAGCGCGCGCGGCACCGTCTGGTTGACGATCTGCATCGAGCCGCCGCCGACGAGCTTCTTGAACTTGACCAGCGCCAGGTCCGGCTCGATACCGGTGGTGTCGCAGTCCATCATCAGGCCGATGGTGCCGGTCGGCGCCAGCACGGACGCCTGGGCGTTGCGCCAGCCGTTCTTCGCGCCGATCTCCAGCGCCTGCTGCCACGCCTCGGTCGCGACCTTGTGCACCGACGAGTCGTTCGCGTGGTACGTGCGGATCAGGTCGTTGGCGGCGGCGTGCTTGCGCATGACGCGCTGGTGCGCCGTCTCGTTGCGCTTGTAGCCGTCGTAGGCGCCGACGATGCCCGCGAGCTCCGCGGAACGGCGGTACGACACACCCGTCATCAACGACGTGATGGTCGCCGCGAGCGCGCGGCCGCCCTCGGAGTCGTACGCGTGGCCGGTCGCCATCAGCAGCGCGCCGAGGTTGGCGTAGCCGATGCCGAGCTGGCGGAACTTGCGGGTGGTGTCCGCGATCGGCTCGGTCGGGAAGTCCGCGAAGCAGATCGAGATGTCCATCGCGGTGATGATCAGCTCGACGGCCTTGGCGAACGTGACGGCGTCGAACTTGCCGTCGTCACCGAGGAACTTCATCAGGTTCAGCGACGCGAGGTTGCAGCTGGAGTTGTCCAGGTGCATGTACTCCGAGCACGGGTTCGACGCGGTGATGCGGCCCGACTCGGGGCAGGTGTGCCAGTCGTTGATCGTGTCGTCGTACTGGATGCCGGGGTCGGCGCACTCCCACGCGGCCTTCGCGAGCTTGGTGAACAGGCCCTTGGCGTCGACGCTCTCGATGACCTCACCGGTCTGGCGGGCGCGCAGGCCGAAGTCGTTGCCGCCCTCGTAGGCGTGCATGAACTCGTCGGACACGCGGATCGAGTTGTTCGCGTTCTGGTACTGCACCGACACGATGTCCGCGCCACCGAGGTCCATGTCGAACCCGGCGTCGCGCAGCGCGCGGATCTTGTTCTCTTCCTTCGCCTTGGTCTCGATGAACTCCTCGACGTCCGGGTGGTCGACGTCGAGCACGACCATCTTCGCGGCACGACGGGTCGCGCCACCGGACTTGATGGTGCCCGCGGACGCGTCGGCGCCGCGCATGAACGACACCGGGCCGGACGCGGTGCCGCCGGAGGACAGCAGCTCCTTGGAGGAACGGATGCGCGAGAGGTTCAGGCCGGCACCGGAGCCGCCCTTGAAGATCAGGCCCTCCTCGCGGTACCAGTTCAGGATCGACTCCATCGTGTCGTCGACCGCGAGGATGAAGCACGCGCTGACCTGCTGCGGCGAGCTGGTGCCGACGTTGAACCACACCGGCGAGTTGAAGCTGAACACCTGGTGCAGAAGCATGTAGGTGAGCTCGTGCTCGAAGATCTCGGCGTCGGCCTCGTTCGCGAAGTAGCCGTGCTCCTTGCCGGCACCCACGTACGTCTTCACGACGCGGTCGATCAGCTGGCGCAGCGACTTCTCGCGCTTGTCGCTGCCGACGGCACCGCGGAAGTACTTGCTGGTGACGATGTTGGTGGCGTTCACCGACCAGAACTCGGGGAACTCGACACCGCGCTGCTCGAAGTTCACCGAGCCGTCACGCCAGTTCGTCATGACGACGTCGCGGCGCTCCCAGGTGACCTCGTCATAGGGGTGGCGGCCTTCGGTGGTGTAGACGCGCTGGACCTTCAGCGCGGCAGGCTTCGCAGCCGCCCGTGCGGCTGTCTTCTTGGCTGAGCCGCCGACGGTCTCGGTCACGGTGGATCTCCCTCGTACTGGTGCTTAGAAAGATGGTGTGGGCACGCGCTTTAGTGCACGCGGATCACTGCTCGGCCGGTACTTCCTCGGCTCTGGCAGTGCGAAGATCAAGAATTTCCTTCTCGAAGTCCTCGACGGACGAGAAGGACCTGTAAACGCTCGCGAAGCGCAGATAAGCGACCTCGTCGAGCTCACGCAGGGGGCCGAGAATGGCGAGGCCCACCTCGTGACTGGCGATTTCCGCACATCCCGTCGACCGGATCGACTCTTCCACTCGCTGGGCGAGCTGCTGGAACGCGTCCTCGTCGACCGGGCGGCCCTGGCACGCCCTGCGCACGCCGACGACGACCTTGTCGCGGCTGAAAGGCTCCGTCACCCCGGAGCGCTTGACCACGGCGAGAACCGCTTCTTCGACCGTGGTGAACCTTCGGCTGCAGCTGTTGCAGGAGCGACGGCGACGGATCACCTGACCCTCGTCGACCTCACGGGAGTCCACCACCCGCGAGTCCGAATGGCGGCAGAACGGACACCGCACGTCAACTCACCCCTTCCCAGCGCAGCACCCATCGCAGCAGCCACACTGGTCGGGTTACCCACAACCTGTGGACTACTTACAACGGTGTAACCACTAGATGTAGGGGTAGAACCTAGATCGCAGCGGACGCCGACGCAACTCGACACGGCGCGTCGCGTGTCACTCAGTTGGAGGAACCGTCAGCGATCAGGGGTGATTACACAACGATGCCCGCGCATGACGCTGAGTTCACGTCACCGCGGGCACGGAAACACAAGATGTAGGGGCGGCCCTACGGCGTGACCCCCACCTGCTGGAGGTAGAGCACACCGAGAGCGATGACCGTCAGGGCGCTCAGCACGCCGACGGCGACGAGCTCGAGCGTCGACTCGCGCTTCGGCCGGACCTCGCACGAGCTCGACTCGCGCGACGTCGGCACCGCGACCGGCCGCGGCTTGGTCGCCGGGCGCCTCGGCATGACGCGGGGACCCGAACGGAGTGGACGTCCCGCTGCGACGTCCGCGTCTTCCGCAACGCGCAACCGCTTCTCGACGAGTACCGCCATGACGACCTCCATCGCAGGTCAACCACCATGATCGAACAGGGGTTCGATCGAACGTCCGTGCGAATTTCTACCAGACCGACTCGCCGAACGCCACAACACGCGCCCAAATACCTCGAACAGGTGTTTGATCTGTGCAGCAAACACGACTACCGTCGACCACGAAGATCGACGGAGGCCGGAATCCCATTCGAACTGGGGGCGGCGAGGAGGACAGCGACCGTGGCAGGCAAGACGATCGAACCGGACCCCGCTCTTGTGACGACAGAGGTGAGCGAGATCGCGGGAAACGCCGGCCTGACTTTGCGGCAGCGCAAGGTGCTCGATGTGATCCGCGACTGGGTCGACCGATTCGGCTACCCGCCGAGCGTGCGTGAGATCGGTGAGGCCGTCGGCCTGACCTCGACCTCCTCGGTGGCGTACCAGCTGCGCGCGCTGGAGCGGAAGGGCTTCCTGCGCCGCGACGCGAACCGTCCCCGCGCGGTGGGCATGCTGCCCCCCGAGATCGACCCCGGACTCGACCCGATGTCCAAGCCGACCCCCGCGTACGTGCCGATGGTCGGCCGGATCGCGGCCGGTGGACCGATCCTGGCGGAGGAGTCGATCGAGGACGTGTTCCCACTGCCACGCGAGATCGTCGGCGAGGGCGAGCTGTTCCTGCTGCGCGTCGTCGGTGACTCGATGATCGACGCCGCCATCACCGACGGCGACTGGGTCGTGATCCGCAAGCAGCCGACCGCGGACCAGGGCGAGATCGTCGCCGCCATGATCGACGGCGAGGCGACCGTCAAGACGTTCAAGCGCAAGGACGGCCACGTGTGGCTGATGCCGCACAACACGGCCTACCAGCCGATCAACGGCGACGAGGCCACCATCCTCGGCAAGGTCGTCACCGTGCTCAGGCGTCTCCCCTAACTTCTCCTCGGGCTCTTTTTCTTCTTCTCGAAGAAGTCGAGCCACTTCTTCTGCGTGGACTCCATGTCCACGACGACGAACGCGAAGAACTGGCCCATGTCCTTGAGGCGCGCACCCACTGGCGTGTCGGGTCCGAATATCTCGGACCCGTCCAGTGCGGTGTGCGCCCACACGGAGTTGCGCTCGGCGCTGGACAGCCACGCCCGGTACCAGAGGTCGTCGTCCAGGAAGTAGCGCATCCGCTTGCCATCGCGCTCACCGCGCACCAGGTCCAGCTCCTCCAGGTAGCTCGTCGACCGCGAGATCGTGCCCGGACTGACCGACAGCCTCAGCACCAGCTCGGTCGCCGTCAGGCTGCCCTTGTCGGTCATGAAGATCTCGGCGAGGATCCGCGCCGCCGTGAGCGTGAGCCCGGTCTGCCGGAACACCCCGACCAACCGCAGGTGAAACTCCTGCACCTTCCCGGGTCTCCGGTCGAACGAGTAGGCCTCTTCGTCGATGTCGAGGTCGTCCACCGCGGGCATCCGGCGCATCGCCCGCTCTGCCGCGGCACGGTGCGCGGCCCCCGGCCGATAGTTGTTGTGGCCCCCGTTGCGGGCCACCTCCCGCTGGATCGTCGAGGCAGGCCTTTGCAACCGCCTCCCGATTTCGGAGTACCCCAGCCCGTCCCACAGGAACTGGGCGATGAGCTGGCGTTCCTCTTCATCTAGCCGCTTACCAGGCACTACTGCATCGTGCCTTGCCCTCCAGGCCATTGCAATGAGTCTTTTGACTTCGTCCGCAAACGTTTTTAGCTTGCAAGGAGGGGAAAGACCTCGTTGCAAGGGGGAGGCAATGCCACTCAGCCCGATGACGTACCCGGACGGGCACGTCGGCTGGCGAGCGCACGACCATGCCACCGTGCGTGCCGTGCTCGCCGACAGCCGCTTCAGCATCCGCCCGGATTTGATGCACAACCCGTTCGTTCCCGGCAGCCCCGGCGACGCGCCGCCGTCACCGCCCGGAGCGTTCGCCGACCACGACCCGCCCGGCCACACCCGCTACCGCGCCAAGCTCACAGGCCAGTTCACCGTCCGGCGGATGCGCGTGCTCGCCGAACGCCTCGAAGCGATCACCGCCTCGCACCTGGACTCGTTCGAGGCCCAGGGCTCGCCCGCGGACCTGGTCGAGCACTTCGCGGTGCCGGTGCCGGGCCTGATGATCTGCGAGTTGCTCGGTGTCCCGTACGAGAGACGCGCGGAGTTCCAGCAGGACGCCATGTTCCTCACCGGTTTCAGCGGCGAGGAGACCGAGGCGATGTTCGCCGCGTTCGAACGTCTTCAGCAGTTCATGCTGGAAATGGTCGCGGCAAAGCGCGCGCACCCGACCGACGACGTGCTCGGTGATCTGGTCAGCGCGGAGGCCGAGAGTTCGGAGGGAGCTCTCACCGACGACGAGATGGCCACGATGGGCATGATGTTGCTCGGCGGAGGCCTCGACACGACGACGAACATGCTGTCGCTCGGCACACTCGAACTCATGCGCTCGCCGGCACGGGTGGACGCGATGCTCGCCAATCCCGACGCCGCCGTCGAAGAGCTGCTGCGATATATCAGTCTGACGCCCGCGACGGCCCGCACCGCTCTAGCGGATGTCGAGATCGAAGGCACCCTCGTGCGCGAAGGCGACACCGTCTTCGTCGAGTTGGGCTCCGCGAACCACGACCCCGCCCGCTACGCCGACCCGGACGTCCTCGACCTCGCTCGCGGCGCGGCGGGGCACCTCGCGTTCGGCCACGGCATCCACCAGTGCATCGGCCAGCACCTGGCCCGGATCGAGCTGAAGATCGCCTTCCCTGGCCTCTTCACCCGCTTCCCGAAGCTCCGCCTGGCCGTCCCCGAAAGCGAGCTCCCCCGCCGCGCGAGCCTCGTGATCGGCGGCCTGGAACGCCTGCCCGTCGCCTGGGACTGACCACTCGCAACCGATATATCAGTGCGTCTGGTCGCTGCTCTTCACCGCCTTAGCAATGAGTCTTTTGACGACGTCGTCCAAAGACACATTGCTAAGCTGCAGGTCAGCAGGCTGAAGGTGGAGCGGCGTTGTGGGAATCTGCTGTTCGTGGCCAAAGAGTCTGGCGAGACCTCACCGTTCACCGAAGCCCAGATCGTGGACTGGTTGGTCGACGAGTGCCGGGACGTCGCCGGCCGCACCACGGCCGTGATGATCTCCGGCGATCGCATCTTCGCCACTGGTGGCACGGTGATCGCACTTGCCGCGACCGTCGCCGTTGGTGGCGGCAGGGGCTACCTGTTGATGTGGTTGCCGCTGGCCGTGTCGATCGTGATCCTTCACGGCCTCTATCTGAACAACACGGTGCGGAACCTGGTGGGATATCAGATCGGACTGGAGAGGGAGATCGCGCGGTGGTCAGGTCTTCCGTTGATCATCTGGCAATCGCGCATCCGCAAGGGTGAACGGTCTCACCGACAGTTGACGACTCTGCTGCTGGCCGCCGTCGCCTACGCGTATCTGAGCCAGCGCGGAGCGGTGAGAGCTGCGGCGAGGCAGGTCGAGGAGGCCTTCGCCGGAACCTCACCTGGCGCCGGCTGATCAGCCGGTCAGGCTCGGCGGCGCAGACGCAGGCGGAGGCCGATGACTAGGGCGGCGATCAGGACGACGCCGCCGAGCGTCAGGGCGAGAGGCCAGTTCTGCCAGGAGCTCGACGATGACGGCGGTGCAGCCTGGGGCTGGTCGGCCGCGGGTGGCGGAGGCGTTGTCGTGGTCGGCGCGGGGGGCTGGGCCAGTGCGGCGGCGCCCGGTACCGCGCGGATCGGAGTGTTCACGCCTTCGGAGGCGGAGAGCAGGGTGCCGTCCGGGTCGAAGGCGATGGCCTCGCCCTGGGGTTCGTTGGCCAGCGGGACGCGGACCGGGTCGCCGGCGAGGGCCTTGACGATGTCGCCGTCTCGGACCGGGTAGAGGTAGGCGTCCGTGTAGGTGCGCAGGGCGATGACGGAGCCGTCGGCGGTGGAGGCGGCGCCGGTCACCAGGCGCGAGTCGAGGGTGCCTTCCAGGGGGCCGCCCGGGGTGTCTGTCGTCGACAGCGAGACGCGGGCGACCTGCTCCAACGGGACTGATATATCGGTTTGGAGTGGGGCTGTGGGGCGATATACCAGTGCGGAGCCGAGAGGTTCCTTGGTGACGATGTACGGGATACCGGACTTGTCGAGGAGGAGGGCCTCGGCGTCGTGGTGGCCGTCCGGGTAGGTGAGGCGGTACCGCTCCACGGCACCCGTTGGTGAGACCTTGTGCAGGGCGACCGTGGAGCGGGACTTGTTGTTGTCGCCGGTGTCGCAGGCCCAGAGGGTGCCGTCCGGCGTCATCGCCAGGTCCTCGACGTCGAACGGGTCGACGGGCGCGGTGATGGTGCGTTTGATGACGCAGTCACGGCCCATGACCTGGATGCGCAGCGTGCCGTTGTCGCTGTCGTTGACGGCGAACAACTGGGTGCCGTCGGACGTGAGCCCGGAAAGCTCTTGCATTGCTACCGGGCACACGTCCACCGGCGGAGGCGGGATCAAGCAGGCGTTCCGTTCGTCGCGAACGGTTCGAGCACTCCGGCGAGATCCGGGCGCACGCGGGCGCTGAGCAGCGTGCCCGACTCCGTGTGCTTCTCGGACAGCACCTCGCCGTCGCGGTGCACGCGCGCGACAACCTCGCCACGTGCGTACGGGACTAGAGCCTCGACCACGACCTCGGGACGGGGCATCAGCTCAGCGATGCGGGCCCGGAGCTCTTCGATGCCGAGGCCTGCGTGCGCCGACACGAACGACGCGTCCGGGAACAGGTGCCGCAGCCGGGCCAGGCCCAGGTCGCCCACCGCGTCGATCTTGTTCACGACGAGCAGCTCGCGCGGCATCGGCGTGTCGTTCTTCTCGTTGATCTCGGCGAGGACCTCGCGCACGGCGGTGACCTGCTTCTCCGGCATGCTGTCGGAGCCGTCGACCACGTGCACGAGCAGGTCGGCCTGGCCGACCTCCTCCAGCGTCGAGCGGAACGCCTCGACCAGCTGATGCGGCAGGTGGCGGACGAAGCCGACCGTGTCCGTCAGCGTGTACGGCAGGCCCTCCGGCGTCAGCGAGCGGCGCGTCGTCGGGTCGAGAGTGGCGAACAGCGCGTCCTCCACCAGGACGCCGGCGTCGGTCAGCGCGTTGAGCAGCGAGGACTTGCCCGCGTTCGTGTAGCCCGCGATGGCGACGCTCGGGATCTCGTTCGCGACGCGGCGGCTGCGCTTGGTCTCGCGGATCACCTTGATCGCGGCGAGCTCACGGCGGAGCTTCGAGATGCGGTCGCGGATCCGGCGCCGGTCGGTCTCGATCTTGGTTTCACCGGGACCGCGCAGACCCACACCGCCGTTGCCGCCACCGGCACGACCACCGGCCTGGCGCGACAACGTCTCACCCCAGCCGCGCAGGCGGGGCATCAGGTACTGCAGCTGGGCCAGCTCGACCTGGGCCTTGCCCTCCTTGGACCGCGCGTGCTGCGCGAAGATGTCCAGGATGAGCGCGGTCCGGTCGATGACCTTGACCTTCAGCCTCTCCTCCAGCTGACGCAGCTGGCCGGGCGAGAGCTCGCCGTCGCAGATCACCGTGTCCGCGCCGGTCGCCTGCACCACGTCCCGCAGCTCGGCCACCTTGCCGGAACCGATGTACGTCGCGGGGTCCGGCTTGTCACGCCGCTGCACCACGCCTTCGAGCACCTCGGAACCCGCGGTCTCGGCGAGGCGGGCCAGCTCGGCGAGGGACGCCTCGGAGTCCGCTGCCGTGCCCTCGGTCCACACCCCGACGAGCACGACCCGCTCCAGGCGAAGCTGCCGGTACTCGACCTCGGTGATGTCCTCGAGCTCGGTCGACAACCCGGCGACACGACGCAACGCGGCACGTTCGACGCGTTCGTAGTCACCCGTCGAGAAGTCTTCCTCTTCCCACGTCGAGTCGAACTCGGGGTCGAACTCTGTGCTCTGGATGTTTTCCGTCATTTGCCCTTCATCGTCCCATGGACCTTCAGTCCCCCGGATACACCGCGAGGTAGATCGCCACACGGGGAACTTCCGGTCTGACCGGTTGCGCGGCCAGCTCATCCATCAACGAAGCGAGCCGCTGCTTTAGTTCCTCGGGGTCGACGGTGACGACCAGGCGGCTCTGATCCACGTCACTGAGCCCGATGTCGGCAACCTCGCCGAGGAAAGCGTGCAGCATCGCCTCACCGACGGCGACCATATTTTCACTGTTGTCGAGCTGCCAGGACAGTCCTGTCGACCGATAGGGGATCTCTTTGGCACCCCGGTTGCCCGCGCGGGGCGGCATGGCCTCGAGGAACCCGGCGGCCACGAGCTTGCGCACGTGGTGCAGCGTCGTGGCCGGGTCCTTGCCGAGCCGCTGCGCCAGCTCCTTGTTGGTCAGCGGCCGGTCGAACGTCAGGCGGATCATCCGCAGCCGCAGGTCGGAGCTGAGAGCTGCGGCTTCTTCTTTCGTCGCGGGCCGTCGCTTGCGGGAGAGTGCCACGCGCCCAGTCTAAGTGATTGACAGTTTCCAATCACTCAGCGCAGACTCGTCGACATGGCGCTTTGGGGGCACCCCGACTTCCGCAGGCTCTGGATGGGCGACACCATCAGCCAGTTCGGCGCGAACGTCGGCATGACGGTCATCCCGCTGCTCGCGGCGGGTGTGCTGAACGCGACACCGTTCGAGATGGGTCTGCTGGCCGCGGCGAGCATGATGGCGTTCCTGCTGATCGGCCTGCCCGCGGGCGTGTGGGTCGACCGGATGCGCCGCAAACCGTTGATGATCGCGATGGACGTCTCGCGCGCCGCACTGCTGCTGAGCGTGCCCGTCGCGTGGTGGCTGGATCTGCTCACGCTGCCGCAACTGATCGCGGTGAGTCTCGCCGTGGGCGTGTGCACGGTGTTCTTCGACGTCGCCTACCAGTCGTACCTGCCGTCGCTCGTCGGACGCGGCCAGCTCGTCGAGGGCAACTCGAAGCTGCAGGCCAGCCTGTCGGTCGCGGAGGTGTCCGGGCCCGCGATCGGTGGCTACGCGGCGCAGTTCCTCGGCGCGGCCAACGGTGTCCTGGCGACCGGCGTGGGCTACCTGAGCTCGGCGTTCTTCCTGCTCCGGATCAAGACGGTGGAACCGGCGCCGGAACGCCACCCCGACCCGCACCTGCGTCGCGAGATCGGCGAGGGACTGCGGTTCGTCTTCGGCAACACCACGCTGCGCATGATCGTGGCCTGCACCGGCACGTCGAACTTCTTCCACGGCATCCAGAACGCCGTGATGATCCTCTTCCTGCTGAACGTCGTGGGGCTCAGCGAGGGAACGGCCGGCCTGCTGCTCAGCGCGGGCGGTGTCGGCGGCGTGCTCGGCGCGGCGTTCGCGTACCGGATCGGGCTGCTGGTCGGGCAGGCCAGGATGATCTGGCTCATCCCGATGCTGACCTGGCCGTTCACCCTGACGCTGCCGTTCGTGTCGGACGGGTGGGGCCTGGTGCTGCCGATGGCCGGCTCGGCGGTGTGCGTGTTCGGGATCGTCGTCTACAACGTCGGCCAGGTGAGCTATCGACAGGCGATCTGCCCTGATCACCTGCTCGGCCGGATGAACGCCTCGATCCGCTGGGTGGTGTGGGGTTCGACGCCGCTGGGCGCGCTGCTGGGCGGCGGGCTCGGCACCTGGATCGGCATCGTGCCGACGCTGTGGGTCTCGCTGGTCGGCTCGATCCTGGGAATGTTGTGGGTGTTGTTCTCACCGTTGCGGACGATGCGTGACCTGCCGACCGAAGCTAGCGTCGACGCCCATGGCTGATACGCGGGTGCTGCGGGACGGTCTTCACTTCGGCGAGGGACCGCGACGCGGCCCCGACGGACGCCTCTACTACTCCGACTTCTACGCGGGCGAGGTGCACGCGCTCGACCTCGCCACGGGTGAGGACGAGCTCGTCGTCGCCTTCGACGGCCAGCCTTCGGGCCTCGGCTGGCTTCCTGACGGCCGCATGCTCGTCGTGTCGATGCTCGACCACACCGTCCGCCGCCTCGAGGGCACGGACCTGGTCCTCCACGCTGATATATCGGATATCGCGACCTATCACGCCAACGACATGCTCGTCGACGGCGAGGGTCGCGCGTATGTCGGCAACTTCGGCTTCGATCTGCACGGCCTCATCACCGAGGTCGGCATCCCCCGGCTCCTCGAACCGGACTTCGACCCGCCGGGCGCCGCGCTCGCCCTCGTCCAGCCAGACGGAGCCGTCAGCGTCGTCGCCGAAGACCTCAAGTTCCCGAACGGCATGGCGCTCCTGCCCGATCCGTCCGGCGAGTCCGAGAGCGGCAATATATTGGTCATCGCCGAGACCGTTGCATTCAAGCTGACTTCGTTTTCGGTCGACCGAAACGGATCGTTGCAAAACCGCAGGTTGTGGGCCGATGTGAAGGAGTTCGGCATCGCGCCGGACGGGATCGCGGGAGACGGGGACGGCGTGTGGGTGGCGCCGGCGTTGCAGGCGGCGGCGTTCCGGGTGACCGAGGGCGGCAAGATCACGCACCGGGTCGAGACGACGCAGACGTGCTTCGCCGTCGCCGTCGTCGACGACAAGCTGGTGTGTCTGACGGCACCGGATTCGCACCCGGACGTGGTCAAGCCCGAGCGGCTCGGGAAGGTCGAGGTCTACGACCTCAACTGATATATCGGAAGCGATATATCAGTTACGCGAGGGCGTCCCACCAGGACTTGTCGAGCTCGCCGCGCGCGACGAGCACGGCGGGTCCGGTGAGCGTCGAGGTCGTCAACTCGATCGTGACGAAGACCTGGCCGCCGAGGACATCGACGGTCGCCGAGCCGGTGGTGCGGCCCTGGCCCGCGAGCCACGAGGCGACGGACGCGACGGTGCCGGTGCCGCAGGAACGGGTCTCGCCGACGCCGCGCTCGTAGACGCGCATCTTGAGAGCGCCGCCACGGGGAGAGTCGGCGTCGAGGACGTTGATCAGCTCGACGTTGACGCCGTGCGGGAAGATCACCGGGTCGAAGCCGGGCGGCACGGTGAGGTCGAAGCCGTCGACCGGGGTGTCGACGACGCACGCGAGGTGCGGATTGCCGACGTCGACCGCGAAGCCGCCGATGCCCTGGCCGTCGACCGCCGCGATGGACGTGCCGGTGACGCGCGCGGGGCCCATGTCGTTCGTGACGGAGCCGTCCGGGTGCGTGATGACCGTGCGGTCCCCCGCCCGCGTGCCCACGACGAAGGAACCCTGCGGCTGGTGGCCCGCGTCGACGAGGTAGCGGGCGAAGACGCGCAGGCCGTTGCCGCACATCTCGGCGATGGAGCCGTCGGCGTTGCGGTAGTCCATGAACCACTTGCCCTCGACCCGCACGACGCGCAGCACGCCGTCCGCGCCCAGGCCGCGCTGCCGGTCGCACAGCGCCTGGACGCGCGCCGGAGTCAGGTCCAGCTGGTCATCTAGGTCGGGCAGGATGACGAAGTCGTTCTCCGTGCCGTGCCCCTTCACGAACTCCACGGGACCAGGTTACCGGCGGCCGTCAAAAGATCCGGCCGAGCACCGTCGAGCCAGGTGATGCGCTGGTCACGCCGGAACCACGACCGCTGCCTGCGCACGAACCGGCGGGTGGCGCGTTTGGTCTCCTCGGCCGCGAAGTCGATCGTGCAGGCTCCGTCCATTGCGGACAGCACCTGCTGGTAGCCCAGTGCGCGCGAGGCCGTCTTGCCGTCGCGCAGGCCGATCCGGACCAGAGCGCGCACCTCGGCCTCCAGGCCGGACGAGAACATCACGTCCACGCGCCGGTCGACCCGCGAGTCCAGTTCGGACACCTCGCGGTCGACGCCGATCTGGACGGTGTCGTAGCGGGCGGGCCCTGGCTTGGGGAGGTTCGCGGAGAACGGCTGACCGGTGAGCTCGATGACCTCCAGCGCGCGCACGATGCGGCGTCCGTTGGAGGGCAGGATCGCGATCGCGGCGGCCGGGTCGAGCGTCTGCAGCCGCTGGTGCAGCACCTCGGGGCCGACCGACGCCAGCTCCGCCTCGAAACGCTCCCGCACGGCGTCGTCAGTGCCGGGGAACTTCAGGTCGTCGAGCACCGCCTGCACGTACAACCCCGAACCGCCCACGAGGATCGGCGGACGGCCCGAGGCGAGCAGCCGTTCGATGACCGCGCGCGTCTCCCGCTGGTAGGCCGCGACGGACGCGGTCTCGGTGACGGAGAGGACGTCGAGCAGGTGATGCGGGATGCCACGGCGCTCCGCCACGCTCATCTTCGCCGTGCCGATGTCCATGCCGCGGTAGAGCTGCATGGCGTCGGCGTTGACGACCTCTCCCCCGAACCGCTCCGCCAGCGCGACGGCGAGGTCGGACTTGCCGGTCGCGGTGGGTCCGACGACAGCGATGGGCGTGATCAAGGGCGCTCCCAGACTGCGACGTGGTAGCCCACGCCGAACGGTGCGAAGAACTCGGCACTGGAGCAGCGCCACGGTCCGGGCACGCCGGCGAGGACCTGCCACGCCGCACGGCCCTGCGCGCCCAGCTCACGGGCGAGTTCGACGTCGAGGTCGAGCAGGCCGGACGCGTCAGCGGCGGCCAGCAGAGTGTGAACGTGCGCGTCGAACGGTCCCGAACGCGCGTCGTCAGAGCCCGGCGAGCGCGGGCCGTGACGGGTCGAACCGTCGCCCAGAATCAGCAGGCCGGCCGACTCGGCGGCGATTTGTTGTCCAAACGAGACACATTCGGATGGGGCCAGATCACGAGGTATGAGCTCAACGCGTGACACTTCGACTGCGCACTGTTCCCGGAGCCACGCGGTGATTAGCACTGGCAACGGAATTCGGGGGTCCGGGACCGTGTCACCCCCGAGTGTCACGGGTATGTCGACGCCATATCCGAGAAAAGTTCCGGAGAGCGGCGGCACCACCGTGGCCGGCCCGCTGTCGTCCACCGCGACAGCAACCCATGGACCGGGCAGTTTTCCTGCTGCGGCAAGGGTTGCGGCGCGCACGGACTCGGTTTCGGCGGCGGCTCCCGCGACCAGTTCTGGCACCAGAAGAGGTGGGTGCGGCACCACCGCGGCACGGGTGATCACGACGAACCAGGCTACCTATCGTGGACTCCCAGTACCGAGTCGAGCTCTGACCTGTTTGAATGCGCGCGGGGAACTGGGGACGGGAGACCCTCCAGCGCCCGTATTGCATCGGCCCCGCCAGTGGCGGGGCGCCCGTGGCAGGCACGGGCGTCAGATGGGAGGAACCGGCGATGTCGGAGCAGGACAGCACACCGGACGTCGTGACGGAGGCCGCCCCCGCGGAGGGTGCAGCCGAGGTCGCGGCCGAGGGTGGAGTCGAGGAAACGCCGAAGGAGACCGCACCGCAGGCGACGCCTCCGGCCGTCCCCGTGGCGTCGGACCACCCTGACCGCTGGGGGCGCGTTGACGCCGACGGCACCGTGTACGTGAAGACCGACGACGGCGAGCGCGCTGTCGGGTCGTGGCAGGCGGGCGAGCCGGTCGAGGGCCTCGCGCACTTCGCGCGCCGGTTCGACGACCTGCGCACCGAGGTCGAGCTGCTCGTGTCGCGGCTCGCGTCCGGCGCCGGCGACCCGAAGCACGCCATGACCAGCGCGAAGCACGTCAAGGAGCAGCTGGCCGAGGCCGCCGTCGTCGGCGACCTCAAGGCGCTGGCCGCCCGTGTCGAGCACGTGCTGGAGCGGGCCGAGGCGGGCATGGAGAAGGCGAAGGAGGCCAAGGAGGCCGCCCGCGCCCAGTCCGTCGCGCGCAAGCAGGCGCTGGTCGACGAGGCCGAGTCGATCGCGAACGAGTCGACCCAGTGGAAGGTCGCGGGCGACCGGCTGCGCCAGATCCTCGACGAGTGGAAGACCATCCGCGGCGTCGACCGCAAGACCGACGAGCAGCTGTGGCGCCGGTTCTCGAAGGCCCGCGACGCGTTCAACCGCCGTCGCGGCTCGCACTTCGCGGACCTCGACCGTCAGCGTTCGGTCGCGAAGACCTCCAAGCAGGCGCTCGTCGAAGAGGCCGAGAAGCTCATCGACTCCGACGACTGGGGCCCCACGGCCGGTCGCTACAAGGAGCTGATGGTCGAGTGGAAGGCCGCCGGGCGTGCGCCCAAGGAGGCCGACGACGCGCTGTGGCAGAGGTTCCGCGCCGCGCAGGACGCGTTCTTCCAGAAGCGTTCCGAGGCTTTCAGCGAGCGTGACGCCGAGTTCTCGGCGAACGCGAAGCTGAAGGAGGAGCTGCTCGCCGAGGCCGAGGGCATCGACCCGTCGACCGACCTCGAGGCGGCGCGCAACGCCCTCTACAAGATCCAGGAGCGCTGGGACGCGATCGGCAAGGTGCCGCGCGAGCGCATCCGCGAGCTCGAGGGCAAGCTGCGCACGATCGAGGAGAGGGTCCGCGGCGCGGTCGACGCGCAGTGGCGTCGCTCCGACCCCGAGGCCGAGGCGCGTGTGGCGCAGTTCCGCGAGCGCGTGGAGCAGTTCGAGGCGCAGGCGGCGAAGGCTCGTGCCGCGGGCGACAAGCGCCGCACCGAGCAGGCCGAGGCCCAGGCCGCGCAGTGGCGTGAGTGGCTCGCCGCCGCCGAGCAGGCGCTGGCGACCCGCTAGTTCCGACGTCGAAGGCCTCCTCTCCCCGCGCCGGGGAGAGGAGGCCTTCCGCGTGTTCAGGCGACGAGGCGCCAGTGCTGGTCCGGGGTGCCGGTGCAGTTCGTGATGTAGAGCCAGCTGCCGTTGTCGTACGTGCCGTTGTTCGCGACGCTGAGGCAGCCGCCGAACTTCACGCTCGCGTACTGGGTGGTCTGCGCGCGCCACAGCTGCGCTTCGGTGCCCGAGCAGACGTTCGCGACCACGTGGTCACCGCGTTCGGGGTCGTTCACCGGCTCCAGGCAGCGGTTCACCTGCTCGTTGCGGATGCGGAAGACGCCCTCGGAGAACTCGCGCACCCAGTGGGGCTGGTAGCTGGGGTTCGTGCCCGGCGGATGCCGGTCCCACACGACCGCGTCGTGGAACTGGTTGTCGTAGAAGTCGATCGCCTTCTGATCGTTTCCGGACGGCAGCAGGTAGCCCGGTCCGTCGTTCGCCGGCTTCGTGGCCGCCGGCTGCTGCTGGACCGCGGGTTGTTGCGGGACCGTCGGCGGGAGCGGCTTCGGCGGCTGAGCCTTGGGCACAACGGGCGGCTGGGTCGTCACCGGGACGGAAGTCGTCTCCGCGGACGAGAGCGTCGAGGCGAGTGGCGGAGTCGACGACGCCGCCAGCACACCGGCGGGTTTGGTGCCGCTGCCCAGGTTCGAGACGACCACGAGCAGAGCGACCACCACGGCGAGAGCTACCGCGGCGATCCGGAGCAGCAACGAACGCTTCGGCGCGAAGGTGATGTTGACGTCGCGGCCGACGTTGCCGATCTGAGCGGCACCACCGTCGACGTTTTGGGTCGTGTTCGTGGCGTCGGCCATCCCAGTGCACCTCGACTCCCATTTGACGAGAAAGGAATCGGGAAGGTGCTCTTGTTCATTACAGCTGGGGCGGCCGGGAAGCCGCGATCCTCACCCACTTCACCAGCAGCACGATCACCGCGATCACGGCGATGATCAGACCGGCGCCGGGACCGGGTCCGATCGCCTTGTTGCTCGTCGTCGTCTGCTGCGTCCAGATCGACAGCACACCCGTCACCGAGCCCGCGAACAGGCCCAGCGTGCACACCCACGCCAGACCCCAGCGGCGCACCGCGAGCGTGATGCCGGAGCCGATGACGCCGATGCCGAACGCGAAGAACGAGAACAGCCGGGGCACGAAACTCGGCGACTCACCCAGCACGACGCTCAGCCCCGTGGTCTCACCGACCCACGGCAACACCAGAGACACCAGCAACGCCAGCACCGCGATCGAGATCGTCAACGCGCCGGTGCCGGGATCGATGCGCTTGGCCGCCTGCTGCTCCACCGCGTCGATCTCCTTGCGCAGGTACTCCTCTTCGCTCACTGGGCCGCGCACCCGGACACGGCGGGCAGCGGCGCCGGAGCACCGAACGACGGCAGGCCGAGGCCGACGCCCGCGGTCTTGGGCTTGATGCCCGCCTCGGAACGGTCACCTGCCTTGGTGCGGCGCCAGGTCAGCGGTTCGCCGTCCGCGACGAGGTAGTGCGGGGCCGCGTACGTCACGACGGTCTCGACGACGTCGCCGGGACGCGGAGCCGTGGCGCCGGGCGTGAAGTGCACGAGGCGTCCGTCGCGGGCGCGGCCGCTCATCCGGTGCGTCTCGGCGTCGCGCTTGCCCTCGCCGGTCGCGACGAGGACCTCGACCGTGCGGCCCACCTGTTCGATGTTGAGCTGGTGGGTGATCTCGTTCTGCAGCGCGACGAGACGGTCGAACCGTTCCTGCACAACGGCTTTCGGCAGCTGGTCCGGCAGGTCGGCGGCCGGGGTGCCGGGGCGCTTGGAGTACTGGAACGTGAAGGCGGACGAGAACCTGGCCTTGCGCACCACGTCGAGCGTGCCCTGGAAGTCCTCCTCGGTCTCACCGGGGAAGCCGACGATGATGTCCGTGGTGATCGCGGCGTCCGGCATCGCGGCGCGCACCTTCTCGATGATGCCCAGGTACTTCTCGGTGCGGTACGAGCGCCGCATCTCCTTGAGCATGCGGTCCGAACCGGACTGCAGCGGCATGTGCAGCTGGTGGCACACGTTCGGCGTCTCGGCCATGGCGGCGATGACGTCGTCGGTGAAGTCCTTGGGGTGCGGCGAGGTGAAGCGCACGCGCTCGAGGCCGTCGATCTCACCGCAGGCGCGCAGGAGCTTGCCGAACGCCAGCCTGTCGCCGAACTCGACGCCGTAGGAGTTGACGTTCTGGCCGAGCAGCGTCACCTCCAGCACGCCCTCGTCCACCAGCGTCTGGACCTCGGCGAGGACGTCGCCGGGCCGGCGGTCCTTCTCCTTGCCGCGCAGGGACGGGACGATGCAGAACGTGCAGGTGTTGTTGCAGCCCACCGAGATCGACACCCAGCCCGAGTAGGCGGAGTCGCGGGTGGCCGGCAGGGACGAGGGGAACGTCTCCAGCGATTCGAGGATCTCGACCTGCGCCTCCTCGTTGTGGCGCGCGCGTTCGAGCAGCACCGGCAGCGAGCCGATGTTGTGCGTGCCGAACACGACGTCGACCCACGGGGCGCGGCGGACGATCTCGCTGCGGTCCTTCTGAGCGAGGCAGCCGCCGACGGCGATCTGCATGCCGGGCTTCGCGGTCTTCTGCGGGGCGAGGTGGCCGAGCGTGCCGTACAGCTTGTTGTCGGCGTTCTCGCGGACCGCGCAGGTGTTGAAGACGACGACGTCGGCCTGCTCGTCCTCGGCGGCCCGCGCGTAACCGGCATCCTCGAGCAGACCGGCGAGCCGCTCGGAGTCGTGCACGTTCATTTGACAACCGAACGTGCGAATCTGGTAACTGCGGGTCACTGCAACCAACCTTTCGTCGGGTGCAAGCGTAGAACGCCCCCGTGGCACGATGCGCAGGTGCTGGGACGAATGCATGCCGCCGTGAGCTTGTTGACCGCCGCAACGGTCCTGACGGGCTGCAGCAGCACCCTGGACGACGTCAAGATCACGATGGCCACGGGCAGCGAGGGCGGCGTCTACTACCGGCTCGGCAACGGCCTCGCGGACATCTGGAGCGGGCGGCTCGGCATCGTGCGGCCCCAGGTCGTGGCGACGGCCGGGTCCAAGGACAACGTCACCCGGCTGGTCAACAACCAGGCCCAGGTCGGCTTCTCCCAGGCGGACGCGCTCGAGGAGGTGGAGGGCTCCTCCCGGTTGCGCGCGCTGGCCCGCATGCACGACGACTACCTGCAGGTCATCGTGCGCGCCGACCTGCCGGTGAAGAAGCTCAGCGAACTGTCGGGACTGCGCGTGTCGGTCGGCGGGCAGGAGTCGGGCGTCGAGATCATCGCGAACCGGATGCTGGACTCCCTGCACGTCACACCGCAGAGGCTGAACCTCGACCTCGAGAAGTCCGCCCAGTGGATGACCGAGGGCAAGCTCGACGCGTTCTTCTGGTCGGGCGGGCTGCCGACGACGCGCATCACGCAGCTCACCAAAGAGCTCGGCGTGCGGATGCTCGACCTGAGGGACGAGTTGGGCCCCTTCCGCGGGCAATATCCCGTGTACGGGTCCGCGACACTGCCCGCCTCGACCTACAACCTGCAGTCCGGGCCGGTCATCACGCTCGTCGTGCGCAACTTCCTGCTCGTCACGGAGTCGATGCCCGACGACGTGGCCGAGGCGCTCGTGCGGCAGCTGTTCGAGGGCCAGCCCGAGCTGGTGAAGGCCCACTCGGCGGCGCGGACGATCGAGCAGCGGTCCGCGATCGAGACATCGCCCGTGCCGCTGCACAACGGCGCCATGCGCTACTACCGCGACGCCAAGGTCTAGCTTCCGCCCGATATCCAATACCCGATATCCCATATATCACCTGCCGATACAGTGGATATCGGCACGCAATATACCGGATATCGCCGTCCAATATATTGGATATCGCGCGGCGGCATACTGGATACCGGGTCGCGACATATTGAGTACGCTCGGCGATATATTGGATACTGGCTGCGATATATCGAATATCAGACGGCCGGCAGTTCGATCACGACCTTGAGACCGCCGTCCTCGGGCGACTCCAGGCGGACGACGCCGTCGACGCGCTCGACGACCAGGCGCACGATCGACAGCCCGAGCCCGGACCCGGCCACGTTCTGATGGGCCGGACTGCGCCAGAACCTGTCGGTCGCCCGCTCGAGCTCGTCGGGCTGCAACCCGGGCCCGTGGTCCGCGACCGACAGCCGCACGACGCCGTTGTCCTTGCGCACATCGACGACGACCAGCGTGCCCTCGGCGGTGAACTTCAACGCGTTGTCCAGCAGCGCGTCGAGGATCGTCTCGACGCCACGCGGCGGCGCGAGGGCCATGCCGACGCGTTCACCGTCGAGCACGAGGTGGACTTCCTTCGCCGTCGCGGCCGCGTTCCACGCCGACAGCCGCGCGGCCACGGACTTGTCGACGTCGACCGGCACCGGGTCGACGGAGCTGGACTCCGCGCGGGCCATCGCGAGCAGCTCGTCGAGGATCCGGTTCAGCCGGTCCGTCTCGCCCAGCGCCTCGACCTGGTGCACCTCCGCCTCGGCGTCGACGTGACCCTCCAGATTGGACAGCCGGAGTTTCAGCGCGGTCAACGGGTTGCGCAGCTGGTGTGACGCGTCGGCGACGAAAGCCCGTTGCGCGGCAAGCACATCGCTCACGTTCGCGGCCATCTGGTCGAACGACCGCGAGAGCTGCCGGAGTTCGGGCGGCCCGCTCTCCGCCCCCACCGGCGGCACCGGCCGGCCGGACACCACCGCGGCGAGGAGCTTCCCGGTCGCGTCGTCCAGCGCCTGCACCGGACGCAACGTCCACCGCACCACCGGCAACGCCAGCAGCACCGCCAGGGCCAGCACCAGAAGCGACGCCGCGAGCAGCAAACCCCACCACGCCAGCACCTCGAACCGCGTCTTGGTCGTCGGCGAGAACGTGATCACCGCACCGCGCACCTCGCCGTCGACCAGAACGGGCTCGGCGAGCACCAGTCTGGTGTCACTCCAAGGCATGAACAACGGCGGCGCGACCGGCAGGCGCCCGGCCAGGGCCTTGCTCACGAGGTCCTGCACGGCGCTGTCGCCGAGCGCCAGGTCGTTGCGCGAGGCGATGAGCGGGACCGTCGGCGCGTCGCGGGCGACCACGGCCACGCCGATGTCGTAGAGCTCGGTGTACCGCTCCAGTTCGGCCCGCAGCAGGATCGGTTTGTCGTCGATCAGCGGCCGCTGCGCCAGCGACGCGAACCGGCTGGTGTCGGTGAGGCGGTCGAGGAACATCTCCTGCTGTTCCGCGGCCGCCACACCCCGTCCCAGCGGCACGCCGAGACCGACGAGCACCAGCACGATCAGGGCGAGCACGACGCCCAGCAGTCGAGACCTCACGAGCCGTCACCTCACCCCACGGCGACACGCCGCCGCAAGATCACTCGCAAGATCACCCATTCGAGATCACACCTGCCCCAGCCGGTATCCGACGCCGCGCACGGTCTCCAGCAGGGCCGGCCGGCCCAGCTTCGTCCGCAACGTGGCGACGTGCACGTCCAGTGTGCGGTTCGCGCCGGACCACGTCCGGCCCCACACCTCGGCGAGGATCCGCTCCCGCGTGCACACCGCGCCACCCGCGGCCATCACGAGCGCGAGCACCTGGAACTCCTTGCGCGAAAGGGCGACGGCGTCACCCGCCACGGTGACTTCGTGGCGTCCCAGGTCGACGCGCACGTCGCCGGTCTCGAACACCTCCGTGGACACCGCTCCCACCCCGACGGGATCGGCGCCGCGACGACGGCGGACGGCGTGCACGCGGGCCACGAGCTCACCCACGTCGTAGGGCTTGACCAGGTAGTCGTCGGCCCCGGCGTGCAGCCCGAGGATCCTGTCGTCGATCTCCCCTCTGGCCGACACGACGATGATCGCGACGTCCGAGGCCGCGCGAATGGCGCGGCACAGCGTCACGCCGTCCATGTCGGGCAGGCCGAGGTCGAGCAGCACCACGTCGACGCCGGTGAGGCGGTCGAGCGTGCCGCGGCCCGTGGCCTGCCGGTCCACGTGGAAACCCCTCCTGGTCAGGGCTGGGACCAAGGCCTCGGCGACCCTGTCGTCGTCCTCGACGAGCAGCACGCGCACTTTCGCTACCTCCCGGGCAACCGATGTCTGCCTGTGACAGAGTTGAGACCCTAAGTCTTGCTCAATGTCCTGGACTGGTGTGGTGGCGGACACCTAGGTTTCCGCCAACGCCGACGACCCCAAATGGAGGACTGGATGACTGCCGCCTCTGCCCCGCCGATGATTCGTGTGGCGGGTGTGGACAAGTTCTTCGGACCGCTTCACGTGCTCAAGAACGTGCAGCTGGAGGTCCCGAAGGGGCAGGTCGTGGTCGTGCTGGGGCCGTCGGGTTCCGGTAAGTCGACTCTGTGCCGGACCATCAACCGTCTCGAACCGATTGATTCCGGTCTCATCGAGGTCGACGGGCAGCCACTTCCCGCCGAAGGAAAGGAACTGGCCCGCCTTCGCGCCGATGTCGGCATGGTGTTCCAGTCCTTCAACCTTTTCGCACACAAAACCATCGTCGAGAACGTGATGCTCGCTCCGGTGAAGGTGCGCAAGACCCAGGCGGCCGAAGCGCGCAAGACCGCGATGGAGCTGCTGGAGCGCGTCGGGATCGCCAACCAGGCGGAGAAGTTCCCGGCCCAGCTCTCAGGTGGGCAGCAGCAGCGTGCGGCGATCGCCCGCGCGCTCGCGATGAAGCCCAAGGTGATGCTGTTCGACGAGCCCACGTCCGCGCTCGACCCCGAGATGGTCCAGGAGGTCCTGGACGTCATGACGGGCCTGGCCAAGGACGGGATGACGATGCTCGTCGTCACGCACGAGATGGGCTTCGCCCGCAAGGCCGCGGACCGGGTGATCTTCATGTCCGACGGCGAGGTCGTCGAGGACTCCACGCCCGAATCGTTCTTCTCGGCCCCGAAGTCCAACCGCGCGAAGGACTTCCTTGGCAAGATCCTGACTCACTAGAAGTCAGCCCACTTTCGAACGAATGGCAGGAGAAGGACGATGAGGGTTCGCACCCTTGCGGCGGTGCTGCTGACGGGCGCACTGGCCCTGACCGCGTGTGGCAAGGAGGGCACCCCGACCGACTCGGGCACGCCCGCCGGCCTGTTCGAGGTCGCCAAGGACGTCAAGGTCGACGGCTCGCCCACGTTCGAGAAGATCAAGACGCGCGGCACGCTCGTCGTCGGTGTCAAGGAAGACCAGCCGGGCCTGGGCTACAAGGACCCGACCACGAACAAGTACAGCGGTTTCGACATCGACATCGCGCGCCTGATCTCCGCGAAGCTGGGCTTCGACCCCGAGAAGATCCAGTTCAAGACGATCCAGTCCGCCGCGCGTGAGCAGGCGCTGATCAACGGCGACGTCGACTACTACGTCGGCACGTACACGATCAACGCGGGCCGCAAGGAGAAGGTCGGCTTCGCCGGTCCGTACTTCGTCGCCGGTCAGGACCTGCTGGTGAAGAAGGACAACACCGACATCACCGGCAAGGACACCCTCAAGGGCAAGAAGGTCTGCTCGGTCACCGGGTCGACGCCGGCCAAGCGCGTCCGCGACGAGAAGCTGACCGAGCCGGGCGGCAGCGTCGAGGAGTTCCAGGGCTACTCGCAGTGCGTCACCAAGCTGCTCAACGGCGAGGTCGACGCGGTCACCACGGACGACGCGATCCTCAAGGGCTACGCGGCCGCCGAGGACGGCAAGCTGAAGGTCGTCGGCAAGACGTTCTCCAGCGAGCCGTACGGCATCGGCCTGCCCAAGGAGGACACGGCCCTGCGCGGCAAGGTGAACGACATCCTGCAGGCGTCGCTGGACGACGGCACGTGGCAGAAGATCTACGACGGCACCCTGGGCAAGTCGGGTTCGTCCGCGGAGAAGCCGAAGATCGACCGGTACTGACGGTCTCCTCACGTGGCCGGTGGATCCCACGTGGGTCCACCGGCCGTTCCTTTGAAAGCGGACGACAAGGAAGCCGATGAGCGTCCTCACCAACAACCTAGAACTGTTCCTGCGCCTGTTCGGGCAGACACTTCAACTCTTCGCGATCGCCGCGGTGCTGTCGCTGCTGCTGGGCACGCTGCTCGCGGCGTTGCGGGTCAGCCCGGTGCCGGTGTTCCGGGCGATCGGCACGCTCTACGTGACGGTCCTGCGCAACACGCCGTTGACGCTGGTGTTCGTGTTCTTCGTCTTCGCCTACCCGCTGCTGGAGATCCTCAAGATCGACAACTACACCGCGGCCGTGGTGGCGTTGTCGCTCTACACGGCGGCTTTCGTCTGCGAGGTCGTGCGGTCGGGCATCAACACCGTGCCGGTCGGCCAGGCCGAGGCGTCCCGCGCGCTGGGTCTCACGTTCACGCAGATGCTGGGCAACGTGGTGCTGCCGCAGGCGTTGCGCTCGGTGGTGCCGCCCATGACGAGCACCATGATCGCGTTGCTGAAGAACACGACGGTCGCGTCCGGCTTCGCCGTCGTCCAGGCGGGCAACATCCGCGAGTCGCTGGCGGAGCAGGGTGAGAACGTCCTGCTCGGACTCCTGTGGGTCGCTCTCGGGTTCGTCATCCTGGTCATGCCGCTGACGTACGTGCAGCAGATCTTCGAGAAGCGGTGGAGCGTGGCCCGATGAGCATGGTGCTGTTCGACGTCCCCGGCCCGAAGGCCAACGCACGTCACAAGATCATGGCCGTCATCGGCATCGCCGCGGTGCTCGCCGCGCTGGTGTACGTGGTCATGCGCTTCATCGCCACCGACCAGTTCTCCTCCCGCCGGCTCGACTGGATCAACTACAAGCAGATCCAGCTCTCCCTGGTCGACGCGATCGGCAACACGCTCAGCGCGTTCGCCGTCGGCGCGGTGCTGGCCCTCGCGTTCGGCGCGATCTTCGCGGCGGCCCGGCTGTCCGACCACGCGTGGCTGCGCGTGCCGGCGGCGGTGATCGTCGAGGTCTTCCGCGCGATCCCGCTCGTGATCATGATGTTCTTCTTCTACTACGGCCTTCCCGTGGCCGGGGTGAAGCTGAGCGCGTTCACGGCGGTCGTGATCAGCCTGATGCTCTACAACGGCTCGGTGCTCGCGGAGATCTTCCGCGCGGGCATCAACTCGTTGCCGAAGGGGCAGAGCGAGGCCGCGTACGCGCTGGGCATGCGCAAGACGCAGGTGATGACGTTCGTCCTGCTGCCGCAGGCGTTGCGGGCGATGCTGCCGACCATCATCAGCCAGCTCGTCGTACTGCTGAAGGACACCGCGCTCGGCTTCCTGATCACGTACGAGGAGCTGCTGCGGTGGGGCACGCGCATCGGTGGTGACGCGGTGAACTTCGGCCGTCCGATCATCTCGGTGATGATCGTGGTCGCCGCGATCTACATCGGACTGTGCCTGTTGCTGACGTGGCTCGCGACCTACCTGGAGAAGCGCAACCGCCGCAACAAGAAGGTCATCCACACGGACGACGTGGAAAAGCCCGTCCTCATGGATGCGTCGGCCGCCGGCTGACCAGGATCGGAACAGAACGGGGCGTGTCCACATCGGACACGCCCCGTTCTCACTTCCAGAGCACCGAATCGCAGTTGTTCGCCACGTAGTCCGCGGCCAGCGAGCCGTCCCCCGCCTTGGCCTTCGCGGCCGCTTGGCGGGCGTAGCGCTGCCCGTCCGGGTCCTCCGGTGAGAACTTCGGCAGCACCTCGTCCATCACCTTCAGCGCCTTGCTCTCGGCCGCCTGGTCGCCGCGTTTGCGCGCGTCGTCCCAGCCGAGGTACCAGGCGCACGAGTTGGTCATCTCGAGGACGATCCGCTCGCTACCCGCGGGTGCCTTGTCCGGTCCCGGCCCGGACTTCTCCGCGAGCACGTCGAGGTCCGGCCTGCGGCCGTCCGGCCAGGTGAGATTCGAAGCGCTGTCCCGCATGGCTTTCGCGTACTGCTGCTGATCGACGAACGCCGGTTGTGCTGGTGGTGCCGCACAACCGGACACCAGAACCACCGCGAGCAGTGCGATCAGTTGCCGCTCCACCACAGCGTTCCTCCGACGGTGCCCTCCGTGTACGGGCTGTTCGACGCGAGGCAGAACTTGGTGCCCGCCCTGAAGTTCGTGCCCACGTGCTTGCGGGTCTCCTCCATCCGCACGAACGCGCCCCGCGTGTTGCGGTCGCCGCACTTGTACCAGGCGAGCTGCATGATGCCGCCGTAAGCGACCTGGGCGTCGATGTCGGAGCCCGCGACGGTGATCGTGCGCGCGGTCGTGAACCACGTGATCTGGTTGTGCTTGAACGGCACCGTGATCGTGGTCGACGCCGCCTGCGCGGGCGCGGCCGACAGCATCGCGAAGCCCACGGCGAGCAGACCTACGAGTGCACGTTTCATCAGGAGTTCCCCTCAGGAGTAGACGTTCCAGTCGACGACACCGCACCAGTCCTGATCACTGCCCGCAGTCGCGAGGTAGAACGTGGTGCCCGCGCGGAAGTTCGTCCCGATGCGCCGGCGAGCCCTGTCCCCCGCCGGGAACAGCACGGGACTGCCCGCCACCCGGAGGTCGCCCTCGCGCAACCAGCGGATCTCCAGGTCGACGGGACTGGCCGTGACACGCAGGTAGACGTCCGAGCCGTCGGCGGTGATCGTGCGGACGGCGAGCAGGTCGGCCGATGCGGTGCGCATGCAGCGGAACGTATCGACGGGGAAGAACCGGGTCGTCGCACGAACAGTGGATCTACCGTCAACTTTCGCGGTACGCTCCCGGTTGGGGGGATCTACCGCGGTGACGTCACATGAGTGAGGGGCATTGTGGCGCGCGTGCTCGTAGTCGACGACCAGCCGTTGTTCAGAGCGGGCCTGGTCGCGTTGCTCAACGTTTCACCTGACCTGACCGTCGTCGGCGAGGCAGCCGACGCGGACACCGCCGTGCGGCTGGCCGAGTCGTCCCAGCCGGACGTGATCCTGCTCGACATCCGCCTGCCCGGGCTCGTGGCGCTCAAACGCGCCGCGACGTCCGCACGGGTGCTGGTGCTGACGACCTTCGACCTCGACGTGTACGTCCACGAGGCGTTGCGCCTGGGTGCCGCCGGGTTCGTGCTGAAGGAGTCGGAGCCCGCCCGGCTGCTGGCCGCGATCAGCGCGGTGGCGTCGGGCGAGATGCAGTTCAGTCCCACGGTCATGCGCCGGCTCGTCGAGGCGTATCTGCGGGGTGACACCGCGGTGTCGCCGTGGGGTTCCGTGAGCCTGGACGAGCTCACCGGCCGCGAACGCGAGGTGCTGCGGCTCGTCGGCACCGGCCTCACGAACGCCGCCATCGCGTCCAGGCTGACGGTCACCGAGGGCACCGTGAAGACGCACCTCAACCGCGTGATGACGAAGCTGCGGCTGACCAGCCGGGCTCAGGCCGTCGTGATGGCCTACGAGTCCCGGCTGGTCGTGCCTCAGGCTTCTACCGCTTGAACAGCTTGTTGCCCAGCCAGACGATCGGGTCGTACTTGCGGTCCGCCACGCGCTCCTTCATCGGGATGAGCGCGTTGTCGGTGATGTGGATGTGCTCGGGGCACACCTCGCTGCAGCACTTGGTGATGTTGCAGAGCCCGAGCCCGTGCTCCTCCTGCGCCTGGTCGACGCGGTCGGCGGTGTCGAGCGGGTGCATCTCCAGTTCGGCGACCCGCATGAGGAACCTCGGGCCAGAGAACGCCTCCTTGTTCTCCTCGTGGTCACGCACCACGTGGCAGGTGTTCTGGCACAGGAAGCACTCGATGCACTTGCGGAACTCCTGCGAGCGCTCGACGTCGACCTGCTGCATCCGGTACTCGCCCGGCGCCAGGTCCTTCGGCGGCGCGAACGACGGAACCTCGCGCGCCTTGGTGTAGTTGAAGGACACGTCGGTCACGAGGTCGCGGATGATCGGGAACGTCCGCATCGGCGTGACCGTGATCGTCTCCCCCTCCTGGAAGGTCGACATCCGGGTCATGCACAGCAGGCGCGGGCGGCCGTTGATCTCCGCGGAGCACGAGCCGCACTTGCCCGCCTTGCAGTTCCACCGCACCGCGAGGTCCGGTGCCTGCGTGGCCTGCAGCCGGTGGATGATGTCGAGCACGACCTCACCCTCGTTGACCTCGACGGTGAAGTCCTCCAGCGCACCGCCGGAGTCGTCACCGCGCCACACCCGGAACTTCCCCTGGTAGCTCATGACAACTCCTCGGCCGTGAGGTACTTCTCCAGCTCGCTGCGGTCGAACAGGTCCAGCAGGTCGTGCCGGATCGGGATCTGCGGCTTCTCCTCGACGCTCACACCGTCACCGTCCACGTTGCACACCAAGAGCTTCCGCCGCCACTCCGCGTCCATTCCCGGGTGGTCGTCGCGGGTGTGCCCGCCGCGCGACTCGGTCCGCAGCAACGCGGCCTTCGCCACGCATTCCGACACCAGCAGCATGTTGCGCAGGTCGAGTGCGAGGTGCCAGCCCGGGTTGAACTGCTGGTGCCCCTCGACCGTGAGCAACTGGGCCCGTTCCTTGAGCTTCTCCAGGCGCTGCAACGCTTCTTCCATCTCGCCCGCACGCCGGATGATGCCGACCAGGTCGTTCATCGACTGCTGCAGCTCCATGTGCAGCGTGTACGGGTTCTCGCCGCCTTCCTGCTGGAACGGCGCCAAAGCGGTGGCCCGCGCTTCGGTGACAATGGCTTCCGAGACCGTCGGCCTCGATTCGAGCGCTCGCACGTATTCCGCGGCGCCGGCCCCGGCTCGCCGCCCGAACACGAGCAGGTCCGACAACGAGTTCCCGCCCAGGCGGTTCGAGCCGTGCATGCCACCGGACACCTCACCGGCGGCGTAAAGCCCTGCCACGGAAGAGGATCCGGTGTCCGGGTCGACCTCGACGCCACCCATCACGTAGTGACAGGTCGGGCCGACCTCCATCGGCTGCGCGGTGATGTCCACGTCGGCCAGTTCCTTGAACTGGTGGTGCATGGACGGCAGCCGCTTGCGGATCTCCTCGGCGGGCAGACGCGTCGACACGTCGAGGAAAACGCCGCCGTGGGGTGACCCGCGCCCGGCCTTCACCTCGGAGTTGATCGCGCGCGCGACCTCGTCACGCGGCAGCAGCTCCGGTGGGCGACGGTTGTTGGCCTGGTCGGTGTACCAGCGGTCGCCCTCCTCCTCGTTGTCGGCGTACTTGTCCTTGAACACCTCGGGGATGTAGTCGAACATGAACCGCTTGCCGTCGGAGTTGCGCAGCACACCACCGTCACCGCGCACGGACTCGGTAACGAGGATGCCTTTGACCGAGGGCGGCCAGACCATCCCGGTGGGGTGGAACTGGATGAACTCCATGTTGATCAGCGAGGCGCCCGCGCGTAGTGCCAGCGCGTGGCCGTCACCGGTGTACTCCCAGGAGTTCGAGGTGACCTTGAACGACTTGCCGATGCCACCGGTCGCGAGGATCACCGCCGGTGCCTCGAACATCACGAACCGGCCGGACTCGCGCCAGTAGCCGAACGCGCCGGCGATCCGGTCGCCGTCCTTCACGAGGTCGGTGACGGTGAACTCCTGGAACACGCGCAGGCGTTCCTCGTAGTCGCCGAACTCCTTGAAGTCCTCCTGCTGCAACGACACGATCTTCTGCTGCAGCGTGCGGATCAGTTCGAGCCCGGTGCGGTCGCCCACGTGTGCGAGACGCGGGTACTCGTGACCACCGAAGTTGCGCTGCGAGATCCGGCCGTCCTTCGTGCGGTCGAACAACGCGCCGTAGGTCTCGAGCTCCCAGACCCGTTGCGGTGCCTCCTGCGCGTGCAGTTCGGCCATCCGCCAGTTGTTGAGGAACTTGCCGCCGCGCATCGTGTCGCGGAAGTGCACCTGCCAGCTGTCGCTCGAGTTCACGTTGCCCATGGCGGCGGCGATGCCACCCTCGGCCATCACCGTGTGGGCCTTGCCGAACAACGACTTGCAGAGAACGGCGACGCGCAGGCCGTGCTCACGGGCCTCGATCGCGGCTCGCAGACCGGCACCACCCGCGCCGATCACGAGAACGTCGAACGAATGCCTTTCCAGCTCGGGCAAAACCACTCCTTAGTTGATGAAGCGGAGGTCGGAGATCGTTCCCGAGGCGACCAGCGCGACGTACAGGTCGGTGAGGCAGACGAAGATCAGCGAGGCCCACGCGAGCAGCATGTGCCGGTTGTTCAGCTTCGAGATCTGCGTCCACATCCAGTACCGGACCGGGTGTTTGGAGAAGTGCTTGAGCCGCCCGCCCGCGATGTGGCGGCACGAGTGGCAGGACAGGGTGTACGCGCCGAGCAGCGCGACGTTGGCCAGCAGGATGATGTTGCCCAGGCCGACGCCGGTGCCGAACGCGAGGACCGCGTCGTAGATGTTGATCAGCAGCAGGATCGAGGCCGCGTAGAAGAAGTAGCGGTGCAGGTTCTGCGCGATCAGCGGGAACTTCGTCTCACCGGTGTACTTGCTGTGCGGCTCGGCCACGGCGCACGCGGGCGGTGACGCCCAGGCGGCCCGGTAGTAGGCCTTGCGGTAGTAGTAGCAGGTGATCCGGAAGCCCAGCAGGAACGGGATGATGATCACCGGCGGGGTGAGGAAGCCGGGCAGCGCCGGGAACCACTGACCGAAGTGGGATGCCGCGGGGAGGCACTCCTCGGTGAGGCACGGCGAGTACATCGGTGTGAGGTAGTGGTACTGGTCGACCCAGTAGTAGTCCCCCTGGAACGTGCGGAACGCCGCGTAGATCGAGATGAGCAGCAGGCCGACGAATGTCGTCAGCGGCGGCAACCACCATCGGTCCGTGCGCAGAGTCCTGGCGGCGATCTCTGCCCTCGCCATTACTCACCTTTCTGGGGGTCCACGTCGTTGTGGAAGAAACGCCGAACGGCCCCCGCGTCAGGCGGGGGCCGTGTGATCAGGTCGGCTCAGGATCGGTTGCGGTAGCCACCGAGTCCTTCGTCGTCTGCGTCCTTCCAGAGCGACTCGTCGTAGGGCGTGTCTGGCACGACCACGACCTCGCGTTCCACTTGAGGCGCTTCACGCTGCCTCGGTGTGGAGCCGAGATCGACGAGTTCGGTGGCGTCGATGTCCATGCGTTCTACGTCGTTGGCAAGGCGTTGCACAGCTGCCACGTCGCCGTACTTGGCGCGCAGCGAGCTGACGCAGTGCCGCATCTGACCGATGACCCGGCGCAGTTCGACAATCTCCGTGGACGTCATGGGACACCTCCGTTCCAAGGTCGTGCCCCGCACTCTGCCCAATCTCAAGCCATGTGACAAGGACCACACGCCAAGATTCAAAACTGGTGCCGTCCCAGTTACTGAATCGTTTTTGTGTCGGCGACCAGCCATGACTTACTGTGTGTGGCGTCACGCCCGTCCGTGGGACGCCACCGTTGTCGTCTCGAAAGGGCCCCACCACGGCCCGTGATGACCCGGAGACCCACCATGAGCGAACTGCATCCCGTACTGACAGAGGTGACACGCAGGATTGCCGCCCGCAGCGCGGACACCCGTCGTGTGTACCTCGAACGTGTGGCCGCAGCCGCGCAGGACGGCACGTCCCGGTCCGGCTTCGCGTGCAGCAACCTGGCGCACGGCTTCGCGGGGATCACCGGCGGCGACAAGGCCGCGCTTCGAGCCCTGCGCAAGTCCAACGTCGCGATCGTCTCTTCCTACAACGACATGCTGTCGGCCCACCAGCCGTTCCAGGAGTACCCGGCCTGGATCAAGGACTCGGTCCGCGCGGTGGGTGGCGTGTCCCAGTTCGCGGGCGGTGTGCCCGCGATGTGCGACGGCATCACCCAGGGCCGCGACGGCATGGAGCTGTCGCTGTTCAGCCGCGACGTCATCGCCATGTCGACCGGTGTCGCGCTGTCGCACGAGATGTTCGACGCCGCCGTGCTGCTGGGCGTGTGCGACAAGATCGTGCCCGGCCTGCTGATCGGCGCGCTGTCGTTCGGCCACCTGCCGTCGATCCTGGTGCCCGCGGGCCCGATGGCGTCCGGCCTGTCGAACAAGGAGAAGGCCCGCGTCCGGCAGCTCTACGCGGAGGGCAAGGCCTCGCGCGAGGACCTGCTGGAGGCCGAGGCCGCCTCGTACCACTCCCCCGGCACCTGCACGTTCTACGGCACCGCGAACTCGAACCAGATGGTCGTCGAGGTCATGGGCCTGCACCTGCCGGGCGCCTCGTTCGTCCCGCCGGGCACCGGTCTGCGCCGCGCCCTGACCGAGTACGCGGGCCGCCGCGCCGTCGAGATGGCCCGAGGCGAGGGTTACACCCCGATCGCGCACATCGTGGACGAGAAGGCCGTCGTCAACGGCGTCGTGGCTCTTCTGGCCACCGGCGGCTCCACCAACCACACGATGCACCTGGTGGCCATCGCCGCCGCCGCGGGCATCGAGCTGAGCTGGGACGACCTCAACGACCTGTCGGCCGTGGTGCCGCTGATCGCGCGGGTCTACCCGAACGGCAGCGCCGACATCAACCACTTCCAGGCCGCGGGCGGCGTCCAGTTCGTCGTCGGCACCCTGCTGGACGCCGGTCTGCTGCACGCCGACGTCAACACCGTCGTCGGCCACGGCCTCGACCGCTACCGCCAGGAACCGATGCTGCCCGATGGCTCCCTGGTGTGGGTGGACGGCCCCGGCCGCTCCCTGGACCTCGACGTCCTGCGCCCCGCCTCCGACCCGTTCGCCTCCGACGGCGGCCTGCGCATGCTGTCGGGCAACCTCGGCCGCTCGGTCATCAAGGTCTCCGCGGTGGCTGTTGAAAATCACGTCGTCGAGGCCCCCGCGCGCGTGTTCACCACCCAGGAGGCGTTCCAAGACGCCTTCAAGGCCGGCGAGCTCGACCGCGACGTGGTCGTCGTCGTCCGCCAGCAGGGCCCCCAGGCCAACGGCATGCCCGAGCTCCACAAGCTGACGCCTCCCCTCGGCGTCCTGATGGATCGCGGCTACAAGGTCGCCCTCGTCACCGACGGCCGGATGTCAGGCGCCTCGGGCAAGATCCCCGCCGCCATCCAGCTGACCCCGGAAGCCGCGGTCGGCGGCCCGCTCGGCCGAGTCCGCGACGGCGACGTCGTGCGGCTGGACGCCACCGCGGGGACGCTGGAGGTCCACGTGACCGCCGAGGAGCTCGCCTCCCGCCCGCTCGTCGACTTCCCGCCGACCGGCCGCGAGTGGGTCGGCACGGGCCGCGAACTCTTCGCCGCCCTGCGTCGCACCGTCGGTCCCGCCGACCGCGGCGCCACCGTGTTCGGCCCCATCACCGCCGACCACTTCGCCCCCGTCACCCACCACTAACCGGCCCCCCCAGCCAATATATTGGCCCCGACACCCCGCTGACCTGCCACTTAGCAATGAGCCTTTGGACGACGTCGTCAAAAGACTCATTGCAAAGGGCAGCAGCAGCGCCCGCCTCGCCGCCCCGCCTTGCCCGCCCCGCCTTGCCCGCCCATCCCGTCCGCCCCATCCCGTCCGCCCCATCCCGCCAACGTCACCCATCGCCCATGTCCGACCGCCATTGCAATGAGTCTTTTGCGGACGTCCGCAAACGTTTTTTGCATCCGGCGGGTGGGCAGCGGCGGCGAGATAGCGTGGAGGCGCGCGTGGCAGCATGCGATATATCGGTTTTCGATCAAGGAGTGACACCGTGACCAACGGCGACAACCCCACGGCGAGCACCGGAGCCGACCTGCTCGCGCTCTCGCCCGTCATCCCCGTCGTCGTGGTCGACGACGCCGACCACGCGGTGCCGCTCGCCCAGGCGCTGCTGCGCGGCGGCGTGCGCGTCATCGAGCTCACGCTGCGCACCCCGGCCGCGCTCGCCGCGATCGAGAACGTCGCGCGCGAGGTGCCGGAGATCGTGATCGGCGCGGGCACCGTCACGGCGCCGGAACACGCCGAGCAGGCCGCGAAGGCCGGGGCGGCGTTCCTCGTCACGCCCGGCACGACCGAGCGGGTGCTCGACGCCGCCGACGCGACCGGGCTGCCGTACCTGCCGGGCGCGGCGACCGTGTCCGAGGTGATGCGGCTGGCCGAGCGCGGGCTCAGCGCGCTGAAGTTCTTCCCCGCCGAGGCGGCCGGCGGCGTCGACTACCTCAAGTCGATCGGCGGGCCGATCCCGCACGTGCGGTTCTGCCCGACCGGCGGCATCACCCCGCAGACCGCGCCGAACTACCTCGCGCTGCCGAACGTCGGCTGCGTCGGCGGCTCGTGGCTGGCCCCGAAGGACGCGCTCGCGAAGGGCGACTGGGACCGCATCGAGACCCTCGCCCGGGAGGCCACCCGCCTCGGGTAACCGAGATCACCATCCGGGATCTTCTCCCGCATACCAGGACCGGCGTCCCACCTCGTTGGATTGTTCACCCAACGGGAGGTGACGCCGGTCTCGTATTAACGGAAGTTTGATGAAAAGTGAATCGACTCCTGGCCAATTGAGATTTCAGCAGGAATAACGCCTATCTCCCAGGTGTCACACTTGCTCGTTGCAATGGCGCACGAGAGGAGCAGGTGTGACTGTCCAGGAAGCCGACGTCGCGGGGTTGGTCGGGGAGCAGCTGACTATGTCGGCTTTCAACCAGCTTTCCGGCAGTCTGGGTGGTTATTCCTTCGTCAAGGTGGTCGTCGACCGGCACAACGGGACGATCCACTTCCTGAACAACGCGCGCCACGAGTTCCACGCCATCTACATCGGCCAGGAGATCCTGGGCATCGCCGAAGCGGACATGCGCGCACGGATCGACGAGTTCAACCAGAGCTTCTACCACGCCTCTGACCGGCGGTTCTTCCTCGGCATCCTGTCGCTGCACCAGCGCGAGGACAGGCGCATGTTCTCGCTGGAGACCGTCGAGGTCGACACCATGTCGGCCGGCATGATCGAGTTCTTCTACGCCGAGGTGCGCAAGAACGTCGACGCCGCCACGCCGTTGTTCTTCAAGCCCGCCAACCACCTCCAGGAACAGGCGGTCGCGGAGCTTCCCGTGGAAAGGCTTCCACGGATCCTGGCGCACGAATTGTTCTCGACCGCCGAGTTCGTGGCGTTGAATCCGGGCACCACGAAGGGCCGGTTGCGCGCATTTCGCACCGAGCAGGAGTACCGGCAGAACTCGCTGGAGTGGTTCGACATCGTGGTGATGCACCGCGTTCCGGACGACATTCCGCGTCTTGCCGGCATCATCAACGCGAGCCACACCACTCCCCTGTCGCACACGAACGTCCTGGCGACCGGCTGGTCCATCCCGAACGCCATCCAGCTCGGCGCGTTCGACCTGATCGACCGGGAGAACCTGGACGGCCAGTGGGTCGAGTACGAGGTGTCGCCGAAGGGCGCGACCGTCGGTCTGCGATTGATCGACGAGCCGGAAGACCTCGGCCAGCGCCCCGCCTGGTACGCGCAGCGCATCACGCTCGAGGAGCCCGAGGACACCTACAACCCGATCCTCAACCTCGGCAGGATCCGCTACAACGACAGCCACCGCTACGGCACGAAGGCCGCGAACCTCGGCGAGCTGCACCACGTGCTCGCGGAGGAGTCGCGCCGGATGCTCGGCTTCTTCTCGGTGCCACGCCCGCCGCGCGACAACCTCATGCCGTACCTGGCGAAGCTGCTCAACCGGAACGAGGAAGACGACCTGCTGGCCGCTGCCCAGCAACTGCTCGCGGAACGGGTGCGGGTGCCGCGCGGCGTCGCGCTGCCGTTCTCGATGCACCAGGGCTTCCTGGAGTCGTCGCCGAAGATCCAGCAGGCCATCGGCAAGCTGAAGATGGCGCTGGAGCTCAACGCCCGCGAGATCGAGCCGTTGTGCGTCGAGCTGCAGCGGCTGATCCGCAAGACCCGCGTGCCGGACTACCTGCTGTCCGAACTGGACAGCGCGCTCGTCGAGAACCTGGCCGGTGTCAAGACCTTCGTGGTGCGCAGCTCGTCGAACGCCGAGGACCTGGCCGGGTTCTCCGCCGCGGGCATCTACGAGTCGTACAACCACGTCACCAGCGCCGAGAAGATCGTGGAGTCGGTCAAGGAGGTGTGGGCCTCCCTCGTCTCCGCCCGCAGCGTGCGGTTGCGGCAGCAGGCCGGCATCTCGCTCGACGACTGCTTCATGGGTGTCGTGATCCAGGAGCAGGTCGACGCGAGCTTCGGCGGCGTCATGGTCACCACGAACCCCATGAACCGCAACGACTTCCGCAACGTCTACATCAACGTCTCGCCGAACGTCACCGACGTCGTCGAGGGCTCGAAGCAGCCGATGCAGTACCTCTACTCCACTGTGGAGGGTGGCGGCCGCACGGTCTCCCTCGGGGACGCCGGCGAGGACCTGGACGTCAACGGGCACGCGCAGCTGCAACGGCTCGCCGTCGTGGGCCGTCTGTTGCAGGCCCACTTCTCGCCGGACTACACGTTCGACTCGCCGGTCGACATCGAGTGGCTCGCCACCGACGAGATCCTGTACGTCCTGCAGCTGCGGCCGTACTCGATCTGATGCTGGGTCTTCGCGTACCGGCGACTCCGGATGTGGCGCGTGCCGTCCGCCTGACGTACGGCTTCCAGTTCTTCTTCGGGCTGCTGCTGTGGATCCCGATCTTCTACTCCTACCAGAAGCAGCTCGGGCTGAGCGATGCCGAGATCTTCGGCATCCAGTCGATCTACTACATCGCGTTCTGCCTCATGGAGATCCCGACCGGCATGGTCGCGGACCGCTTCGACTACCGCACGTCGTTGTGGCTCGGGGCGAGCGTGCTGGTGGGAGCGAACCTGGTGCCGGTGTTCGCCGGCGACTACACAGGGTTCCTCGTCCACTTCCTGCTGATCGCGCTGGCCAGGTCGTTGATCTCGGGCGCCCAGAGCGCGTACCTGTACGAGTACCTCAACGCGCACAACGCCGGGCACCTCTACCTCAAGGTCGAGGGAGTCGGACGGTCGTACAGCCTGGTCGGCAAGATCGTGTACTGGCCGGTGATCGGTCTGCTGATGCAGTGGAACATGCCGTCGCCGTACTGGCTCACCGCGATCAACGCGGCGATCGCCGTCGTCCTGGCGCTCAAGCTCCCGCCGATTCCGGGGTGGAAACGGCCGGAGGGCAAGACGTCGAAGCTGCTCGCGGGCGTCGGAGGTGCGTTCGGCTCGCTGAAGACGTCGCGCTGGCTGCTGCTGTTGATGGTCCAGGGCATCGCGATGTTCACGCTGGTGCGGATTCTGCAGGTGAACCTGTTCCAGCCGGTGCTCGAGTCGAAGCACGTCTCGGTCACCTGGTACGGCTCGGTGCTCGCCGCGATGACGATCTTCGAGGCGATCGCCGCCGCCCGTCCGCACTGGTTGTCGCGCAAGATCGGGCCCGCGAAGTCGGTGTTCCTGCTGACGATCGTGATGGCGTTGTCGATCGGCTTCATCGTGCCGTCCGGCGGGATCCTGACGATCGTGTTGCTGTGCCTGTTCTCCGTGACGGCGGGTATGAGCTTCCCCATCCAGAAGAAGCTGCTCAACGACGCGATCCCGGACTCCCGTTACCGCGCAACGCTTCTGTCGATGGAGTCCATCATGGACCGTGCCGTGTGCGCGGTCGTCGCCGTCGCGCTCGGCGCCTACCTCGCCGGCGGGCAGCTCAACGAGTTCCTCGTGCTGTCGTCCGTCGTCAGCGTGATCCTGATGGCGTTGCTGGCCGGTCTGCTGATCGTCGTCAGGACCACAAGGCGGCGACGAGCTCAGCTCGTCCGGTGATGCCGAGCTTGCGGTAGGCGCTCGACAGGTGCAGCTCCACGGTGCGGCGGGTCAGGTGCAGGGTCTCGGCGATCTGCCGGTTCGTCAGACCCTGCGCCGCCATCCGCGCGACCCGGTTCTCCTGCTTGGTCAGGCCCTGCACCTGGTCGCCCTCGTCGCGGACCTCGTCGCCCGCGAGCTTGGCCAGCGGGTGCGCGCTGAGCTGGCGGGCCAGTTCGAACGCGCGGCGCAGGTGCGGGGCCGCGGCTTCGGTGCGGCCCTTGCGGCGCAGGTGATGCCCGAGCCAGTACAACGACTGGGCGTGCAACAGCCGGTGCGGTGACGAGGCGAGAAGCTGTTCCGCCTCAGCGAGGACGTCGACGTCATCGGTGCTGATGCCCACGCTCATCATGGCGGTCCCGACGACGCGCGTGGAACCCCACCGCTTGGCCAGGTCGAGCTCTTCGTGTGCGAGCCGAGCGGCGTCGTCGCGGTTGCCCAACGCCAGATACGCGCGCACGGCGTGATGCCGCCACGCAATCAGCGCGGGGTTGGGCATCTCGCGTGCGGCAAGCCGACGGCCGGCCTCCAGCAGGTCCTCCAGCGCCCCCTCCGCGTGGCACGACGCGAGCTTGAGCCTGCCGCGGGTGTAGACGACGTTGATGTGCTGCAACAGGTCGCCGTCCTCGGTGACGAGCGGCGCGGCCTCGTCGAACTGCCCCATCTCGATGCACACCTCGGCGAGCTTCGCCGTGGCCAGCAGGACCGCGGGGCACTCCACGTTGCCCGTCGAGACCGGCGGCGTGAGGAACGTGTACGCGCGCGCCAGGTCACCGCTGTTGTGGAAGGCGTGGGCGCGGGCGATCATGCTGAGCATCCCGCGGCGCAGGTGCGGGTCGTGCGAGACCGGCGCGGTGCTGTGCGAGAGCCAGAACTTGTTGGTGTGCTCGGGATCGTCGCCGAGCACCGGCACCAGGAACGTGAACAGGTAGGGCTCGCCGAAGACGTCGACCCACTCGCCGTCGAGTGCTTCCAGCGCGTGCCCGACGGCTTCGGCGGACGAGTCACCGCTGCGGGCGCCCGCGACCGCGAGCAACGCCGACCGCGCGCGCCGCAGGTTCGGGTCCTGCGGCGTCTCGCCGACGAGGTCCTCGAAGTACTTGCCGGCGCAGTTCGCCATCCGCGCGTCGCGGTTGGCGGCGAGGAGGTAGGTGATGCAGACGAGGTGCCAGACCGTGTCGCGGTCCTCCGGCAGCAGGCGGGCGACGACCATGATCGCGAGCGAGACGGCGAAGTGCGCGTCCGAGCCCGTGCACATGTTCTGGATCAGCGACAGCGCGACGGTCGCGGCGAGATGCGGGTCCTCGCAGGCGGTCAGCGCGTCGCGGACCCGGTCGCGGCCTTCCCTGTTGTCCCCGAGGTGTTCGGCGTGACCGAGCTCGACCTCGATCGACAGGCGGTCCTCGTCGGACAGATGTTCCTCGAGCGCCCGTTCCAGGTGCTCGACGCCACCGACCTCGCGTAGCAGGTCGACCGACCACGGCAAGCGGACCGATCTCGCCTTCAGCACGTGCTCGGCGACGCGTTCGTCGGGCGCGTCGGACTCGAACAGCAGCCAGGCGGCACGGGCGTGGGCGGCGGACCGGACGGCGATCGGCATGTCGGCGAGGATGCTGTTGCGCACGAACGGATACCGGAACGTCAGCGGGTCGGTGTCGGCGAGCACGCCGAGGCGGACGAGCGTGTCGACGGCGGGCAGCGCGTCGAACCCGGTCAGCGCGGACAGCAGATCCAGGTTCGCGTCACCGTCGAGCACCGCGGCGGAGCGGGCGACTTCGGCGGCACCGGTGTACTCGCGCAGGCGCATGCCGATCATCTCGCCGACCGCGGCCGAACCTTCGCCTTCCTCACGTAGCAAGGCTTGTAGCAGGTACGGGTTGCCGCCGGTGAGCTCGTGGCAGCGTTGTGGATCCCGATCGGTCAGCTGCGCGATGGCGGTGACGTCGAGGCCGTCGAGGTCGATGCGGTGCGGGTGGGCGCCGGCGATCTCGGGCAGCGTCACCTCGTCCGTGGACAGGTAGCCCTGCGAGGCACCGAGAGCTATGACGACCGGCATGCCCTGCATGCGCGGCCGCAAGTAGGCGAGCGCGCGCTTGGAGAAGGTGTCGGCGACGTGGACGTCGTCGACGACCATGACGAGCGGTGCCTTGCGCGCGGAGTTCGCAGCGCGCGCGTACAGCTCCTCCAGGTCGTGTTCGTTCGCGAGGCACGGTGCGAGCTGCCGCACTACGGCACCTGGGAGGTGGCTCTCCAGCCGCGCGCTCTTGGCCAGGCGGACGGTGAACCCGCGGCTCCGCGCCTCGGCCGTGAAGGCGTCGAGCAGCGCGGACTTGCCGATGCCGAAGCCTCCGGTGACGACCACGCACGAGGCCGTTCCTTGCAACGCGTCGTCCAGCAAACGTCCGAGAGCTGCGAGTTCCGCGTCCCGGCCGAGTAGTGGAGATGTCACCTCTGCCTACCCCTGCCTTCGGTACCGAGAGGACCGCAGGTCGAAGGTTTCGGTGTTCCTTCGGTGAGGACCGTAAAGACCTGCGCTTCGTCGTCGGGCAAACTTACCCACAGGTAACGGTTAACGGAACTGTGAGCTGTGCGGGAGAGAGCGATGATCTGGGCCAGGCTGATGCGCGGATGGCTCCGCCTCGCCTGCCTGCTCATGGGCTTACACATGGCGGAACAGCGGAAACGGCCCGTCATGAGCAGACTCCGCGCGCGTCAGGGTGCGGACCTCGGCCGGGTCGGCGGTCTGCGAGGACAACGACTCCACCACCGAGAGAACCGCGGCGATGGCCACCACGACGCCCGCCGCCACCACCAGGATGCCGCGAGCGATGCGGCACGGTGGACCGGCAGTCTGCGGATGGACGACCTGACGCAGCACCGGCGCGAACATGCCGAAGTCGGCCGCGTCGCGCTGGCAGGCCTCGCACCCGGCTAGGTGCCGGGAGAAGATCACGTGCTGGGCGGGGTCGAGGACCCCGAGCACATACGCCGCAACATCACCGCACGGCCCGTCTGGGCTCGTGCGGTTTTCGTCGTCTTCTACCCCGTCCACGTCGTCGGCATGTGGTTGACGAGTCACCATCACGCTAGCTCCTGTCCTGCAGTGCCCGGCGGATCGTGTGCATCGCCTTGTACAACCGGGACTTGACGGTTCCTTCCGGGACTCCGAGAACGATCGCGGCTTCCTTCACAGTTCGTCCCATGACATACGTTTCGTAGATAGCCGAACGGTGCTCATCACTCAATTGGCGTACTACGTCGGTGATGACCATTACCGAAAGTGTCTGTTCTGTGTCGTCCGGAGATTCGGCGATGTCCGGGCGAAGCAATTCCACTTCTTGCGGGCGCGCCTGACGACTGCGCCATCCGTCGATCACAATGCGACGAGCCACGGTACAAAGCCAGCCGCGCAACATCCCCGGTTCACGAACAAGGTGCGCGGAGTTCTGCCAAGCCCTGATCAACGTCTCCTGGACGACATCTTCTGTCCATTGACGGTCGTAGTTGGTCAGACACAGGACCTGCGAGAACAACATCCGCTGGAACTGCCCGTAGAGGAGCGTGAGCAATTCCTCGTCCTGATGGGCTTGAGCAACCCTGCCCTGATCAACCATGAAGCTTGCGACCTCCCCAGATATCGGCGACGGCTTCGCTTCGGGCGGCAGGCCTAGCGACTCGGTGGCCGAGTGGAATCCTTCGCATCCTACATCGTGAACACGAAATCTTCTCGGGTACGTAAATCAAGTCCGAATGGTTCGCAAGTTCTACTGTGATCCACGTCACATCAGCATCTTCGCATGTGGGGTGAACTGCGGCCCCACCAGCACGTATCACCTTCGAAGGCAGCTCGATCGTGGGGAGGAACGGGCACTATGCGTCACCGGTTGGGCACGCTGGGGCAGCACGCAGCGCTGTTTGCCGTCTCGTCTGCCGTATTTATCGGAGCCCTCATCGGAGCGGTTCCGGCGAATGCGCAGTCGACCGACGTGCAACCCTCGGAACGCTCTTTCATGGTATCTCTGCGGCAAGCGAACTCTTGGCTCGTACCAATCAGCAAAGAGGCTCCGGCACGCACCACGAATGCAGGGATCAGCAACGCCGGAAGGGACATCTTCGACGCGCATTCTCGACTCGACGTCGATCTGCTCAAAGCAGCCACCGAACTCGGCGTGGTACTGCCGAACGACGTGAGCAGTGAACACCAGTCACTCATCGACGAGATGGCGGAACGCACAGGCGACAACCACGACCGCGCCTACGCGACGATCGTGCGCCAGGCGCAGGGCGGCCTTCTCGTAATGGCGGTGCAAACGCGCGCGACAACGCCGAACACCACAATTCGCACGCTTGCCCACCAGACCGTTCAAATGCTCATCCGCACGATGACGGTCCTCGAGAACACCGGGCTGGTCGATCAGTCCGCCTTCGAATTGGTGACGGCCAAGGCACAGGTGAACGCGGTGCGCGTCATCGGCCAGAACATCGAACCGTCGGACCGGGAATTACTCGTCCTGCTCACCCAGCATTCGCTTTGGCAGAAACCGGCGAGCCGCGAGAGCTCCGACCGGGCCCGGGACGCGAAGGTCCGCAAGGTGGCCGGCCAGCTCGCCTCCGAGCACACCCAGCTCATCTCGGCGGTCACCGAGGCGGCCGGTCAGATCGGAGCGGATCTCCCGGCCGAACCGACGACCGAGCAGAAGTCGTGGGCGAACGCGATCTCGTCCAGCTCCGGCGACGAGCTCGACCGCATGTACGCCAACCTGTCCCGCGCCGCCGACGGCTCCTTGATCACCCAGGTCGCCCGAGCACGCGCGACGACCAAGAGCGTCCCCGTGCGCGTCGCCGCACAAACCGGTCTGACGCTCCTGCTCAAGCACATGCTCCTGCTGGAGGGCACGGGCCTGGTGAAGGCGAACTCTCTTCAGATGACCGACGCCCCGGCCATCATGCAGCCCAAGCCCAACAGCAGCCCGCCTCCCCAGCCCGACGACTCGCCCACGAGCATCGGCTTCATCACCGGCATCATCGTCCTCGTCGTGGCCGGCGCGGGCACCCTCTGGCTCGTCCGAGCCATCGGCCACCACGGCGAACACCGCCGCTAGCCGCCCCCTCATATATCGGCTGCGCGCCCTCGCCAACCGATATATCACCGCCCGGCGGGCTGTCCCCCAGCCCGCCGGGCACCAGCCTCCCGCCACGTTCCCCCAGCCCTTGCAATGACTCTTTTGACGACGAAGTCCAAAGAGTCATTGCTAAGGCGCAGGTCGGCGGGGTGCTGGGTTGACATAATCAGCGTTGAAGGCGGAACGTGCCGAGGACCTCGACGTTCGAGGCTCCGGGGGCGCTTCCGCTGGCGGGCCCGCTGCCGAGCCCTCTGGCGCGGCTGTCGCGGACGACGGCGACGTGGTCTGCGTCGGGCGTGACGGGCACGACGACGGTGAGGACGCGCGGGGCGTCCGAGCTGATATATGGATCTTGGGGGAACGTTTCGACGTTGCTGCCGAGGCCTGTCCACACCGGGACGCGGCTGACGGTGCGGCCGTCGCGGTCGCGGACCTCGACGTAGTCGCCGGCGTCGCTGTCGCGGAAGACGCCGACAGTGACGTTGACCGGATGTTGCTCCAACAGCTGGACGCCGTCCGCGGCGAACTCGAAGATCAGGCGGACGGATCTGGTCAACGGAACGTCGGTCATGGCGAGCGCCTCCAGCAGGTGACAGGGGTCCCTTGTATGAGGCATCGGCGGCGGGGCTAAGTACGTGTCGAGGTTTGTGCTGTGTCCACCCGTTCGACGGCATGCGCTTCGGTGAGGTCGACCGCTTCCCACTTGTCGGCCAGCCGGTCGATCACGGCGACCGGCACCGGTTCCGGGCGGGCACGGTTGCGAGAGCGGATCACGGCCGGAGGAGCTTCCAGGCCGATCAGCGTGATCCGGGCGTGGTAGTCCGCGGCGAGGCCGATGCAGCGGTCACGCAGTTGACGCGAGATGTTGGTCGCGTTCCACACGAACCGCTCCCCCGCCCTCAGCAGCACGCGCGCTTCTTCGAACGCCGCGGCCGCCACCGCGCGTTGGTCGCCGTCGGGAGCGATACCGAGGCGTGCGCGCACGGAGTCGAGACTGACGACCGGCCAGCCTGGCCGATGAGTGGCGATCCAGTGGTCCTTGCCGACGCCCGGCAACCCGGACAGCACGGTCACCTCGACGCGCGTGTCGTCGTAGGCGGCGTAGTTCGGGTCGCGGCCGGGTGTGCGGAAGTACTGGAACCGAGCGTGGTCGGACGGGAAGAGACGCGGGCGGTCGAGGCAGTCGCGTTCGCGGCAGTACTCCTCGAACAGGGCGATGTTGTCCAGCACCGAGTCGACGTCGCCGCAGATCCGGCCGAGGATGTCGGCACGGGCGAGCGTGGCCAGGTCGTCGTTGCGGGCGACGAGGCTCACCCGGAACGCGATCTGGTCGAGGTCGGGACGTTCCAGCGCCCAGAACGGCACCTGGTGGTGACGCACCAGCGCGGCGACGTGCTCGCGCCACGCGATCGGGCGGCCCATCTCCCACAACAGCTTGCGCGCCAGGAGATCTCCGGCGCGGGAGTGGCCGTGGGCGGTGATCCGGCCGCCGTCGACCTGCGTGCGGAACGGCTTCGCCACGTCGTGGAGCAGCACCGTCGCGAACAAGCGCACGCGGTCGGGCTCGGGACGCGCGCGCCACTCCGGCAGCGAGACGAGAGCCTCGCACGCCATCCGGGTGTGCGTGGCGACGTCGCCTTCCGCGTGGTGGATCGGGTCCTGCGGCACGCCTTCCAGGGCGCGCACCCAGGGGAACGCCGAGCGGACGGCGTCCCAGTCGAGAGTCCACTGTGGACCGGCCGGGCAGAGTTGCTCAAACACGGGACACCACCCGATTCGGCAGGATCGGGCGGTCCTGCCAGTGACCGCCCGAGTCCAGCACGGCCGTGAGGAACGTCGGGCGCACCCACTTGTAGCGCTCGACCGTGCGGCCGTTCTCCTCCACCTTGATGTAGAGGCCTTCCATGTGATCGTCGGAATCTGTTTCCGCGACAACGGCTTCCGCGTCCTGACCTGCCGCCAGCGCTGCCTCGACCAGAACGTCACGCCACGCCGGCGTGCGGCAGGTGGACGGGCCGATCAGCGCGGTCAGGTCCTTCACGGTGCGCAGCGGGCCCTCGTGCAGCACGGGCACGGAGACCACCGGCGTGCCCTCCAGCAAGCGGCGGCGTTCCGGCGTGGACAGGAAGTCGCCGGTCTCGCGGTCGAGCAGGTCGAACTCGCAGAAGTGGTGCGGCAGCGCGTCGTAGAACACGGTGTGCTTGGCATACAGCCATTCCCCGTAGAGAACGAAGCGCGTGCCGAGCCGCTCCCACAGCACGCCCTGATGCGTCGCTGCCCAGGCCTTCAACGGCGCGAACTGGCGTTCACGGGGTCCGCCGGCCAGGAAATGGCCGCGTGACTGCAGCTTCAGCACACCGGCGGAGTCGAAGCTGATGCCCGCGTTGGCGCCGTCGAGCTTCTCCTCGACGACCAGGTGCCGTCCCGCGATCGCGCGGAACGGCACCTGGTCGAGATCCTCGTCGCCCGGTTGCAGGCGCGAGCCCTCGAGGTGGGGCGTTCGCGGGTACTTGCGCAACATGCCCCGATTTGTAACCCGTCCGGGCGCCCGCTCGCGAACGGTTTACGCCTTGCCGACGAACGCGGCCTTGTCGGAGTTGAAGCTCGGCTCGAACACGAGCTGCATCTCACCGGGCTGCGCGCCGACGGAGTACGCCGCCTCGTACGTGTAGGTCTTGCCGGGCAGCACGGTCACCGACTCGAACCCGCCGCCGCAGCCGCCGCCGCTGTCGAACACCCGGTCGGCCTTCTGTCCGTTGAACTGCGCGTCGTCGCCCATGGACATCAGCGCGGTCTCGAAGGCGGCGCTCGTGCCGTTGGTGACGGTGATCTTGAACTTCACCGCGCGTGCGATGTTCTGCGGTGACGCGTACTCGCCGGGTGTGCACGCGACGGGCGCCTCGATGTCGACCGAGAGGCCGTTCGCCCACGTGTAGCGCTTGCCCCAGGTCGGCGATTGCGCGAGCGCTTCCTGGTGCGGGGTCTCGCCCGCGACGCCGACCTGTCCCTGGTTGGTGGTGCCGTCGAAGATCTTGTCGAGCTCTTTGACCGCGGCCTGCTGCGCCAGCACCGTGAAGACGATCGCGGCGACACAAAGGACGACACCGATCGCCGCGAGGACCTTGCGCGTGCCGAACAACGCGATGACGCCGAGCACGATCCCGATGAACGCGCCGATGGCGGTGAGGTTGTTGAAGAAGATGACCCACGAGCTGACGACACCGACGATCCCGAGGATCAACGCGGCCCAAGCGAGCGCACCGAACCGTGTGGGTTTCTGCGGTGCGACCGGCGGCGGGGCGTAGGCGGGCTGGGTCGGATAGGTCATCACGGCTCCTGGCGTTTGCGATGTGTGATCACCACGTCGATTGGTCCGCTTTACCTGTTAGCGCCGCACTCCACCGTCACTCGATCGAGTTACTGGCGGCTCGTCAGCCGACTTCCGTCGGTAGCGAGGTGGATACGATCCGTACAGGCTTGGCGCTGGATGCCATCCCTGAAAGGAACCCTGCACATGGCACGACGATTCGTCGTAACCCTGCTCGCGGCGATCGCCGCACTCGGTGTGATGACGGCACCCGCCCAGGCCGCCGTCGACTTCTCCGGAACCGTGGGACTCAGCAACTGCTCCGGCTCACTGGTCCGCCTGCCGAGCTCGGCTCCCGCGGACAAGGCGCTCATGCTCACGAACGGGCACTGCTACCAGCTCATGAAGGCGGGCCAGGTGGTCACCAACGTGGCGGCCAACCGCGAGGTGAAGCTGCTCAACGGCGCCAGCACCGAAATCGCCAAGCTCCGCACGGCCAAGCTCCTCTACGCGACGATGACCGGCACCGACGTCTCGTTCTACCAGCTCAACACGACCTACCAGCAGATCCAGCAGCAGTACGGCATTCGCGCGCTGGAGCTGTCGGCGTCGCATCCCGTCGCCAAGACTGACATCCGCGTCGTCTCCGGCTACTGGAAGAAGATCTACTCCTGTCAGGTCGACGGTTTCGTGTACCAGCTCAAGGAAGCCGACTGGATCTGGCGCGACTCGCTGCGCTACACGTCTTCCTGCAACACCATCGGCGGCACCTCGGGTTCGCCGATCATCGACAACGCGAGCGGCAAGGTCGTCGGTATCAACAACACCGGCAACGAGAGCGGCGGCCGCTGCACGATGAACAACCCGTGCGAGGTCGACTCCGCCGGCAAGGTCGTCGTCCGCAAGGGCATCAACTACGGCCAGCAGACGTTCGACTTCGTCTCCTGCTTCGGTCCCGGCACGACGCTGAACCTGTCGCTGCCGGGATGCAAGGTCGCGAAGCCCTAGAACGCCGACCATGGCGAAAGCCGGGGCGCCCCTGCTGCGCCCCGGCTTTCTGCTTCTACTAACGCGCCGCGCGGACAATCAGGTCGGCGACGGTTTCCGGCTGAGACACGGCGACCGAGTGCGAGGCGTCGCGCACCTCGACGACAGCGCGGGCGTGAGCGCGCTCGGCCATCCACTTCTGGGCCGCGACCGGGATGTTCTTGTCCTTGCCCGCCACCACGAAGTACGACGGGATCTGGTGCCACGCGGGCTCGCCGGCCTTCTCGGTCAGCGCGGTGTCGTTGACCGGCCGCTGCGTCGCCGCCGCCAGCGTCGCGTCCTTGCGCGAGACGTCGGCCGCGAACTGCTGCCAGTACTTGTCCTGCTGGATCACCAGGTCCTTGGTGCCGTCACCGAGGTCGATGGTCTGCAGCGTGTCGCCGAGCGAGCTGCCGGGGAACTTGTTCGACAGCTCGAGCGCACTCTCGCCCTTCTCCGGCGCGAACGCCGCGACGTAGACGAGCGACTTCACGTTCGGGTTCCCGAGCGCCGCCTCGGACTGGACCATGCCGCCGTAGGAGTGCCCGGCGAGGACGATCGGCCCGTCGATCGAGGCGAGCACCTTGCGCAGGTAGGCCGCGTCACCGGTGAGCGACCGCAGCGGGTTCGCCACCGCGACGACCGGGAATCCCTTGCGCTGTAGGCGTTCCACGACACCGTTCCAGCTGGACGCGTCCGCGAACGCGCCGTGCACCAGCACGATGGTCGGCTTCTTGGCGCCGGACTTCTCGGTCTCGTCCGCGGCACCCGCACCCGACGGAACAACGGCAGCCAGCGCCAGCATGGTCCCCAGAACGGCGATCACCTTACGAACTCGCATTGGTCTCTCACTCTCTCGTCAGGCACCTTGGCGGTGGTGCATCGTGCTCGATTAGGTCGTGCACGATGTAAGTTACCCGATGAGTTACCTCGTGCGCGATGTGTTTCAGGTCACCCAGATGGCGGCTAGCGTTCGGCGCCGTTCTTGACCCGGTGCAACGCCTTCCTCAGAACGGTGATCTCGGCGTCGGTCATACCGAGCGCCTCACCGAGCCTGGAGGTCATCTCGCCGCCGATCCACTGCAGGTCACGGCCCTTGTCGGTGAGCTGGACGAGCACCGAGCGCTCGTCGTCGGGGTGCGTGACGCGCACCAGCAGCCCGCTCTTCTCCAGCCGCTTGATCAACGGCGAGAGGGTGCTGTACTCAAGATCGAGCTCGTGGACGAGCTCCCGGATCGGCCGCGAGTCGCGCTCCCACAGCAGGAGCATCACCAGGAACTGCGGGTAGGTGATACCGGCCTTGTCCAAGATCGGGCGGTAGAAGCCCGTGACCGCTCGCGACGTGGTGTACAGGTCGAAACAGAGCAGGTCGGAGACGGTGGGAGTGACGGCGGACGGCACGTCGGGAGTGGTACTCACACCACCCAGACTACTCGTGCACGATGTAATCGCACGGCATGTTATTGGGCGTCAACAGACGGCGCGGGGCCAAGGGAAGCTCGGTGAGTTCCGGCCACTGCCAGCGTCATCGCCGGGTTTTCGTCTCGTACACGGTGCGCGGGGCGGGCACGGAGTCAAGACGCACGCCGAGGCAGCAGGTCATGGCCGCGAACGAGTCGATGGACGCCCGGCCTGCCGGTGACCGCGTTCCACACCGTCTGGAAACACGCGTCCGGCAGTCAGGTACCAGCCGGGGAGGTCGAGCTTCGCGGCCCGGGCCAGGACCTCCATGAGCAGCTCGTTGCGAGCAAGGGCCGCTCGCAGTGCGTCGAGCTGGTCGTCCACCGGAAGCCGGCCGATCAGTGCGCCCGGCACCGGCTTCACGACCAGGGCTCGTCCAACGCCGAAGCCTCGTCCCCGACGGCACGCAGCTCGTCACGCACCACCCGGTACGCGAGGCCCTCCGCGTAACCCTTGCGCGCCAGCGCACCCACGAGCCGGCGGATCTTGGTCGTCTCGTCCACGCCGGACAGGGTGCGGAGGCGTTTGCGGACCAGTTCGCGAGCCCGATCCTCCTCCGCCTCACCGTCCACCGCGGCCACCGCTTCGGCCACCACCTCGTCGGCCACGCCCTTGCGGCGGAGCTCCATGGCGATGGCTCGGCGGCCCAGGCCGTTGTAGGTGTGGCGGGAACGGACCCACATCTCGGCGAACTGGGCGTCGTCGATCAGGCCCGCGCGGTCGAACTTGCCGAGGACGGTCTCGGCCGCGGCGGGACTGATCCCCTTGCGCAGCAACGCGTCGTGAAGCTCTTGCCGGGATCGGGCGCGAGCGGTGAGCAGCGTGTAGCAGATGTCGCGTGCCTTGCGCTGCTCCTCAGCCTCGTCCACCCTCCGCTACCTCTTAGAACTCGACCGGCGCGGCGGGAACCGTCTCGTCGGCGTCGAGGGTGGCGCCGATGCCGAGCTTGTCCTTGATGCGCTTCTCGACCTCGTTGGCGATGTCCGGGTTGTCCAGCAGGAACTTGCGGGCGTTCTCCTTGCCCTGGCCCAGCTGGTCGCCCTCGTAGGTGTACCAGGCGCCGGACTTGCGCAGGATGCCCTGGTCGACGCCCATGTCGATGAGCGAGCCCTCGCGGCTGATGCCCTTGCCGTAGAGGATGTCGAACTCGGCCTGCTTGAACGGCGGCGCGACCTTGTTCTTCACGACCTTGACCCTGGTGCGGTTGCCGACGGGCTCGCCGCCGTCCTTCAGGGTCTCGATGCGGCGGACGTCCAGGCGCACGGAGGCGTAGAACTTCAGCGCCTTACCACCGGTCGTGGTCTCCGGAGAGCCGAACATCACGCCGATCTTCTCGCGCAGCTGGTTGATGAAGATCGCGGTGGTGTTGGACGCGCTCAGCGCACCCGTGATCTTGCGCAGCGCCTGGCTCATCAGGCGGGCCTGCAGACCGACGTGGTTGTCGCCCATCTCGCCCTCGATCTCGGCGCGCGGCACGAGGGCGGCGACCGAGTCGATGACCAGGATGTCGAGCGCGCCGGAGCGGACCAGCATGTCCGCGATCTCGAGCGCCTGCTCACCGGTGTCGGGCTGGGACACCAGCAGCGCGTCCGTGTCGACGCCCAGCTTCTTCGCGTACTCCGGGTCGAGCGCGTGCTCCGCGTCGATGAACGCCGCGATGCCGCCCGCCTTCTGCGCGTTCGCCACGGCGTGCAGTGCCACGGTCGTCTTACCGGAGGACTCCGGACCGTAGATCTCGACGACCCGGCCACGCGGCAGGCCACCGATGCCGAGCGCCACGTCCAGTGCGATCGCGCCGGTCGGGATCACGGCGATCGGGGCACGGCCCTCTTCGCCGAGGCGCATCACAGAGCCCTTGCCGAACTGCTTGTCGATCTGCGCCAGGGCCAGCTCGAGCGCCTTGTCCCGGTCGGGTGCTGCGGGTGCCATCTTGGGTCCACCTTTTGTCGTCTGCCGTTGCTTCGTCATGTTGGACCTGACGCTACTGGCGGGGTCTGACAATTCTGCGAAGCCGGGGGTCGGAGCCACTGTAGCCGAACACGTGTTCGAGCACACGCGACACTCCGAACCGCAGCTCAGCGACGATTTTCGGGAATTTCGAACCCGTCGCAGACCGCGATCCAGACCTCTTTGGCGCCGATCCCCGCCTCCAGCGCCTCGTCGGCGGTGCGTCCTCCCAGTGACGACAGCACGTGGTCGCGGGCGATCATCTCGGCCCTGACCTGGCCGAACTCCCCTGCCATGAGCTTGCGGAACATCGTGATGCGCACCGGAAGACCCTAACGAACGGGCTTTCGCAGCGACGCGTAGAGGCACACGACGAGCAACGGCAGCGCGGTGAACCCGACGATCAGCCCGAGCGCCGCGTAGGACCACGCCGTCACGACGATCCCGGACACAGCGCCACCAACGGCCCCGCCGACGTTCATCACCAGATCGGACAGCCCCTGCGCGGCCGGCCGATCTTCAACTCGCACGGACTCGGTCAGCAACGCCGACCCCGACACCAGCCCCGCCGACCAGCCGAACCCGAGCAGCACCAGTCCCGCGGCGAGCTGCGGAGCGTCGTGCGACGGCGCCATCCCCGCGACCCCGGACGCCGCCACCACCAGCGACGCGCCGATCGCGAGCACCGGCACGCGTCCCAGCCGGTCCGCCATCCACCCGAACAGCGGGCTCGCGGCGTACATAGCGGCCACGTGCAGGCTGATCACCACACCGACCACGCGCAACGACGACCCGGCGTGGTTCATGTGCACCGGCGTCATCGACATCAGCCCGACCATCGCGGTGTGGCACAACATCACTCCAACGAGTGCAAGCCGCGCCATCGGCCCGAGCGATCCCCAGATCTTCAGTCCACCGGGCGTGCCACCGCCGGAGCAGTGCGGAGACTCGACCGGCCGAGTGCTCTTCACGACGACCAGCGGGTCCGGCCGCAACCCGAACTGGATCACCAGCACGGCCGCGCACAGGACCAGGGCGGCGAGCAGGAACGGCCCCACACCCACCGGAAGGCCGAGAGAAGCCGCGAGTCGTCCGGCGGGATCAGCGAGGTTCGGGCCGATGATCGCGCCGATCATCGCCGCCCACACCACACGGGAGAGCTCACGCGCACGACGTTGCGGATCCGCCAGATCCGTTGCGGCATAACGAGCCGCATAGTTCGCGCTGGACGCCCCTCCGAACAGAAGCAGCCCTACCAACAACACCGGCCACAACCCGGCACCCACGGCGACAGCGGCGATCACCGCACCGAGCGCGCCCATGCCGTAGCCGAGGATCAACGCCGGCCGGCGCCCACGCCGTTGGGCCAGACGAGCACCGGGTAGGGCGAGCAACGCCGCACCGGCGACGGCCGCGGTCTGCGCGAGCCCGCCCACGGCGTCGGACCCGGACAGCGACGCGGCGATCAACGTGCTGATCGCGAGGCCGATCGTCACGGCCGCCGACCCCAGGATCTGGGTGCCGGTCAGCACGCGGACGACCTTGCGCTGCACGCGTTCGACCTGCGGCGCGACGGTCACCATGATCGCGATGGTGGCACGCTCGGGCGGCGCGCCGACAGGGCCATCAGGGGCGCTTACTCACCCGGTTGAACGGTCTGCTCGAAGAAATCGGCGATTTCGTCCGGCTTGAGCTCGTCCGCGTTCTCCTCGGCGTTCTTGGTGAGGATGCCGAACATGGGCCGTCCCTTGGCCGTGAACACCAGCACGCCGGTACCGCTCGACGTGGCCGCGCGGTAGTTGCCCTCCAGCCCGTTGCCGGTCCAGTCGGCCTCGACGCGGTCGGTCTGGAACGACTTCACGATCGCCTCGGCGTTGTTCTCGGCGCCGGTGACGCTGTCGGTGAGGATGTACTGGACCGCGTAACCGTCGCGGATCGTGCAGCTCACGACCGTGCCCTTGATCTCCTCCATGCCGGTGATCTGCGCGGAGTCGGCCTTCTCGCAGCCGCCACCGTCGGGCACCTTGCCCGCGAGCTGGCGCAGGCACTTGGTGAAGCCCTGCCCGTCCTGCGAGGTGTCGTCCTTGCACTCGTCCGCGCTGGGCAGGTTCGGGCCGGAGAACGCGAACACCGCGCCGATCACCACGGCCAGCGCCACCACCGCGCCGCCGATGCCGAGGAGGACCTTCTTGTTGTCCTTCTTCGGAGGCATCTGCTGCTGCGGGAAGTTCATCGGGTAGTTGCCGCTGATGTTCGGGTTCATCGGGTACTGCGAGGTCAGCTGGTAGGTGCCGCTCGCCGAGTACGGCCCGCTCACGTTCGGGTTCGGGTACGGGCCGCTGATCACCGGGTTCGAGCCACTGACGTTCGGGTTGACCGGATGCGGACCGGTGAGGGCGGGGCTGACCGGCGCCGTCACGACCGTGGGCGGCTCGACGTAGCGGGGCTTGTCGTCCTCGGGCTTCAGCGTGATCATCGCCCGGTCCACGACCTGCGCGCCGGACGCGACGATCGTCTCCGGGTGGTCGGGGTTGGTCGGGACGATGCCGACCTTCTCCGCGATGACCTGGGCGACCAGCGGCATCCGGCAGGAGCCGCCGACGAGGTAGACGTGCTCCGGCGTGACCCCCGCCTTGTGCACGGTGGTGATGAGGAGCTCGGCGCTGCGGATCAGGCTCGGCCGGATCAGCGCCTCCAGCTCGCCGCGCGTGACGACGACCTTCTCGAACGGCTCCGGCATCAGCACCTCGACCTGAGGCAGCTCGGAAAGGTCCTCCTTGGCGAGGCGCAGCTCCTCGCGCAGGCCGAGGCGGGCGCGGTGGTCGTCCACGGTGACCGGGCGCAGCAGCCGCTGCCAGCCCGCCGGGTCCTTGTGGGAGACCGAGCGGCCGATGTGCTCCAGCAAGGCCTGGTCGACGTCGAGACCACCGACGTCGCTGAGGCTGCCGTCGGCCAGGATGCGGTGCTCGGAGTCGAGCACGGAGACGTCGAACGTGTCGGCGCCGAAGTCGTAGACGGCGAGCGGACGGCCACCGCCGAGCGACGCCACCGCGATGGCCTCGGGAACGGGCACGATCTCGCCGGTCATGCCCGCGAGCCTGGCCGAGGACAGCAGCTTGTTGCGCCTGGTCGGGCCCCATTCGGCGGGGTGCGTCAGGCGGATCTCGTCAAGCGGGGCGCCACCGAGCAACGGCGTGACGGTTTCCATCACGCGCGCGTAGATTGCCGCGAGAGCGTCGTTGACCGGCAGGTTCGTCTCGCCGAGCTTGATCGTCGCCTGGTCGATGTGGCGCTTGGGGTTCGGCTCGTAGCGCGACGGGTCCTGGCGCGAACGCCGCTCCGCTTCCTTGCCGACGAGCAGGGTGCCGTCCTCGTCGAGGTAGACGGACGAGGGCATGGCGGGCCCTCCGTCCAGATCCACCACACCGTGGTCGGACAGCACCGCAACCGTGTTGGCGGTGCCCAGGTCGACGGACAGGACGCGCACCGTGCTCCCCTCGCAGGACGTACCGGGTGATCGTGCCACAGCGCCCTTCGGCAGGTGCTCGGACCTGCACAATCAGAAATTGTCAGACCCGGTTGTCATGATGGTCGCCATGGACGTGATGAAAGCTTTCTCACCGGCGACCAGGCAGTGGTTCGCCGGGGCTTTCGCCGCGCCCACCCCTGCCCAGACGGGTGCGTGGGCGGCCGCGGCGGCGGGCGAGCACGCGCTGGTCATCGCCCCGACGGGCTCGGGCAAGACGCTGGCCGCGTTCCTGTGGGCACTGGACAGGCTGGCTTCTTCGACGGTGCCGTCAGAGCCGAAAAGGCGGTGCCGGGTGCTTTACGTCTCGCCGTTGAAAGCGCTGGCGGTGGACGTCGAACGAAATCTGCGCGCGCCTTTGGCCGGTATCCGGCAGGCCGCGCACCGGCTGAACCTCACCGAACCGTCGATCACCGTGGGCATGAGGACCGGCGACACCTCTCCCGAGGAACGGCGGGCGTTCGGGCGCACACCCCCGGACGTGCTGGTGACGACGCCGGAGTCGTTGTTCCTGCTGCTCACGTCATCGGCACGCGAGTCGTTGCGCGGCGTGGAGACGGTGATCGTCGACGAGGTGCACGCGGTGGCGGGCACCAAACGCGGCGCGCACCTGGCGTTGTCGCTGGAACGGCTGGACGCGCTGCTCGAAAAGCCTGCTCAGCGGATCGGTCTGTCGGCGACGGTGCGGCCGGTCGAGGAGATCAGCACGTTCCTGTCCGGCGGCCGCCCGGTGTCGGTGGTGCAGCCGAAGACCCCCAAGACCATCCAGGTCGAGGTCGAGGTGCCGGTCGAGGACATGTCGCAGCTCGGCCAGCCGACGGGTGAGGTGTCGGGTTCGGCGGCGGGAGCAGAGCAACGCACATCCATCTGGCCGTCGGTCGAGGCGCGGGTGCTCGAACTGGTGCGCGCACACCGGTCGACGATCGTCTTCGCGAACTCACGGCGGCTCGCGGAACGGCTGACCGCGCGCCTGAACGAGCTGGCGGAAGAGGCCGCGGAGCTCGAGTCCTTCCCGGCCGAGGCGATCGGCCAGTCGGGCATGACCGTGCAGAAGACCGCTTCCGTGGCCCGTGCGCACCACGGGTCGATGTCGCGTGAGCAACGCACGGCCGTGGAAGAAGACCTGAAGTCCGGACGCCTGCCGTGCGTGGTGGCGACGTCGTCGTTGGAGCTCGGCATCGACATGGGCTCGGTCGACCTGGTCGTGCAGGTCGAGGCGCCGCCGTCGGTCGCCTCGGGTCTGCAACGCGTCGGCCGTGCCGGCCACCAGGTCGGCGCGGTGTCCCGGGGCGTGATGTTCCCGAAGTTCCGCGGCGACCTGGTGTCGTGCGCGGTGGTGGCGGAACGGATGCAGAACGGCTCGATCGAGGCCGTGAAGTTCCCGCGCAACCCGCTGGACGTCCTGGCTCAGCACATCGTCGCGATGGTGGCGATGGAGACGTGGACGGTCGAGGAGCTCACGGCCCTGGTGCGGCGGGCGGCGCCGTTCGCGGGGCTGCCGGACTCGGCGCTGCACGCCGTGCTGGACATGCTGTCGGGCCGGTACCCGTCCGAGGAGTTCGGTGAGCTGCGGCCGCGGATCACGTGGGACCGGGTGAACTCCGAGCTGCGCGGACGTCCCGGGTCGCAACGGCTCGCGGTCACCTCCGGCGGCACGATCCCCGACCGCGGGCTGTTCGCGGTGATGACGCCGCCGTCGGAGAACGGTCCTGGTTCCCGCGTCGGCGAGCTCGACGAGGAGATGGTCTACGAGTCCCGCGTCGGCGACACGTTCCTGCTGGGCACGTCGTCGTGGCGGGTCGAGGACATCACACACGATCGAGTGATCGTGGTGCCCGCGCCGGGGCAGCCCGCGCGGATGCCGTTCTGGAAGGGCGACGCACCGGGCCGTCCGCTGGAGCTCGGCCGGGCGATGGGCAAGTTCCTCCGCGAAGTGTCCACAATGGAGGATTCGGCCGCTCGCGAACGGGCCACCGCCGCCGGTCTGGACGCGTGGGCGACGGACAACCTGCTGGCGTACCTGGGCGAGCAGCGGGAGGCGACGCGGCACGTCCCGAACGACAGAACCGTTCTGGTGGAACGGTTCCGCGACGAGCTGGGCGACTGGCGGCTCGTCGTGCACTCCCCGTTCGGTGCCCAGGTCAACGCGCCGTGGGCCTTGGCGATCGCGGCGCGGCTGCGCGAGCGCCGTGGCGTCGAGGTGCAGGCCGCGCATTCCGACGACGGCATCGTGCTGCGGTTGCCGGACGCTCTCGACTACGAGGGCATGGAGGTCACCGCGGGCGCGGAGGACGTGCTGCTCGATCCGGACGAGGTCGAGCAGATCGTGGTCGCGGAGGTGGGCGGCTCGGCGTTGTTCGCGGCCCGGTTCCGCGAGTGCGCCGCACGCTCGCTGCTGCTCCCCCGCCGTGATCCGAAACGCCGCACCCCGTTGTGGCAGCAGCGTCAGCGCTCGGCCCAGCTGCTGTCGGTGGCGGCGAAGTACGAGCGGTTCCCGGTGGTCCTGGAGGCGATGCGCGAGTGCCTGCAGGACGTGTACGACGTGCCGGGCCTGAAGGAGCTGATGTCGGACGTCCGCGCGCGCCGGGTGCGCGTGGTCGAGGTGGAGACACCGTCGCCGTCGCCGTTCGCGCGCAGCCTGCTCTTCGGGTACGTGGGCATGTTCCTCTACGAGATGGACGCTCCTCTGGCGGAACGCCGCGCGGCGGCCCTGTCGCTGGACTCGACGCTGCTCGCGGAGCTGCTCGGCTCCGAGGCGATCCGGGAGTTGCTGGACCCGGAGGTCGTGGCCGAGGTCGAGCGCAGCCTGCAGCGCCTCACCGAGGACCGCCGGCCCCGCCACGCCGAGGACACCGCGGACCTGTTGCGGTTCCTGGGAGATCTCTCCGACGCGGAGGCGCTCGAACGCGGTGTGCCCCGCGAGTGGCTGGACGAACTGGTCGCCGAACGCCGGGTGCTCCGCGTCAGGATCGCCGGTGAGGAACGGTCGATCTCGATCGAGGACGCGGGCAAGGTCCGCGACGCGCTCGGTGTCGCGCTCCCCGTCGGCGTCCCGGAGGCGTTCACCGAACCGGTGGCGGACCCGCTGGGCGAACTGCTGAGCCGGTACGCCCGCACACACGGCCCGTTCGCCGCCGCGGAACCGGCGGCTCGCTTCGGCCTGGGCGTGGCCGTGGTGACCGGTGTCCTGGAACGAATGGCCGCCACGGGCAGGCTGGTGCGCGGCGAACTGCGGCCCGGCGGCACCCACACCGAGTACTGCGACGCGGACGTGCTCCGTCGCCTGCGCCGTGCCTCGCTGGCTCGCCTGCGGTCCGAGGTGGAGCCGGTCGAACCCGCGGCGCTGGGCCGGTTCCTGCCGTCGTGGCACGGTCTGGGCCGTCGTCTGCGCTCGGCACCGACGGTCGACGACGTGTTCTCGGTCGTGGAACAGCTTGCCGGAGCACCACTTCCGGCGAGCGCTTTCGAGTCACTGCTGCTCCCCTCGCGGCTGCCGGGCTACTACCCGGCGCTGCTGGACGAGCTGACCGCGTCCGGCGAGGTGACGTGGACGGGCTGCGGTTCCCTGGCCGGTGGCGACGGCTGGATCGCCCTGGCGCCAACGGATGTGGCGGACCTGCTGCTGCCCGACCTGGTGCCGGAGTCGATCCCGGAGTCGCAGCTGCACACGGCGGTCCTGGAGGCCCTGTCCGGTGGTGCGTTGTTCTTCCGGCAGGTGGTCGACCGGGTCTCACTGTCCACGGCGTGCACGGACGCCGAGGTCGTCGGCACGCTGTGGGACCTGGTGTGGGCGGGCTTGATCACCAACGACACCCTGTCCCCGTTGCGCGCCTTGGTATCTGGCGGCGGCGCGGCCCACAAGCCTCGCCGCACTGCTCCACGCGGCCGCTATGCCCGGCTGCGCGCCGCTCGTCCGGACATGCCGTCGCGCACGGGTCCGCCGACCGCGGCGGGCCGGTGGTCACTGGCGGTGACCCCGGCGGAGGACCCGACCCGCCGGGCGCACGCCCGAGCCGAGGCTTTCCTGGAACGCCACGGCGTGCTGACCCGCGGTGCCCTCGACACCGAACGCGTCACCGGTGGGTTCAGCGGTGTCTACAAGGTGTTGCGCGCGATGGAGGAATCCGGTCAGGTCATCCGCGGCTACGTCGTCGAGGGTCTGGGTGCCGCCCAGTTCGCGGCGCGGGGCGCGGTGGACCGGCTGCGGGCGTTGTCCCGTCCTCCCGGCCAGCCTGCGCCGGCCGACCAAGCCGCGGTGGTGCTCGCCGCGGCCGACCCGGCCCAGCCGTACGGTGCCGCGCTGGCGTGGCCGGATCCCTTGGGAGAAGGCAAACATCGCCCGGCACGCAAGGCCGGCGCGCTAGCGGTGCTGGTCGACGGCAGCCCGGCGCTGTACGTCGAGCGGGGCGGCAAGTCCCTGCTGTCGTTCACCGACGACGAGCCGACGTTGCGCATCGCGGCGAACGCGCTGAGCCGGGCGGTCCGCGACGGCTGGCTAGGCCAGCTGGCCGTCCAGCGGGCCGACGGCGAGGTCGCCCTGACCTCGCACCTCGCGACAGTGCTGCAGGAAGCGGGTTTCCGCGCCACACCGAAAGGCCTGCGACTACGAGCCTGACCGAGCACCTCCTCGTCTGTCCCCCAACGGGTCGACGTGCCCGGCGCCTGCCTGACCGAGCGCCTCCTCGTCTCTCCTCCACGGACCGGCGCGCCCGGCGCTGTCGGTGCGCACGCGTCAGGTTCCTTGACCACGTTCCCAGGTCCGCACGCCCGCGCTCCGCATATATGCGGGGGGACGAACCGACGAATCAGGACGTCTTTTTCACCCTGCACGCTGAGTAAGACGCTGACCTGGGGCGATCGGGACGAGATTCACCCGTCCAGGTGACACTCGGCGGGACGAGGGCTAGACCGGGAAGAGCGAGCTGTACGCGTTCAGAGCAGGCTGCCCGCCGAGGTGCGCGTAGAGAACCGTGGAGCCGCGGTCGATCTCGCCCGACGACACCAGGTGGATGAGGCCCGCCAGCGACTTCCCCTCGTAGACCGGGTCGGTGATCATGCCTTCGAGGCTCGCGCCCAGCCGCATGGCGTCCACAGTGGACTCGTCGGCGATGCCGTAGGTGCCGGCGTGGAAGCGGTCGTCGAGGAGGATGTCCTCGTCGGACACCGTGACCTCGCGGAGCTTGGCGGTGTCGTGGGCGATGCGGGTGATCTGGTCGCGGGTCTCCGCGGGCTTGGCCGAGGCGTCGATGCCGAGCACTCGGCGGTTGGTGTCGCCCGCGAAACCGGCGACCATGCCCGCCTGGGTGCTGCCGGTGACCGAGCAGACGATGATGGTGTCGAAGAAGACGCCGAGCTGGTCTTCCTGCTGGCGGACCTCGTCCGCCCAGTTCGCGAAGCCCATGCCGCCCAGCGGGTGGTCGGAGGCGCCGGCCGGGATCGCGTAGGGCTTGCCGCCGGACGCGCGGACCTCTTCGATCGCCTGTTCCCAGGCGGGTTTGACGCCGATGCCGAACTCGGCGTCCACCAGGCGAACGTCGGCTCCCATCATGCGGCTGAGCAGGATGTTGCCCACCCGGTCACTGCCGACGTCGGCCCAGTCGACCCAGCTTTCCTGCACCAGAACGGCTTTCAGGCCCGCGCGTGCAGCGGCCGCCGCTACCTGGCGGGTGTGGTTGGACTGGATGCCGCCGATCGACACGAGCGTGTCGCAGCCGGTGGCCAGCGCGTCGGCGACGAGGTACTCGAGCTTGCGGGTCTTGTTGCCGCCGTAGGCGAGGCCGGAGTTGCAGTCCTCGCGCTTCGCCCAGACCGAGGCGCCGCCGAGGTGCGTGGACAGTCGGTCCAGGCGGTGGACCGGTGAGGGACCGAAGAGAAGCGGGAATCTGTTCACAGTTCCTCCTGCAACGTGCTCCAGTTCTGGTCGACCAGGCTTGCGGCCAGCACGGAGTCACCCTGCTCGCAGGCCTCGATGATCTGCTGGTGCTGGGTGACCGAGTGGCGGGCGCCGGGCGAGGAGAAGCGGCTGTGCTCGGCCCGCCGGATCAGTGGCGTGTAGCGGTCGATGGTCGCGGCGATCGCGAAGTTGTCGCAGCAGCGGACGGCCACGGCGTGGAACTCGTCGTCGGCAGCCAGCGCGGCGACGACGTCGTTGGCGTCGAGCGCCTTCTTGAAGGCCTTGTTGGCGGCGCGCATCGCGGCGATGTCGTCGGGCGTCAGCGACTTCCGCCGGACGACCAGGCCCATGGCGAGGGAGTGCATCGACTGCACGACGACGAGAGCGTCGAGCACCGGCTCCGCTTCCAGCGCGGTGACGCGGGTGTACGCGTGCGCCTTGGTCTCGACGAGGCCCTCGTCTGTCAGCGTGGCGAGCGCCTCGCGCACCGGCGTGCGGGAGAGACCGAGCTTCTCGGCCAGTTCGACGTCCTTGATGGCCGTGCCCGGTTCCAGGTCACCGCGCACGATCGCCGACCTGATCTCGGCGGCCGCTCGCTCCTTCAGCGACCCATATCCAATATATTGCATATCAGTGAGCGTAGGGGCGGGTCGTGGTGATCGCAACCATCGGGCCCTGAACAGCAAAAACCCCGAGCTGCGAGCAGCTCGGGGTCGCGATCTCGGGGTGGTCAGGCGAGAGGAAGCTCGCGGCCGAGCACCGCGAACGGACGCGGGTCGCCGGTGAACTGGTAGTGCCGCAGCACGTCCACGAAGCCGACGCGGCGGTAGAGCTTCCACGCCTTGCTCGGCCCTTCGGGCGTGGACAGCAGCACACGAGACGGGCCGACGCCCTCCATGAGGCGGCGCAACAGGTCCTCGCCGAGCCCGCGGCCCTGCGCGCGGGGCAGCACGTGGAGTTCGGTCAGCTCGAAGTAGTCGGTGAGCCAGTCGTCGACGACGGCGGGCGACGTGACGGCCATGAGCCCGCGCCGCACCTGTTCGTGCCACCACTGCCCGGCGGCGCCGCGATAGCCGTAGCCGATGCCGACGAGCTCGTCGCGCTCCCCCAGCGCGACGACGCAGCGCCAGTCCTCGCGCATCATGTGCGCGAGCCACATCGGGGCACGCTGCTCGACGGTGCCGGGCGGGTAGTTCATCGCGGTCACGTACAGCGAGAGCGCTTCGCCGAGACGGACGTTCAGCTCGGAGGCGGACATCTCGACGATGCGCTCCAGGCGCGGCGAAGCCGTCATACCGACACCACCGCCACACGTCCACCCGTCAGCGCCACCAGATCCTTGAAGGTCGTGGGGTACACGGCGTGCGGATGGCCCGCGGCCGCCCAGATCTCCTCGTAGCCGGACAGGGCTCTGTCCACCACGGTCTCGATCGGCCCGGGATGCCCGACCGGCGAGACACCGCCGATCACCTGACCCGTGTGCTCACGCACGAACTCCGGGTCGGCGCGCTTGACCGCGTCCGCACCCACCAGTTCGGCGATCATCGACGTGTCCGCACGGTGCGCGCCCGACGTCAGCACCAGCAGCGGAGACGCCACGCCGTCGCGCACCACGGCGAACAGCAGGCTGTTCGCGATCGCGCCGACCTGCACGCCCACCGCGGCCGCCGCGGCTGCCGCTGTCCGCACGGCGTCCGGCAGCACGACGATGCGTTCAGCGGTGGCGGCTGGCAGGGCTTCCGCGACCTTGCGGATTCCGGGGTGTTCGAGCGCACTCACATCACCATCAGACCACGACTGGCCCCTACGTGGTGGGCCGGGTTGAGGAATCCATCGGCCGGGAGCTACGCTGGGCGGGACTCGAACATGTGTTCGAGTCGCACCATGCCTCGGAGGTGGGGTGGGGGAAGCACCCCACCTCCGAGAGCCGCCGGCTTCCCCTCGGCGGTGACGTCGTTCACCGACGCCACGAGGAGGCCGAGATGACAGCTGAGATTTCGAATCCGGCAGCCTTCCCCATCCCGTTGCCACCCGCGTCCGCGCTCGCGTTGCTGCGGCAGGCTCGCGACTCGCTCGCCGAGTCCGAACGCACGCCGGAGCCTTCGGAGCGGTTCGCCACCGCCTATCTCGCCGCGTTGCGTGCCGCCGCCGCGGTGCTCGCGTTACGCGGACGACCCCACCGCGGGCGTTCGCGGCCGACCAGCGCGTGGGTGCTGCTCGCCGCGTTCGCTCCGGAAATGAGTGAGTGGGCCACGTTCTTCGCTTCGTGGTCGTCGACGCGGGCCGCCGTGCTCGCGGGCATCACCCGCAACGTCAACGCGCGCACCGCCGACGACCTGGTGCGCCAGACCGGTCAGTTCGTGACTCTCGTCGGCCGCGTGGTGAACGAGGCGCGGCGGTGAACGCTCTGGAAGTGCTGCGGCGCGAGGCCGAACTGCTCGCCATGTCCGCGATCGGCCAGCCACCGCACAAGGGCGTGCCCGCGTGTCCTGGGCTCAATCTCGGGGAGACCGTCCGGCACGTCGGCAGCGGTTACCGGACCGCGCTGGAGTGGATCAGGCTCGGCCGCGAGCCTGAAGCCGGAGAGTGGCGGGAGTTCCCGGAGGAGGGCGAGGACCCGCTGGAGTTCATGCGGTCGGGCGCGGCGGCCGTGCTGGCGGAACTGGAGGCGCACGAGGAGGACGAGCCGTGCGCGACGTGGTGGCCGGTGCAGCAGAACTACGGGTTCTGGCGGCGGCGGCTCGCGCACGAGACAACGTTGCACCGCATGGACATCCAGGGCGCCGCGGGCATGGAGGTGGGCCCGGTCTCCGACGAGGTCGCGACCGACGGCGTCGACGAGGTGCTCACGTTGTGGCTGGGGCACAAGCTGGACGTGCTCGGGGTGCGGGGGTCGCGCGACGGGCTGGTCGCCATCCAGGTCGAGGACGACGTGTGGCTCACGCGCTGTGGCCCGCACGGCGCGTCGGCGTGGCGCGTGATCGCCCCGGAGGACGCGCACGTCGCCGACGCGCAGGTGTCGGCGAGCCCGATGACGATGTACCGCTGGCTGTGGGGACGGCTGCCGGACCGCATGGTCGAGGTGATCGGCGACCACGACGCGATCGCGCAGCTGTGGGCGCTACTGCGGCTCGCGACCAAGTAGCACGTTCGCGGTCTCCGCGCCCGTTGCGGCCAGCAGGCGGTAACGGGCGCAGCGGCCGTCGAGCTCCAGCAGTGCCACGGAGTTCCCGAAGTGCGGGCCGCTCGTCTTGCGCCAGCGCACCAGGTCCTTCGGCACGCCCGCGAGGGTCGCGAGCCCGCGGAACACCTTCGCGGCGGCGCGGGACCACGACAACCGGAAGATCGGCAGGAACACGTCCGGCGGCTCGTTGTGCACCGGCGAGCACACGAGCTGCGTGACCATGGCCTTGGTGGGCACGGGGAAGTCGGCTTCGGCGACGTAGCTGTGGTGGACGTCGCCGGAGAGCACGGAAACCGTTGCGGTGCCGTTGTTCGCGGCCTTCTCGATCATGCGGGTGAGCCGGTCGAACGACTCGCGGAACGCCGGCCAGTGCTCGAGGTCGGCCGCCTGCCGGATCTTCTCCGCGGCCCTGCCCTGCCAGCCCTTCTTGCGCGCGCCGATCTCGTTGAGGGACTGGAAGTGGCTGAGCGCGTGCGGCATCAGCCACGGCAGCGACGAGCCGATGAGCAGGTGGTCGTAGTCGTTGTCGTGCCCGGTGTTGCGTTCGAGCCACTCGAACTCTTCATCGCTGACCATCTGCCGCTTGTGGTCCTCGAGGATGCGGCCGCAGCGCGTGTCGACCATCAGCAGCCTGGTGCGACCGAAGTCGCGGCGGAAGCTCCACCACGTGGACTTGCGGCCGTTCGACTCCTTGTCCGCCTGTTCCGCGAACTCCTCCAGCAACGGCAGCACGTCCGTGCCCTGGGCTCTCACCTTGGCGTACAAGGGATCCCTGGCGAGCTCGTCCGGGCCGAGGTTGCCGAGGTGCTGGTACACCCAGTACGAGGAGAGTGCGCCGCGGATCCTGTCGCGCCACCAGGGCTTGCCAGCCATTTCCTTGCGCCACACCGCGGACGTGTTCCAGTCGTCGCGCACGTCGTGGTCGTCGAAGATCATCGAGGACGGCACCACCGACAGCAGCCAGCGGATCTCCGGGTCGCCCCAGGTCTCGTGGTAGAGGTGGGCGTACTCGCGGAAGTGCACGACCTCGCCGTCGGGTTCCTCCGTGCCGTGGCGGTGTTCTCGCAGCCACTGCTTGGTCGCCTCGGTGGGTTCGTCGGCGTAGACCTGGTCTCCCAACAGGATCAGCGCCTGCGGCCACTCCTGTTCCGGGGTGGTCATGAGCCGTTGCGCGAAGGCGTCGAGGGCGTCGGGACCGACCGGCTGGCTCGGTGCGGCGCGGCACGACCCGAAGGCGATCCTGGTGACCTCGCCCGTGCGGATGACCGGCTTCGGGAACCTGCTGTCAGGTTCCGGCCAGACCGTTTCCCGGTTCAGCTTGACGTCGTACTCGGTGCGCGGCCCCAGGTTCTCCAGTCGGACAAGGGCGAAGTGCTGGCCGCCTGCCTGGAACGTCCTGGCGGTGTGCCCGGCGATCGTGACGTCGCAGGACGCGTCCGTCTCGACCCACACGGTCGCGGACGTCTCGTTCACATGCCGGAGGAGCGGTCCGAGCACCAGCTTCGCCACCCGCGAGACAGTACCCTCGCACGAGTGGAAATCACGTTCGACGCAGCCGATCCCCCCGCTCTGGCCGCGTTCTGGTCCGAGTTCGCCGGTGACGAGATCGAGCTGACGTTCGTGTGGAGCGACGCCCCGAAGATCGAGAAGAACCGGGTGCACCTCGACCTGGCCTCGTCGTCTCCCGAGCACCAGGCGGACATCGTGGCGCGGGCCCTGAAACTCGGCGCCGAGCACGCCGACATCGGGCAGCGTGACGTGCCGTGGGTGGTGCTGCGCGATCCGCAGGGCAACGAGTTCTGCGTCCTGGAGCCGCGGCCCGAGTACACCGGGGTGATCGCGGCCGTCGTCGTCGACTCGCCGGATCCGCTGGCATCGGCTCAGGCGACCGGGCATCCGGTGGTGCGCAGCGGAGACGGGTGGGCGTCGGTGCGGCCGGAGCCCGGACCGTGGCTGGAGTACGTGCGGACCGACGACCCCGAGCCGATCACGAACCGCGTCCGCGTGCGGTGGGCCGACCCGAACTGATGCCGGTCGACCGGCCTCCGAACACAGCCGCAACCGCCGCCGGGTGACCCCCGCGCGCCGGCTCCTTCGCCCTGCTCGCGGCCCGACATCCAATATCCCATATATCAGTTGTGCAAAAAACGTTTGCGGACGTCCGCAAACGTTTTTTGCATAAGGGTGGATTTGCGCAGGTCAGAGGGGGTTGCGCCAGAGCAGGATCAGAGAGCGGCCAACCGTTCACGCAAGGTGTCGAGGCCCATCGAGCCCATCTCGAGGGCCTCCTTGTGGAAGCGCTTGAGGTCGAAGTCGGCGCCCTTGCGGGCACGCGCGTCGTCGCGGGCGGCGAGCCAGAGGCGTTCGCCGAGTTTGTAGGCGGGGGCCTGGCCCGGCCAGCCGAGGTAGCGGTCGAGCTCGTCGCGGGCGGCCGCGGGCTCTTGCAGCGTCCGGGTCAGCATGAACTCGAGACCGAGTTCGGGTGTCCAGCGCTCGCCGGGGTGGAAGCCGGTGCCGGCCGGGATCTCGAGCTCCAGGTGCATGCCGATGTCGATGATCACGCGGGCCGCGCGGAACAGGTGCGCGTCGAGCATGCCGAGCAGGTCGCCGTCGTCGTCGAGGTAGCCGAGTTCGCGCATGAGGCGTTCTGCATACAAAGCCCAGCCCTCGCCGTGGCCCGAGACCCAGCACATCAGGCGCTGGAAGTCGTTGAGCGTCTGCGACTGATATACCGCCGTCGCGCACTGGAGGTGATGGCCCGGCACGCCCTCGTGGTAGACGGTCGACGTCTCGCGCCACGTCGGGAACACCGTCTTGCCCTCGGCGATCGACCACCACATGCGGCCGGGGCGGGAGAAGTCGGCGGTCGGCGGCGTGTAGTAGGCGCCGACACCACCGCCGGGCGGCGCGATCTTGCACTCGAGGTTCATCAGCGCGTCCGGCAGGTCGAAGTGCACGTCGCGCAGGTCGAGCAGAGCCTTGTCGGACAGTTCCTGCATCCACGCCTGCAAGCCGTCCTGGCCGTGCACCTGGTAGCGCGGGTGCTCGTCGAGGTAGGCGGCGGTCTCGGCGAGGGACGCGCCCGGCTTGAGGCGGGAGGCGACCTTCTTCATCTCGGCCTCGATGCCGAGGAACTCCTCCCAGCCCCACGCGTAGGCCTCGGCCAGGTCGAGCCGCGACCCGGTGAAGTAGCGCGAACCGCGGCGGTACCGCTCCTCACCGACGGCGTCCTTCGTGGGCGCCTGGGGAGCCAGCGACGTGCGCAGGAACGAGGCGAACTCGCCATAGGCGGAGGAAGCGGCGGCGGCACCGGCGTCCAACGACGAACGCAGCGCGCCCTCGGCACCGGACGACGCGACAAAAGAGGTGAAGAACGTCGAGGCCCAGACGTCGCACTGCTCGGCGACCCTGGTCACCTGGCGCAGCGCGGAAACGTGACCACGGGAAGCGGCGTGCGAGAGAGAAGCGCGGAGCCCCCCGAGAGCGGCGGGCACGGCGGAAAGACGACGCCCGATCGTGGCCCAGTCGTCCGGCGTGTCGGTCGGCATCTGGTCGAAGATGTCGCGCACCGACTGGATCGGGCTCGCGATCACGTTCAACGACGACTCGGCCTCACCGGCCTCGTAAAGCTCGTGCTCCAGGCCCACCCGCTCCAGGAAGACGGCGCGCGCCGCGTCTTCCGCGGCATCCGAGGGCTCCTGGGCCGCGATGTCGGCGAGAGCGCGGACGGCGAGGTCGTCGCGTGCCGCGATCCCTTCCGGCGAGAAGTCCGTCAGCTGGTCTTCGGATCCGGCGAAGCCCAGGTGAGTGGCGGTGATGGGATCGAGCGCCGCGTAGTCGCTGACGTACTTGTTGCTGATGTCGTGGACGGATGCCATGGCGCGAGACGCTACCTCGCGGTTCTCGACACCAAAAGGTAGTTAGTCAAGCTCACGACCAAAGGAGGGCCTGCGTCGTTTGGAGGGGACTGGCAGGATGTCCGCCGTGCGTCGACCCCGGGCACTTCTGGTGCCGGTTTTCCTGCTGCTCACCCTGTTCTCGTTGAGCGGTTGCGTTCGCGTGTACGCGGCCATGGCCGTCTCGGACGACGACCGCATCTCGGGGGAGATCGTCGCGGCCACGCCGCCCACGCAGGACAACGATCCCGGCCCCCAGCTGAAGGTGCCGCCGGAGCTCGCGAGCCGCGTCACCACCAAGCCGTACCGGGTGGAGTCGTACGCGGGCACGCAGCTGTTCTTCAACGGGCTGTCGTTCGACGAGATGCGCACGCTCTCCATGTCGACCAGCTCGTCGAACAGCCGCTACAGCATGAACTTCCGCCGGTCGGGTGATCTTGTCACGCTCTCGGGCTCGGTCGACCTCACCCAGGTCCCCGTGGAACGCGCGGACATCCAGTTCAAGGTCAGCTTCCCCGGCAAGATCGTGAACACCAACGGCCGCGAGGAGGAGAACAACACGATCGCGTGGTCTCCGAAACCCGGTCAGGCGTCGATGCTCCAGGCCACCGTGCAGTACGCGGGCGAGGAGTCCGACTCGTTCCTCGGGTGGGCGTTGCTCGTCGCCGGGCTCACCGGTGGTGCCGCGCTGATCGTCGTCGTGCTCGCTCTCATCGCGCACAAGCGCAACGTGACGGTCTAGGCGCGAGTCACCAAACCCAAGCGCCCCAGCACTTCCCGCGTCGCCTTCGCCCGGTTCATCGTGTAGAAGTGCAGCGCGGGAACGCCCTCGTCGAGCAGCCGCTGGCACATCTCGGTCGCGATGTCGATGCCCGTGGCGCGGAATCCCGCGGCGTCGTCGGCGTAGGGCTCGAGCCTGCGCGAGATCTCCACCGGCAGGTCCGCGCCCGACAGCTCCACGATCTTGGACAGGCCTCGCGCCGACAGCATCGGCATGATCCCGGGCAGGATCGCCGCCGAGCAGCCCGCGGCCGCCACCCTGTCGCGCATCCGCAGGAACGGCTCGGGCTCGTGGAACAGCTGCGCCACCGCGTAGTCCGCACCGGCGTTGAGCTTGCGCAGCAGGAACTTCAGGTCGGTGTCGAGGTCGCCCGAACGTGGGTGCCCGTACGGGAACGCCGCCACGCCGACGCAGAAGTCACCGAGCTCGCGGACGAGCGACACGAGCTCGTCGGCGTAGTTCAGGCCCTCGGGATGCGCTACCCAGTCGCCCATCGGGTCGTTGGGAGGGTCGCCGCGCAACGCCAGGATGTTGCGCACGCCGATCGCCGCGTACCAGCCGATCACGTTGCGCAGCTCGGCCACCGAGTGGTCGACGGCGGTCAGGTGCGCGACCGGCAGCAGCGTCGTCTCCTGCGCGATGCGGCCGGTGGCGCGGATCGTGCGGTCCCGTCGCGACCCGCCGGCGCCGTAGGTGATCGACACGAACGCCGGGTCGAGGCCCTCCAGTTCGCGGACGGCCTTCCAGAGGATCTTCTCGTCCTCGGCGTCCCGCGGTGGGAGGAACTCGACCGAGAACTTCGGCGACTGCCCCTGCAGCCGCTCCACCACCGACGTCATGCCCACAACAGTAGTGGTATTTCCGCTAGGTGAGACTTCAGCTCACGATGTGGTACGCGGGCTCCGCCGAGGTTGAACTCAGGCCCCGGCATGCGGGTGGTCCCGGACACAGCGGACCATGGACGTGTGTCCCACCACCCCATCGACGTCGCACTGCCCACGCACGTCGAAGAAGCGTTGACCACGTACCTGGCCTCCCGGCGCGCGTCCGGAGAGGCGATGGACCCGAGCTTCGCGAGCGCGGTGGACGCGCTCTCGGATTTCGTGCTGGGCGGCGGCAAGCGCATCCGTCCGACGTACGCGTGGTGGGGGTGGCGCGCGGCGGGTGGTGACCCGGACGGCGAGCTCGCCGACGAGGTGCTCACGGCGGTCAGCTCGCTGGAGCTAATCCAGGCGTGCGCGCTGATCCACGACGACCTGATGGACGCCTCCTCGGTGCGCCGGGGCAAGCCGACCGTGCACATCGCGTTCGGCGCGCGCCACCGCGAGCAGGCCTGGCTCGGGTCGTCGGAGCGGTTCGGCATGTCGGCGGCGGTCCTGATCGGCGACATCGCGCTGGCGTGGGCGGACGACATGCTCTTCGCCGCCGGGCTGCCGTCCGAGGTGCTGCGCCGGATGAGCGAGCCGTGGCGGGACATGCGCACGGAGATGCTCGCGGGCCAGTACCTCGACGTGCTGACGCAGGCGCGGGGTGACTCGTCCCCGGACGCGGCGCTGCGGATCGACCGGCTCAAGACCGCCGCGTACACCGTCGAACGGCCGTTGCACATGGGCGCGGCGATGGCGGGCGGCTCGCCGGAGCTGATCGACGGGCTGCGGGCGTTCGGTGCCGACATCGGCGTCGCGTTCCAGCTGCGCGACGACCTGCTCGGCGTGTTCGGCGACCCGGAGGTGACCGGCAAACCCGCCGGCGACGACCTCGCCGAGGGCAAGCGCACGCTGCTCGTGGCGCTGGGCATGCAGTTCGGCGCCGATATATTGGATATCGCTCTGGGCAAGCCCGACCTCGACCTCGACACCGTCGAAGAGGTCCGGCGCGCGCTCGTGAAGGTCGGCGCCGTCGACGCCGTCGAGGAGCGCATCGAGGAGCTGACGAAAAGCGCGCTGGCCGCCCTCGACGCGGCTCCGGTGGCCGAGCCCGCCGCGACCAAGCTCGCCGACCTCGCGATCAGCTCCACGAAACGGACCTTCTGAAGTCGATCACGACGTCACGCGCGCGGTGACTTGATTAACTCCTCGTGACCAGTCTGGGCTGTTGCTTGCTGACGCTTCCGCGCGTTGTGCAACGATGTTCGCGCGATGGCAGCAACTCCGTCCCTCCCCCGCACGAGCTCCGAGGTGTCTCCGCTGGAGCCCTCACCAGTCGTGCGCGCGAACACGTACGCCATCCCCATCCGCACGACCATGCTCGGCCTGCTGGGCGTGGCTCTGATCGGTCTCGGCGGCATGGGGGCGGGCGCGATCCTCGAGCGCGACCCCCTGCTCGCCCAGGTCGGGCTGAGCTGGCTGCGCTACGGCCACGGCCGCGACCTCGCGAGCATGGTGCTGTACCTGGGCCTCGGCCTCGTCATCTGGGCGTGGATCCGGCTCGGCCGGCTCGTGCGGTGGGGTGAGATCGGCGACTTCGCGGTGCTGGTCGCGGTGACGGTCTGGACGTTGCCGCTGCTGTTCGCGCCGCCGCTGTTCAGCAAGGACATCTACAGCTACCTGGCGCAGGGCCAGCTCGCGCTGAGCGGCTACGACCCGTACGTGGTCGGGCCCGCCGTGCTGCAGAGCACGCTCAGCGAGAACGTCAGCTGGGTGTGGCAGCACACACCGGCGCCGTACGGGCCGCTGTTCATCCTCGTCGCCAAGGCGATCGTGTGGATCACCGACGCCAGCGTGATCCTCGGCGTCGTCGCCATGCGCTTCTCGCTCGCCGGCGGCCTCGTGCTGCTGTGCTGGGCGTTGCCGGGCCTGAGTCGTCACCTGGGCGGCAAGTCGGCGATCGCGCTGTGGCTGGTGGCGGCGAACCCGTTGCTGCTGATCCACCTGGTCGGTGGCGCGCACAACGACCTGCTGATGATCGGGCTGATGGCCGCGGGCGTGCTGCTGGTGCTCGACCGCCGTCACGTGCTCGGCTTCGTGCTGCTCGCTCTCGCGTTCTCGGTGAAGGCGACGGCGATCGTGATCGTGCCGTTCCTCGTCTGGATCTGGGCCGCCCGCCTCGACGGCGACAAGCGCGCCCAGTTCCGCAAGGCGCTGGTGCCCGGCCTGGCGGCGTTTCTCGCGACGTTCGTCGTCTGCACGCTGATCGCCGGGGTGAGCCTCGGCTGGATCCCCGCGCTGCGCAGCTCGTCGATGATCATCAACTGGCTGTCGATCCCGAGCGCGGTCGGCGACTTCGTGCGCATGGTCGTGAACTGGTTCGTCTACGTCGACGGCGGCATCTTCATCGGCGTCGCGCGTGCGCTCGGCTCGATCGTGCTGATCTGGATCGCATACACCCAGTGGTGGGCGGCGCGCGACGGCGACGTCCGCGACAGCATCAGGCGCGGCATGCTGACGATGCTGGCCGTCGCGCTGCTCTCCCCCGCGACGCTGCCGTGGTACTTCAGCTGGCCGCTGGCGCTCGCCGCCGGGTTCGCGTGGAGCACGGGCGCGTTGGTGACGGTGTCGCTCGCGTCGGTGTTCCTCCTGCTGGTGACGTTCCCGAACGGCGACACCGCGCTGTACTCGTGGGGTTACCTGTTCTTCGCGCTGGTGGTGTCCGGGCTCGCGGCGCGGTCGCTGGTGAAGCCGGACCCGTTCGGCCTGTCCACGCGCTACGAATGAGCACCAATACATTGGATATGGCGTCCGCGTATGCCGCGTGTCGCCGGATCAACGCTCGCTACGGCAAGACGTTCTTCCTGGCCACGACGCTGCTGCGGCCCGAGCAGCGGCCGGCGGTGCACGCGCTGTACGCGTTCGCGCGGTGGGCCGACGAGATCGTCGACGCGGCCGGAGTCGACGACCGGGAAGGCGAGCTCGACCGGCTTGAGCGCCTCCTGGACAGTGACATCACAAGCGGGGAACCGTCGAACCCGGTCCTGGTGGCGCTCGCGGACACGATGCGCCGCTACGACATCGACAGGTCGCTCTTCACGGACTTCCTCGCGTCGATGCGGATGGACCTCACCGTCACCGAGTACGCCGACCTCGACGCGCTCGGCGTGTACATGCACGGCTCGGCGGAGGTCATCGGGCTGCAGATGCTGCCGGTGCTCGGCACCGTCGTCCCCCGCGCGGACGCCGCACCGTACGCGGCACGGCTCGGGGTGGCGTTCCAGCTGACGAACTTCCTGCGCGACGTCGGCGAGGACCTCGACCGCGGCCGCGTGTACCTGCCTCAGGACGTCCTCGGCGCGCACGGCGTCGACCGCGACCTTTTGCAATGGTGTCGTCGTCATCGTCGCGCAAACGTTCGGGTGCAACGGGCGCTCGACGACCTCGTCGCCTACTCGTATGCGATATATCAGTCGGCCGCGCCGGGTATCGCGATGCTGTCGCCGTCGTCGCGGCCTTGTATGCGGACCGCGTACACGTTGTATCGCGACATCTTGGAACTGGTGACCTGCGAGGTGCTCTGGAAGCGGGTCGCCGTGCCGAACACGCGTCGTCTCGCGGTGGCAGTGCCCGGCGCGGGCCGGGCACTGCTCGCACGCGCGATGGTCAGATGAACCCGGCGTTAGATGATCACAACTCCGACGATGTTGGACGTCGCGGAGGCGTAAGCGCTGGTGCCGGGGAAGTAGAGGCGCAGATCGGCGGACGCGTCGATGGTCAGCTTGGCGTTGAACGTCGCGTTCGGCTGGCAGTTCTTGGTGTAGATGTTGCTCCACACCGAAGCGCCGACCCTGACCTGCGCGAACACGTCGAGGCCCAGCGTCAGCTGACGCTCGCCGCCCTGGGCGCCGAGCTTGCCCTTGATCTGGAGCTGGTTGCCCTTCTTGACCTTGACCTGCGCGCCACCCGCGTCCAGTTCGAGCGTGGTGGGCTTGGCGTGCACAGCAGGAGCTGCCGTGGCGGCGACCGGGGACAACAGCAGTCCGGCGGCCGTGAACCCGGCGAGGAGAGTCTTGACGATCATGTGCACCAGTTCAGGGGTTCCGGACGCCTCTCGCCTGCGGAGACGCCCGGAACCGCTGCATCGGGTGAACTAGAAGCCCATGGCTTGCGCGCGTCGCTTTACCTCACGCCCACGGTCTCCGCGCAATGCTTCGATCGGAGTGCCAGGGAGGCTTTCGTCCTCCGTGAAGAGCCAGCGCAGAATCTCGTCCGTGGAGAAGTTCTGGTCGCGCAGCACCGTGATGGTGCCGGGCAGACCCTTCACCACCGTTCCGACGGCGAGAAACGCTTCGGGAACGACGAGAACGCCGTCCCGCCGCACGGCGAGCAGTTGCCCGTCGCGCAGCAGTTGGTGGATCCGGGTGACCGGAAGCCCCATTCGGTCGGCCACCTCGGGGAGAGGAAGAACCTCCAGGTCGGCAGCCAGTACATCCGCAGCGGCAGGTATCGCACTCACGGGGGTCACGATGCCATAACCGAACTGTGAACGCCCTTCCGCCAACCGGGTCATCCTGAGCTTTACCATCTCGCACTGTGGAGAGGTCGGTTTCGAACGTGATGGGTGGACTGCTCGAGCAGCGGTACCGGGTGGACTCCGTGCTCGCACGCGGTGGCATGTCCACCGTCTATCGAGGTCGCGACACCCGCCTGGACCGCGATGTCGCGGTCAAAGTGATGGATCCGCACCTGACGGCGGACCCTGCTTTCGTCGCGCGCTTCGAGCGAGAGGCACGCGCGGCCGCTCAGTTGCATCACCCGGCCGTGGTGTCCGTGCACGACCAGGGTGTCGACGGTGACCAGGTGTACCTGGTGATGGAGCTGATCGACGGCGGAAACCTCCGTGACCTGCTCAATCAGCGCGGCAAGCTCCCTCCCGCGGTGGCGTTGAGCGTCCTGGGCCCCGTGCTGTCCGCGTTGGGCGCCGCACACCGCGCCGGACTGGTGCACCGCGACGTGAAGCCGGAGAACGTGCTGATCGGACCGGGTGGCCAGGTCAAGGTGGCGGACTTCGGGCTGGCCCGCGCGATCGGCGTGAACGGCGTCACGAGCGACAGCGAGATCCTCGGAACTGTGGCCTATCTCTCACCTGAACAGGTGGAGACGGGCGCCGCGGACGCGCGCAGTGACGTCTACTCGGCCGGAATCGTGCTCTACGAGATGCTGGCGGGCCAGGCGCCGTACCGCGGCGAGACGCCCATCTCGGTCGCCTACCAGCACGTGACCTCGGACGTCCCATCGATCCCCGAGATCCCGCTGGCCCTCGACACGCTGGTGCGCAAGGCGACGCGGCGTGACCCGTCGCTGCGTCCGATCAACGCGGACGCCTTCCTCTCCGAACTGGAGCGCGTCGGGTCGGAGATGGGCCTGACCCCGCAGCCTGTGCCCGTTCCCGGTTCCGCGCCCGAGAACGACAAGACGATGGTCATGCGCCCGGTTCCGGTCGCCGTCGGCGCCACTCCCCCGTCGATCGCCGAGGCCACCCGGCCGGTGCAGCCGGTGCAGGCCGCCATGACGACCATCAACACCGGCCCTCCCACGCCGCCTCCCGGCATGGCCGGCACGCGCGCGATGCCCCGGCCAGAGCAGCCACGCCGCCGGCCTCCCCAGGCCCGTGCGAAGAAGCCGAAGGTCGACCCGGTCGAGGCGGAACGCAAGCGCCGCAAGAAGCTCTTCATCATCTGGGGCTCCGTCGTCGCCGTGCTGGCGTTGATCATCGGCCTGTTCTCCTGGTACCTCGGCGCTGGCCGCTGGACGGCCGTTCCCGCGGTGGTCGGGCAGTCCGAGTCGAACGCGTCGCAGCTGATGAAGGCCGCGGAGCTCACGGGGCTGGTCGACAAGGTGCCGTCGGACGACGTGCCGAACGGCCAGGTCATCAGCACCGACCCCGGTTCGGGCACGGAGCTGCGCAAGAACCAGACCGTGAAGATCGTCGTGTCGCGCGGCAAGCCCGTGGTGCCGTTCGTCAACGTCGGTGTCGACGTCGAGGCCGCGACCAAGGAGATCGAGACCGCGGGCCTGAAGGCGGTCAAGGACGCCACGAAGGACGCGTTCCACGACACCGTGCCGATCGGCAAGGTCGTGGCGCTGGACCCCCGTCCCGGCACGGCGCTGAACATCAACAGCCCGGTGACCCTGGTGCTGAGCAAGGGTCCCGCGCCGCGCAGGCCGGTCCCGAACGTGCAGGGCAAGACGAAGGACGAGGCGTTCGCCGAGCTGCAGCGCGCCGGTCTGGAACCGGTCGAGGCAACCGGTCAGGACGCCGCCACCGGCGACGAAGCGCGCGTGGTGCGCACGGACCCGCCCGCGGGCACGGTGCTGGACCCGACGGCGAACAAGCGCGTCACCGTGTTCTTCCAGGACAACTCGGAGGTTGAGGTTCCGGACGTGACCCGGCAGAAGGTCCGGGATGCGAAGAAGGAGCTCGAGGAGCGCGGCTTCAAGGTGAAGGTCGAGTTCAACCGGAGCAACAACGCGACCGTCGTGAACCAGAACCCGCAGCCGGGCAGCAAGGCCAAGCGCGGTACGGAGATCACCATCTTCGGCCTCTGACAGGAGCAAAGCGAAGGGCCCCGCGTTCTCGACGCGGGGCCCTTCGTTCTTCAGCTCGTCTTCAGGAAACTACGAGCGCAGCATCTCGGCGACGAGGAAGGCGAGCTCGAGCGACTGCTGCGTGTTCAAGCGCGGGTCGCACGCCGTCTCGTAGCGGCCGGCGAGGTCGTCGTCGGAGATCTCCTGCGCGCCACCGAGGCACTCGGTGACGTCCTCACCCGTGAGCTCGATGTGGATGCCGCCGGGGTGCGTGCCCAGGCGGCGGTGCACCTCGAAGAAGCCCTGGACCTCGTCGACGATCCGGTCGAAGTGCCGGGTCTTGTAGCCGGTGCTCGACTCGTGGGTGTTGCCGTGCATCGGGTCGCACTGCCAGATGACCTTGTGGCCGCTGGCCTCGACCTTCTCGATGATCGCCGGCAGCACGTCGCGCACCTTCTGGTTGCCCATGCGCGAGATGAGCGTCAGGCGGCCCGGCTCGTTGCGCGGGTCCAGCCGCTCCACGTACTCGACCGCCATCTCCGGCGTCGTCGTCGGACCGATCTTGAGGCCGATCGGGTTCGCCAGCATCTCGGCGAACGCGATGTGCGCGCCGTCGAGCTGACGCGTGCGCTCACCGATCCACACGAAGTGCGACGACAGGTCGTACAGCCGGGGCTCGTCGCGCGTCGTGTCGAGGCGCAGCAGCGCACGCTCGTAGTCCAGCAGCAGCGCCTCGTGCGAGGCGAAGATCTCCGTGCCGTGCAACGACTGGTCGTTCACGCCACACGCCGACATGAACTTCAGGCCGCGGTCGATCTCGCCGGCCAGCGCCTCGTAACGCTCGCCCGCGGGCGAGGTGCGCACGAAGTCGCGGTTCCAGTCGTGCACGCGGTGCAGGTCGGCCAGACCCGCGCCCGTCAGCGCCCGCAGCAGGTTCATCGCCGCGCCGGCGTTGGCGTAGGCGCGGATCATGCGGCCGGGGTCCGCCACGCGGGCCTCGGGAGTCGCGACCAGGGAGTTGATGATGTCGCCGCGGTAGGACGGCAGCCCCAGCGCGTCGATGCCCGACGAACGCGGCTTGGCGTACTGGCCGGCGATGCGGCCGACCTTCACCACCGGCAGGCTCGCGCCGTAGGTCAGCACCACGGCCATCTGCAGCAGGGTCCGGATGTTCGCGCGGATGTGCGGTTCGGTGTTGTCCGCGAACGTCTCCGCGCAGTCACCGCCCTGCAGGAGAAACGCCTCACCGTTCGCGACCTGCGCCAGTTGCGTGTGCAGCCGGTCGATCTCGGCGGGCACGGTGATCGGCGGCACGCTCTCGAGCACGGTCCGCACGCGACGCACCTGTTCGGCGTCGGGCCATTCGGGCTGCTGGGCGGCCGGGCGCGACAGGGCGTCGTCCAGGCGCTTGCGCATCTCGGGAGGCAGCGGCGGAAGCTCGGGAAGCGTGTCGATGGGCACGTCCACGGTCCAGTTCACGCTGCTCATCCTAGTTGTCCCACACTGAGAGACCGGGCCGGGCCTGTCAGCGGTTCTAGCGGTGTTGGCCAGGGCTTCATCCGATGGCGCATCTGGGGATGGAGTCTGTTACTTGTCAACTATCGGCCTCTGCCCTATTGAGACGACGCACTGCATGATGTGGGCCATGGACGCCACCCGATTGGATGACGGCACCGCGACCCGGCTGCTGGCCATCGCGATCGACAACATCCAGCGCGATCACCCGGTGCATTGGACGCACGTCATCGACGGCGACGACCGGCTGATACCGCAACGGGTGCTGCACCCCGTGTTCGCCGGGTCGTTCGACTGGCACTCGTGCGTGCACCAGACGTGGCTCGCCGTGCGGCTGCTGCGCCTGCGTCCCTCGCTGCCGGGAGCCGGCCTGGCCCGTGACGCTCTCGACAAGCTGATCACGCACGAGAACTGCGCCGTCGAGGCCGCGTTCTTCGCCTCGCCTTCCGGCCGTCACTGGGAGCGGCCGTACGGGTGGGCGTGGCTGCTGCTGCTCGACGCGGAGCTGCGGACGTCCGGCCTGCCGTGGTCGGTGGCGCCGATCGCGGACGTGCTGCGCGACCGCTGGCTCGAGTGGATCTCGGCGGCGCGGCTCCCGATGCGCACGGGCACCCACGGCAACACCGCGTTCGCGACCGGGCTGGTGTTCGACGCCGCTCAGGTGACCGGGGACTTCGAGCTGGCCTCGGCGTGCATCGACGCGGCTCTGCGATGGCACCGGGACGAGGTCGCCTACGGAGGGTTCGAGCCGGACGCCGCCGATTTCCTCTCCCCCGCGCTGACGACGGCCGACCTGATGCGCCGCGCCCTGGACACGCCGGAGTTCGGGGCGTGGTTCGACGCGTACCTGCCGGAGCTCGGTTCGGAACGGTGGCGCGTGCTGCGCGAGCCCTTCCCGGTCGACGATCCCAGCGACCCCTACGGCTCACACCTGGCAGGGCTCGCGTTGTCGCGCGCCTGGAACTGGGAGGCCATCGCCGACTCGCTCCCGGCAGGCCACCGGTACGCCGATCTGGCCCGGACGGCTTCCGCCGCGCACCGCGAGGCCGGGTGGACCTACGTCTTCGGCGGCCACGGCTACATGGCCGACCACTGGCTCGGCACCTTCGCCGCCTACCTCGACGTCAAAGCCTTCTGACCTGCACCAACGCACCCTTATGCAAAAGACGTTTGCGGACGTCCGCAAACGTCTTTTGCATAACTGATATATCGCGCGCCTGTAGGACTCCGCGCCGCCGAGGCTCGTCTGCCTGTATACAAGCCGAATGCCGGGTGTCGACAGCACGTCGACACCCGGCATTCCGCGAGATCCACTATCCGATATATCAGGCCCGAGGATCAGGCCCAAAGATCAGGCGCCGAAGAAGACCTCGGCCTCTTCGTAGCGCTCGGTCGGCACGGTCTTGAGCTCGGCCGTCGCCTCGGACAGCTTCACGCGCACGATGTCGGTACCACGCAACGCGACCATGGTGCCGAAGTCGCCGGCCGCGACGGCGTCGACGGCGTGCAGGCCGAAGCGGGTCGCGAGGACGCGGTCGTACGCGGTCGGCGTGCCGCCGCGCTGGATGTGGCCGAGCACGGCCGCGCGGGACTCCTTGCCGGTGCGGTCCGCGATCTCCTCCGCGAGCCACTGGCCGACGCCACCGAGACGGACGTGGCCGAAGGCGTCGCGCTCACCGGAGTGCAGCACCTCGGCGCCACCCTCGGGAATCGCGCCCTCGGCGACGACGATGATCGGAGCGAACTCGCGCTCGAAGCGGCGCTCGACGTAGCCGACGACCTTGTCCACGCTGAACGGGCGCTCGGGCACGAGGATGACGTTCGCGCCACCGGCGAGACCGGAGTGCAGCGCGATCCAGCCCGCGTGGCGGCCCATGACCTCGACGACGAGCGCACGGTGGTGCGACTCGGCCGTGGTGCGGAGACGGTCGATCGCCTCGGTCGCGATGTGCACGGCCGTGTCGAAGCCGAACGTGTAGTCGGTCGCGCCCAGGTCGTTGTCGATCGTCTTCGGCACACCGACGACGCCGATGCCGTCATCGGTGAGGCGCTTGGCGACACCGAGGGTGTCCTCGCCGCCGATCGCGACGATGGCGTCGATGTTGTTGGCCGCGATGGTCTCCCGGATGCGGTCGACACCGCCCTCGACCTTGTACGGGTTCGTGCGCGACGAGCCCAGGATGGTGCCACCGCGGGTGAGGATCTCCTCGACGTCCGCGAGGCCGATCTCCTTGGTCAGGTTCTCGATCGGACCCTGCCACCCGTTGCGGAACCCGACGATCTCCCAGCCGTGTGCCTTGATGCCCTTGCGGACCACGGCCCGGATCACGGCGTTCAGACCGGGGCAGTCACCACCGCCAGTGAGCACACCGATGCGCATCTGCTTCCCAATCTCTCGTGTTCTGTGTCACTCAGACTTTCACGAGCTGTATCGGTGCAGCAACGCGGGTCTCACTTACCGGACGGGAAAACCGATTTTCCGCCGGTGTTCCTCGATCACCTTCCACCGCGCGAGGTTGTGGCGCGCGTCGGCGAGGGCGTCGTGCGCGTCGGCGGGCGGGGCCGGGAGCTTGGGCCTGCCGACGTCGTCCCAGCGCTGCCGCAGGTCACGGGTGAACCGCGGCAGGGAGCGCGGCAACGCCGGCATCGCACCCCACAGCTGCGCCAGCGCGACGTGGTCGTAGGCGGCGAACCACGCCCACAGCTCCACCTCGTCACGGGCAGCGTTGCGGGCGCCGAGGAAGTCGAGCAGGTCCTCGCGGATCCGATCGCGGCTGCGCCACGCCTTGTCGGCGGGCGACGGCAGCTGGTTGAGGACGTTCTGCCGCACCCAAGGCCCAGCCCGCTCGGGGTCGAACTCGGTGGACACGGCGTAGAACTCGCGGCCTTCCTCGTCAACCACACCGATCGACACGAGGTCGATCGTCACCCCGTCCTCGATGAACTCACAGTCGTAGAAGAACCGCACCGCGACACCCTAGGGGTGCGGTCAGCTCGCCTTCTTCTCGGGCACCCGGTCCGAGGGCTTGCCCTGCTCCGGGACGTCGGTGGCCTGTTCCTTCGCCTTCGCCGCGTAGACGTCGACGTACTCCTGACCGGAGAGCTCCATCAACGCGTACATGATCTCGTCGGTGATGGACCGCAGCACGAACCTGTCGCCCGACAGCCCTTCGTAGCGGGAGAAGTCGAGCGGCTTGCCGATCTTGATGCGGATCGGGTACGGCTTCCACATCTTCGAGCCGATGGGGTTGGCCTTGTCCGTTCCGAACATCGCCACCGGGATCACCGGCGCACCGGACTCCAGCGCGATCCACGCGACACCGACCTTGCCCTTGTACAGGCGCGCGTCGGGCGAGCGGGTGCCCTCGGGGTAGATGCCGAGCAGCTTGCCCTCGCGCACGATCCGCACGCCCGTGTCGAGCGCGCCCTGGGCGGCCGAGGCGCTGGACCGGTCGATCGGCACCTGGCCGACGCCGGAGAAGAACCACTTCTGCAGCTTGCCCTTGAGCCCCGTGCCGGTGAAGTACTCGATCTTGGCGGGGAAGGTCACGCGCCGCGACAACATCAGCGGCAGGAAGAAGGAGTCGGAGACGGCGAGGTGGTTGCTCGCCAGGATCGCGCCGCCCTCCTTCGGGATGTTCTCGGCGCCCTCGATGATCTTCGGCTGGAAGAACAGCCGGAGAATGGGTCCCAGGAGGACGTGCTTCATCAACCAGTACAGCACCGTGGGAAGCGCCTCCTCAGACACCGCGAACCTTGATCCCGGCAACCAGCCTACGGAGCCGACCGCACCTCACACAACGAGTCCCAAAGTAGTGCGTCACGGCTGGTGCTGAGCCGACTGCCGTAACCCGCAACACATCCCGCCCGTGCAACGATGAGGGGTCAAGAGGGTTGCGGCACACGGAGAGGCTCTGGATGAACGCCCGGCGCGACTCGACCGACGGCCCCGAGAACGTCGACGAGCTCTTTGCCGAGATCGTCGCGGGTCTCGAGCGGGACGGGGTCGGCAAGGACTGGCTCGACCTCGACGAGGCGAGCCCCGTGAGCGACCTCGAAGCACGCGACGACGCGGCCGACGACACCCCCTCCGACCCCGTGGAAGAGCCCGAACGGCGAGACCGCGACGACGAGGACCACTACGTCCCGCCCGAGCCCCCGCCCTTTCCGGTCCTGCGCGCGTCCACGATCGCGGCGCTCGGCCTGTTCGTGCTGGGCATCGTCCTGCTGGTCGCGCCCGGCCTCTTCGGTCTGCAGTCGCGCATCGGCACCCCGCTCTCCCTCGTGGCACTCTGCGCGGGCGTCGGCTGGCTGATCCTGCGCATGCGCAACACCCCTCCGCCCGACTCGGGATGGGACGACGGCGCCCAGGTGTGACAGTCACGCCCCACTCGGTAACGGCGTGATAACGGCCACTCAAACCTTCAGATAACGATTCGGTCATGCTTACCGTGTCGGGCATGGACCAGATGCAGCACCTGATGATGGCCCGCGCCCTGGCGACCCTGAGCAAGAAGGACGCGGAGCGCGCCAAGCGCCGCCCGCGCATCCTGCGCCTGCTCGGCCGCTGATCCCCCGGCCCGGCCCACTGGCCGGGCGTTCGAGCTGGTGTTCGCGGCGGGCGAACAGACCCCGAGATGCCCGCCGCGACACTCCTCAAACCGATATACCAGTCGCCCCGACCTGCACCCTTGCAATGACTCTTTGGACTTCGTCCGCAAAAGACTGATTGCCAAGGCGGGCAGCTGACCGTGCTGGCCGAGTCGACGCGACAACGGGTCTGTCTCGAAGCGCAGGACGTCGGCGACGACAACGACACTCACTTCCCGAGGGTGGGTGCCGACTGTGCCGATCAAGGGCAGGCCAGCCGCCAGACCATCGGAGCCGCCCGCTGCGAGCTGGTGGACGCTGTTCTCTTCATCGACTTCGCCCGAAAGCAGCTCGCCCAGCTCCTGCGCGCATGGCCCGCGGACGACCAGCCCGGCGCCCTTCCGACCGGCCATTGCAACGAGACGTTTGCGGACGAAGTCCAAAGACTCATTGCTAAGGTGCAGGTCAGAAGCGTCGAGGGAACTGATATATCGGTGCGGGAAGGCGATATATCGGGTCAGGAGCGGCGGGCGTTGTTCCGGGTCATGGACGCGGCCATCTCGCGGGCCAGGGTCGCGGCGCCCACGATGCCGGCGTCGTCGCCCAGCTGCGCGGTGCGGATCCGGGCCAGCGGGCGGTGGCCCGCACCGGTCACCACGGAGGCGTAGCGCTCGCGGGCGTCGTCCATGAACATCGGCGCCGACTCCGAGACGCCTCCCCCGATGACGATCACCTCGGGGTCGTAGACGTCGGCCACGAGTGCCAGGCCCTCGCCGAGCCAGCGGGCCAGGTCGGCCATCGCGCGCTTGGCCAGGGGGTCGCCGTCACGGGCCGCGCCGGCGACTCGGCGGCCTGTCACCGCGCGGGAGTCGCCTGCCGCCTCGCGGGCCAGGACGGTGGAGACGCCTGGGTGCTTGGCCAGCAGCTCGACCGCGGTCGCGGAAAGGGCCGTGCCGCTGCAGTAGCGCTCCCAGCAGCCGTTCTTGCCGCACGGGCACGGGCGGCCGTCGGGGACGACGCGCAGGTGGCCCAGTTCGGGAGCCACGCCGTAGGCGCCGCGGAAGACCTCGCCGTTCAGCAGAAGCGCGGCGCCGATGCCCGTGCCGATGGCCACCAGCACGGCGGTCTTGGCGCCACGGGCCGCGCCGAAGCGGTGTTCGGCCAGGGCGGCGGCGTTCGCGTCGTGCTCGAGGACTACGGGCATGCCAAGGCGGTCGCTCATGCGGTCGGCGACGTCGGCCTGCCGCCACGCCAGGTGGGGGGCGAAACGCACCGTGCGGCGGTCGGAGGCGATGAAGCCCGCGACGGCCAGACCGACGGCGTTCACCGCGTGCCGGTCCGCTACCTCCTCCACGGCGGCGACGATCGCGTCTTCGAGAGCGCGTTCGCCGGCCGGGGTGGGGGCGCGTGAGGTGTCCAGGACGGAGCCGCGGGCGTCCACGACGCCCGCTCGCACGCTGGTGCCACCGATGTCCACTCCGACGGTCAGCATCAGTCGGTCTTCCTGACGACCTTGATGTGCTGCACCCGCTGACCGGACGGCTCCTCCGCGCCGCCAGAAGGCTCCGGCGGTGGCGGTGGGGCCCCAGGCTCGCGCAGGGCCGCGCGCAACACCGCTACCAGGCCCGCGGCGTGCTCAGCGGCCTTCGCGGCCAGCTCGGAACGGTCGCCACGCAGCAGCGCCACGCCGTTGCACAGAGGGCACCAGCCGCACGTCTCGGGCGTGTGCGCGCCATCGCCCGCCTCCGCCACACGCTGCAGCCACGGCTGCATGCGCTCAGCGGCGGCGTCGATGAGCAGACGAAGCTCCTCAGCGAGCTTTCCTGTGTTGTCCTGAGTCATGAAAGCTCCTGATCAGCGCCACAACGACGGGTCCGGGCGGAACCCCACCGTGACGCCACCCGAGTCCATCTCCGCACCGGTCACGATGCAGCGCTTCAGCAACGAGGGCAGCGCCACGAGCCGACGCCTGCCGTCGATGGTCAACGCGAGGTCGTCGCCCACGCGCGCGAGGTCCAGTTCCGTGTCGTCAGTGAGCGGCAACGCGATCCGCAGCGAGTATCGGGCGTCGAGACCACGTCCGCTGCCCGACACCTCCAGCATCGACTGCGACAAGGCGGCACCCGGCAACGGGTCCTCGGAGCCGTAGAGCTGCGAGGCCACTTCGAGCAACGCCGGCACGCCAACGGGTTCCGACGCGCGGTGGTCGACCGTGCGGATCTCGCCGATACCGGTCAGCTCGGCCAGCACCGCGTCCTGCTCGTGCCGGCGCGTGCGCAGCCAGGAAGCCGCGGCACCCCGCGCGGCACCCGGCGAGGGCACCAGCCGGTTCGCGATCACGCTGTCGACCCGGATTCCCTGCAGCGCCAACGCGGTGAGCGTGCGCCGAGTCTCAGCGGCGACGACCCGTTCCGGCGTCAGCACCAGCCGGACCGAGCACGAGGAAGGATCCGAGAGCATTGTCCGCAACGAGTCCAGCCGTTCAGCGAGCCGGCTCAACGCGTCCGCCGTCGCATCCCACTTCTCGACGGTCCCGGTGCCCGCGACGCCCGCCAGCAGCCCGCGCACCACCCGCCGGTGAGTGGGGAAAAGCCGTTCCAGGTAGCCCGCGAACGCCTCGGGCAACGACAGCAGCCGCAACGTCTCCGCAGTGGGCCCGCAGTCGACGACCACGACCTCCCACGGCCCGCTGGACGCCAGCCGCCGCACCTCCGCCAGCGCGAGGAGCTCCTCGACACCGGGCAGCACCGTCAGCTCCTCGGCGTCGAGCTCGTCGACACCGGCTCCCGCCAAGACGGTTCGAAGGTGCCCGCGCAGCTCACCCCAAGCCTCGTCGACGAGGCCGCGCGGGTCGATCTGGCACGCGAAAAGCCCGTCCGCTGTGTCCACTTCGGACGGTGCGGCGCCCAGACGGACGTCGAGCGCGTCGCCCAGCGAGTGCGCGGGATCGGTCGACACCACGAGCGCCTTGCGGCCGTGTGCCGCGAGGGAGGCCGCCGTCGCGGCGGCCAGCGTCGTCTTGCCGACCCCGCCCTTGCCGGTGAAGAGCAGGACCCGGCTCAAGCCGCCTTCTCCGCGCGCTTCTTGAGTTCCTTGAGCGCGGTGTCGAGGATCAGCTTCTCGGCCTTGCGGCGGAACAGCCCGATCATCGGGATCACCAGCTGCACCGACAGCGTGTAGGTGACCTTGGTCCCGGTGCCGGACGGCTCGAGGACGTAGCTGCCCTGCTGCGCCTTCTGCATGGTGCCCTTGACGAGCTCCCACTTCACCGACAGGCCGTCGGGGGCCCAGTCGTACTTCAGGGTGTACTCGTCCTTCACGGGACCCTGGTCGATCGCGAAGCGCACCTGCTGGGCACGACCGTCGGAAGCGGTGTCGAGGACCTCGACCTCTTTCATCCCGTTCGCCCAGTCCGGGTACGACGGGAAGTCCGCGATGATCGCCATGATCTTCTCAGGCGGAGCGTCGATGACGATGGACTGCGTGGACTCGTCGGCCATGAGTGAGGAGGTTACTCGCGTCTTTACCAGTTGAGGACGTGAGGCTTGCCGCTGCGCTGGAAGTGCCCGACGTTGATGCACTCGGTGTAGCCGATGCGCACTCGTCTGGCCAACGGCTGGTGCACGTGCCCGAACACCGACCAGCGCGGACGTTCGCGCACGATCTTCTCCAGCGCGGGCCGCGATCCCCATTCGGGACGGCGCGCGACGACGTCGTAGGTCAGCTCCGGAACAGTCGGCGGGATGTGCGTGCACAGGACGTCGACCGGGCCCATCCGATCGAGCGCGGACGTCATTTCCTCCTCCGTTCGGAGGTACGGGAACCACGGCGCGCTGGGGTTGCGCATGTGTCCGGGCAGCAACAGCCCACCGCCCGCGAACCCGAACTTGAGCCCGCCGATCTCCGCCGCCTCGCCGTCGAGGACGTGCACACCGTCGCGGGCGAACTGCGGCCACAGGTGCGGACTGTCCACATTGCCCGGTGTCGCGTACGTCGGCGCGGACATCGCGGCGAACAGCGCGTGGTACTGCTCCAGCACCGCCTCTTCCACGACGGAACGGGCGTCCGCGAGACCGTCCCAGAGGGACCGGATGTAGCCCGCCGTGTCCGCGCGCCTGGTGCCGCGTCTCAACTCGGCGAAGATCCCCACCTTCTCGGGCCCGAAAACGCGCCCGAGGATCCCCTTGGAATGGTCGTAGTAGTCGACGAAGTCGATGAGATCGCCGAGCACGACGAGCGCGTCCGCCCCGTCACCGGCACGCGCGAGCGCGTCCGCGTTGCCGTGCACATCCGAAACCACGTGAACCCGCACGCTTTCCAACCTAGTTCACCGGGAGCGGGGTGGTTTCTGAGACGCGCGTCAAGCAAGATCACCCGTGCGGCGGGCAGCCAGCGGGACGACCGTCCTCCAGAGTCAGCTTCAGGCCCAGAGCAACGGACTTCGCGGCGAGCTGGCGGCGTTGCACCTCACGAAGCGCGGTGCGAGGGGTGAACGCACCGGCGGGCGGATCAGCGCGGAGGAAGTAGTGCACCAGGGTTCCGTCGAGCATCGGCTCGAGCCAGACCTCCATCGTGCCGACGAGCGCGCCGCCGACCGTCCAGCGCAGTCCCTCTTCGCCTCGGTCGGCGTAGACGGCGAGCTCGAGATCCGGCCAGAACGAGCGCCATGACGATGGCGCGGCGAAGGCGGCGGCGACCACGCTGGGTGGCACCGCCAGGAAAGTCTCGTCGACGACGTCCACACTGGCCATGAGGTCAAAAGGTAACGGAAGGGCGTCCCAACCTTTGTATCACCGGAATCACACGCTAAGTTTCCCCACCAGTAACAAATCACCGTACGGAGGTTGACGTGCGCGAGTTCAGCGTCCCCGCCACGGCCGCAGTGGCTCCGGAGGAGAACCTCACCGACATGGTGTGGGCCAACGCGGAGCGCTTCGGCAACGCCGTCAGCTTTCGCAGGCAGGTCGACGGCACCTGGGTCGACATCACGGCGCGTGACTTCGCCGCGCAGGTCATGGCCGTCGCCAAGGGCATGATCGCCGCGGGTATCGAGCACGGCGACCGCATCGGCCTGGTCTCCAAGACCCGCTACGAGTGGCAGCTGCTCGACTTCGCCATCTGGGCGGCCGGTGCCATCACCGTGCCGATCTACGAGACGTCGTCGGCGGACCAGATCGAGTGGATCCTGTCCGACTCCGGCGCGAAGGCGGTCTTCGTCGAGACGTCCGCGCACCGCGGGTCGGTCGACGACGTCGTCGGCACGCTGCCCGAGCTGCGCCACGTGTGGCAGATCGAGGGCTCGGCCGCCGCGGTCGACGAGCTGACCGCGCTGGGCGCCGAGATCACCGACGACCAGGTGCACGAGCGGCGCGGGCAGGTGAAGGCGGACGAGACGGCGACGCTGGTCTACACGTCGGGCACCACGGGCCGTCCCAAGGGCTGCACGCTCACCCACCGCAACCTGCTGTCCGAGGTGCGGTCGGCGCTGACGCGGTTCCCGGAGATCCTCACGGCGGGCAACTCGCTGCTGGAGTTCCTGCCGCTCGCGCACATCCTGGCGCGCGCTCTGGCGCTCGCGTGCGTGTACTCACGCGCGACGCTGGGCCACACCGCCGACGTGAAGAACCTCGTCGCGGACCTGGGCCAGTTCCGGCCGACGTTCGTCGTCGCGGTGCCGCGCGTGTTCGAGAAGGTCTACAACGGCGCCAAGCAGAAGGCGCACGCCGGCGGCAAGGGCAAGATCTTCGACGCGGCCGAGGCGACCGCCGTGGAGTACTCCGCCGCGCTGGACAACGGCGGGCCCGGCCTGGTGCTCCGGCTCCGGCACGCGGTGTTCGACAAGCTGGTGTTCGCGAAGCTGCGGGCCGCTCTGGGCGGTCGCGCGGTCGCGGCGGTCTCCGGTGGCGCGCCGCTGGGTGACCGGCTGTCGCACTTCTTCCGCGGCTGCGGCATCCCGGTCTACGAGGGCTACGGCCTGACCGAGACGTCGGCCGCGGCGTGCGTCACGTTCCGCGGCCAGGAGAAGGTCGGCACGGTCGGCCTGCCGGTGCCCGGCACGTCGGTGCGGATCGCGGACGACGGCGAGATCCTCATCAAGGGCGACATCGTCTTCACCGGCTACTGGAACAACGAGGCCGCCACCAAGGAGGCCCTCGAGGACGGCTGGTTCCACACCGGTGACATCGGCGAGCTGGACAACGAGGGTTTCCTGAAGATCACGGGCCGCAAGAAGGAGATCATCGTCACCGCCGGTGGCAAGAACGTCTCCCCCGCGCAGCTCGAGGACCGCATCCGGGCGCACCCGCTGGTGTCGCAGTGCATGGTCGTCGGTGACAAGCAGCCGTTCATCGGCGCGCTGATCACGATCGACCCCGAGTTCTTCCCGTCGTGGAAGGAGTCGCACGGCAAGCCGGTGTCGGCCGAGGTCGCGGACCTGATCGAGGACTCCGAGCTGCTGGCCGAGATCCAGGCCGTGGTGGACGAGGCGAACAAGTCGGTGTCGAAGGCCGAGGCGATCCGCAAGTTCCGGGTGCTGCCGATCGACTTCACCGAGGCGGGTGGCGAGATGACGCCGTCGCTGAAGCTGAAGCGCTCTGTCGTGGCGACGACGTACGCGTCGGACATCGACGCCATCTACGCGAAGTAAGAGGGTGTAATGCGCGAAAGGCCCAGGAGCTGAGAGAGAGCTCCTGGGCCTTTCGACCCCCAGCGATCGTGATCCGCGGATCTCCGCGGAACCCGAGAAGTTTGTTGCCCCGGCCCCCCGACCGGGACATGAAGAAGATTGCCGTACGACGCTGACGTATCGCTGACGCGCCGATGTCACTCGGCGACAGTGCGCAATTAGGCTGTCGGGCAGGCGGGGAACGTCAGGTACGCGCGAAGGGGAGGCAATGGCTTCGGGTCCGCAGTTCCGGCTGCTCGGCCCGTTGGAAGTGCGCCTGGACGGCTCGCCGGTGGTGCTGAGGGCGGGCAAGCACAGGGCGTTGCTGGCGGCGTTGCTGCTGCGCCCGAACCGCGTCGTGCCCGTGACGGAACTCGTCGAGCACGTGTGGGGTGACGCACCGCCTGCCCGCACGCGTGGGACGTTGCAGACGTACGTGATGCGGTTGCGGGCGGCGCTGGGTGACCCGTCGCTGATCCAGACCGCCCCTGACGGCTACCGGATGCGCGTCGACCCGCTGGCCGTGGATGTGCACCGGTTCGCTGACGCGGCTGCTCGCGGACGGGCGGCTGCTTCGGCGAACGACCTGGTCAGCGCACGGAAAGCGTTTTCCGAGGCGTTGGAGCTGTGGCGCGGCCCGGTGCTGTCGGACGTGCCTTCCGAGACGCTCTACGCCGAGAACGCGCCGCGGCTGACCGAGCTGCTGATGACCGTGCACGAGCAGCGGATCGACGTGGAGCTCGCGCTGGGCAACCACGCGGACCTGGTGCCGGAGCTGTTCGCGCTGACGCGGGACCACCCGTTGCGCGAGCGGTTCTGGGGGCAACTGATGCTCGCGCTGTACCGCAGCAGCCGGCAGGCGGAGGCGCTGGAGGCGTTCCGGCAGCTCGACCGGACCCTGGACGAGCAGCTGGGCATCGACCCGTCGCCCGAGCTGCGGTCGCTGCACCAGGCGATCCTGGTGGGGGCGCCGTCGCTGGCCGCGCCCGTTGCCGCACGCGAGCCGGAACGCGCGCCGGCGTCACCGATGCGTCTGCCTGACGACATCGCGGACTTCACGGGACGTTCGTGGCACGTCGAGCGCGTCTCGGGACTGATCACGGGCGGGTCGGTGCCGATCGTGACGCTGGCGGGGCCGCCAGGGGTGGGCAAGACGACGTTGGCCGTGCACGTGGCCCACCTGCTGCGAGGGCGGTTCCCGGACGGCCAGCTGTACGTCGACCTGCGCGGATACTCGCTGGGGCCGCCCGCGGACGGGATGGACGTGCTGTCGCGGTTCCTGCGGGCGCTCGGGGTGCCCGCGGACGAGATCCCGCCGGACGCCGACGAGCAGAGCACGATGCTGCGGTCGTTGCTGTCGGGCCGCCGGATGCTGCTGATGCTGGACAACGCCTCCGCGCCGGACCAGGTGCGGCCGCTGCTGCCGGGGACGGCGTCGTGCCGGGTGATAGTGACGTCGCGGGACGACCTGCGCGGCCTGATCGCGATGAACGGCGCGCGGACCGTGCCGGTGGACGTGTTCGCTCCCGCCGAATCCGCGTCGTTGCTCTCCGAACTGCTGGGGCCGGGTGATCACGCCGAGCTGGCGTCGCGCTGCGGACACCTGCCGCTGGCGTTGCGGGTGGCGGCGGCCTACCTCGCCGGACGCGGCGACGTGACGATTTCCGGTTCACCGATCGAACTCGCCTACGCGGCCCTTCCGCCCGCGCCGCAGCGTCTGTTCCGGCTGTTGTCGCTCGTGCCCGGCCCGGACTTCACCGCGGAGGCCGCCTCGGCGCTGGCCGACGTGGACGCCGAGGGTCTGCTGACGGTGCTGGAGATCGCTCAGCTGGTGGTTTCGACGGTTCCTGGCCGCTACAGGTTCCACGACGAGCTGATGCGCTACGCGGCGGCGTTGCGCGAGGAGTCGGACACGCCGGCCGAGGAGAAGGTGGCCTGGACGGCGCTGCTGAACCACTACGTGCGCGGAGTCGAACGCTGCGCCGAGCTCCTCTACCCCGGCATCGTGCGGTTGCCGTCGTCCGCCTCGGGCCCGGCGCCCCGGATCTCGAGCTCGGCCGAGGCGCTGGCGTGGCTCGACGCGGAACGGCCGAACCTGACGGCCGCGATCCGGCACGCCGCCGAGCACGGCCCGGCCGCCATGGCGTGGCAGCTGGCCGACGCCCTGCGCGGCTACCTGTGGATCGGCCAGCACGTGGGCGAATGGCTCGCGACCGCCCACCATGGCCTGCTGGCCGCCCAGGCCTCCGCGCACCGCCCGGCCGAGGCCGCGATGCACGCCAACCTGGGCACCCTCTACCTGCGGCTCGGCGAGTACGCGCTCTCGGTCGAGCACCACAACGAGGCCATCGAGCTGTACCGCACGCTGGGCGACAAGGACGCCGAGGCGAGCGTGCTGAACAACCTCAGCCTCGTCCACCGCCGGTCCGGTCAGCTCGCCGAGGCGAAGACCGCTCTGGTCCGCTGCCTGGAGATGCTGCGTTCGGCCGACAGCATCAGCACCGGTCTGTACAACCTCGGCCAGCTCGCCGTGGAGCTCGGCGAGATCGACGGCGCCGTCGACCACTTCTCCCAGGCTCACGCTCTCGCGCCCAACGCCGACAGCCACACCTACCTCGGCATGGCGCTGCGCCTGCAGGGCCGGTTCGGCGAGGCCCGCGACCACCTCGAACGCGCCCTGGAGATCGGCAACGTCCCGGCCGGTGAGGCGGAGACCCTCGAAAACCTGGCCGCGCTGGAGCTCGCCTCGGACAACGCCCCGGCCGCGTTGTCGTTGGCCTCGCGGGCTCTGTCGCTGGTCGCAGACGGTGGCGACCAGCAGGTGGCGACATCCGTGCGGATCACGCTCGGCGAGGTCCGCCGCGCGTTGTCCGACTTCGACGCGGCGGCCGAACTCTTCGACCAAGCCCTCACCACGGCGCGGCGCATCGGCTACGCCTCCGGTGAGGTCCGCGCGTTGATCAACCTGGCTCTGGTGTGGCGCGATCTCGGCCGGCACTCCGAGTCCCGGTCGGCCGCTGACCAGGCCTCACGCCGCAGCGCCGAACTGGGGCTGCGCGCCCTGGAGGCCCGAGCTCATGAGCTCGCCTGACCTGCACTGATATCCGATATACCGCCGAACTCCCACGTCCGACTCTGCCGCATCGGGTGCTGATATATCGGATATCGCGTACTGGACATCAGCCGATGAGGCGTTCGAGGCGGTGTGCGAGCTGGTCCCACCGCCAGTGGTCGCTCACCCACTCCCGCCCGGCGCGTCCCATCTTGACCGCCATCTCCGGGTCGGCGAGCAGGGCGGCGACCCTCTCGGCGACGTTCTCGACGTCGAGCCCGTCGACGACGTTGCCCGTGATGCCGTCGCGCACGGTCTCGGGCGCTCCACCGGACCGTCCGGCGATCACCGGCAGCCCGGTCGCCGAGGCCTCCAGGTAGACGATGCCGAGCCCCTCGACGTCAAGTCCGCGGCCACGGGTGCGGCACGGCATCGCGAAGACGTCACCGGCGTTGTAGTGCGCGGGCAGTTCCTCCCACGGCACCGAGCCGGTCAGCACGACGTCACCGGGTTTGGCGTCCGCGGCCATCTTCTCGAGCGTTCCCCGGTACGGCCCGCCACCGACGATCAGCAGCGCCGCGTCCGGCACCTTCTGCTGGATCAACGGCAAGGCGCGGATCAGGATGTCCTGCCCCTTGCGCGGCACGAGCCGCGACACGCACACGATCACCGGGCGGTCACCCAGCCCGTACCGGCCGCGGATCTCGGCGCGCGCGGCGGGATCCGGGCGGTACAGGTCGGTGTCCACACCGGACGGAAGGTGCTCCAACGCCGCCATCGGACCGAACGCCGCGGCGAACCGCGAGCGGGTGTAGCGGCTGACGTAGGTCACGACGTCCACACCGGACCCGATCGCCCGCAACGCCTGCCGTGCCACCGGCAACATCGACCAGCCGACCTCGTGCCCGTGCGTGCACGCCACCGCGCGGCTCAGCCCCAGCGACGGCGCCAGCAACGCCAGCGGGGCGGCCGCACCGAACCACGCGGCGTCGCAGGACTCGGCGCGGGCGATCTCACGGGCGCGCCGGAGCACGTCGGGCGTCGGCAGCATCAAGGACGTGGGATGCCGCACGACGGGGAAAGGTTGCTCGGCGTCGAACTCCGCCGCGCCCTTCCACTTCGGCGCGTACACGACGAGAGAGTCCGCGGGCAGCCGTGTCGCCAAAGCGTGCAGGTAGGACTGGATGCCACCGGGTCGGGGCGGGAAGTCGTTGGTCACCAGCAGGGTTCGGCGCACGGAACCAACGCTAGCCGATGCTCGACCGCAGGAACTCGCGCCAGCCCGCCACGTCGACCGAGCTCACGTCCACAGCGGACCGCGACGCGTGCTGCAGGAAGAAATCGACGACGCCCCGCTCCCCCACACGTGACTCCAGGTAGGCCATGATCGAGTACGCCTGCTGGTAGGCGAGATCACGCCCCGGCCCGCTGAAGTCGGTGGGCAGCGCCGAGACGTTCGAGGTGAGCAACGGAGCGGCCTGGCGCAGCGACACCCCCAGCCCGTGGAACGCCACCCAGTCCGCGAACCCCTCCACCAGCCAGAGCGGGGCCGAGTCCGAGGTCTGGTCGCGCGTCGCCACGTGCGTGATCTCGTGCCGCAGCAGCACACGCAGTTCCAACGGAGTCAACGCCGCCGCCCGCACCCGATTGAGCACCACGCGCTGCCCGGCACCGTCCCGAATCGCGATCCCGGCCATGTCCGCGAACGCCGGACCGACAAGCGAAACGAGCTCCGACTCCGAAGCCGGAATGACGACATCGACCCGGCGAGACCAACTGATATCCAATATATTGGCGACTCCGGACACCGAGTCGTCCACGACCGCCAAGACACGCGCGGCCAGCTCTCCATCGCAAGAACTGCTGGTCACGGTCCCGGAAGACGCCGTGAGAACAGCCTCTTTGCAATGAACAGTTTCCGTCGGCTGCAACTCAACCGGCCGCATTGCAACGCTGAGACCCAGCAGGAACGTCATGGCGACGGTGACCGCCAGCAACGTCCTGAGGTGCTTCACCGGCGCAACGCTAGCCCTCGATGCGCCGGATCACCGCGATGGGCCCGATGGCGTCGATCGACGCGATCTTCACCGGCTGGCCTTCGGTCGAGGCGTGCACAGCTCGTGCGTTGTCGACGGCCATGGCGACGTGCGACCGGCTCGAGTAGTAGACGATCAGGTCGCCCCCACGGACCTCACCACGCGACACGACGCGACCCACCGCGGCCTGTCCACCGGACGTCCGCGGAATCGTGTACCCGGCGGCCGCGTAGGCCTTCATCGTCAGACCGGCGCAGTCCCACTGGTCGGGCCCGGTCGAGCCGTACTTGTACTCGTCCCCCCGTTGCGCCAGTGCGAACGCCAGCGCGATGCCGGCCGTCCCCGAGGGCACGCTGACCGCGGACCGGTCCCCCGGATCGCGCAACTGCTTCACGACCGGCGCGGGCAGCCGCGTCAGAGCAGCACGCACCTCGCCGATCTGGTCCTGCAACGCGCGGCTACGCCCGTCGAGGTCTCCCTTCAACCGCTCGGCCGCCGAGGTGGCCTCAGCGGCGCGGGACCGGGAGTTCTCCGCCGCCTGGTGCGCCTGACGAGCCTTCTCGACCGCGCCGGACAGACGGGCCAGCGAGTCGGCGTTGTCCGACGCCAGGACCCGCATCATCTCCAGGCGGTTCAGGAAGTCCTGCTGCGAGTCCGCCACGAGCAGCGCGGACAGCTGGTTGAACCGCGCGCCCTCGAACGACGCCTGCGTGATCAGGTCCACCTGCTCGCGGTAGCCGTTCTCGTCGGACTTCGCCTGCCGCTCGATCTGCTGCGCCGCCGCGACGTCCGTGGTGGCGCGTTCGAGCTCGGCACGCCGCAGGACGAGATCTTCCTGTGCGCGCAGGACTTCCTCGTTGAGCTTGGTCGCCTGCGCCGTCAGATCGGCGTACGCGCGCGCCGGATCAGCCGGCTGCGCGGCGAACGACACGGCCGGAAGAGCGGAGAAAAGCAGCGCGGTGATCAATACACCGCGGGTGAGTTTGCGCGACGACACGTCGCCGATCCCCTTCGCGAGAACAAGACCGTCAAGATCGACCCAAAGATCAACGGCGTCAGGCTACCGGGTGATCAAACGCGCCCGAGACGGGCCAGCAACACAGCGGACGGGACGGGGTGCGCACCCCGCCGACGCACGGAGTCGGCGACCGCGCGGTCCGACGTCACCACCACCACGGGACGCCCTTCCGGCTCCGCGGTGACCAGCGCGCGGATCACGTCATCGGCCAGAACGCCGGGGTCGCTGAAGAGCACGCGCACGCCCCGTGGAGCCGCCGCGGGCACGGCCACCACCCCAGCGCCGTCGAACACCAACGTCACCTCGGCACCCGTGCGCGCGGCCAGCACCGCCAGCTGATGCACGAGCCGATCACGCTGATCCGACAACGACAACTCCGGATAGCCGGTCTTCGTGACGTTGTAGCCGTCCACCACCAGGTGCACTGCGGGCAACGCCAGCAGCCGGTCCAGCGCTGCCGGATCCTCCACGCGCCCAACAGCTCCCTGCGACGCACTGGCGCCCCGCACGAGGTCGGCGGGGCGCGGACCCGTGCCACCACCCAGCGCCAGCTCGCGACGCAACCCCGTCACGGCACCGTCGAGCGTGTCGACGAGCAGCGCGAGCCGCACCTCGTCGGCCTGACGAGCCTCCCGCGCCGACTGACGGGCCACCTCGGCGTCCGCGATCGCCCGCTGCGCCTTGCCCCGCTCGGTCTCCGCGCGTTCCCGCTCCCGATCACGCTCGGCGGTGAGGCGCTTGACCTCCTCGGCCGTGCGCACCTGGATCTTGTCGACCTCGGCAGCGGCGGCCTCGGCGGCGTCCTTGGCCTCGCGCAGCTTCACGCCCTGCTCGCGCAACCGCTTGCGCAGGCGTTCCAGCTCGATCTCGGCATCCGCTCGGACGCGTTCGGTGGCGCCGTCGAGCTGGCTGCGCTCGGTCCTGAGCCGTTCCAGCTCACCCTCGAGCCGTTCGGCCCGCACCACGGCTGCATCTCGCTCGGCGCGCAACGTCGCGTCGCCGACCCGCCGCGACACCAGCTCCACATAATGCAGCGCGACGTCGTCACCGGTCAGCACCGCCGCCGCGGCCGCCGTCACCGGATCCGGCGACGTCACCTCCAGCGTCGACGGCCGGTTCTTGCGCAGCCACTCCACGACGGCCGTGCGGAAGTTCGCCGAGTTCCGCAGGCCCGCGACGACCTGCGCCCCGCCCAGCCGGGCCCGTTTCGTCGGCGCGAACTTCGCCACCGGCCGCAGGTGCTGCGGCACGTCGACCTTCGCCATCTCCCCCAGCGCGTCCGCGCCCAGCTCCGCCAGTCTCGCCCTCAGCGGCTCCGGCAGGGCCGACCAGTCCACAGTGGAATCATCTGCGGACTCGCCTACCTCCTCGGCAGGCTGGTCGAACTCGGGCTCGGGCATCGGGTCTGGCACCCCAACAGGCTAGAGCCCCCGTCCTTGAGCAGCGCACGGACATCTCCGGCCTCCGGAACAACGATCTGGAAAAGGCAGTGCCGCACCCCCTGAGCACCAGAACAACCGCAGGTCACAGCACTCTCGAATCCCACCCGCCGAAAATTGTCAGACCCCGTCGCTAACGTCCCACATCGTGACCGGTCAACTGTCCTTCGACGAGCTCGGTACACCTCTGCGCGACACGACGTTCGTCGTCTTCGACCTGGAGACGACGGGCGGGAGCAACGAGGAGGACGCCATCACCGAGATCGGCGCGGTGAAGGTGCGCGCAGGCGAGGTGCTCGGCGAGTTCGCCACGCTCGTCGACCCGGAGCGCGGCATCCCCGTGCAGGTGGCCCAGCTGACCGGCATCACGCAGCTGATGGTCACGGGCGCGCCGAGGCTGGACACGGTGCTGCCCGCGTTCCTGGAGTTCGCGGCGGGCTCGGTCCTGGTGGCGCACAACTCCGGCTTCGACATCAGCTTCCTCAAGGCGGCCTGCGAGCGGCACGGCTACCGCTGGCCGAAACCGCCGGTGGTCTGCACGGTGAAGCTCGCCCGGCGCGTGCTGAGCCGCGACGAGGCTCCGTCGTGCCGCCTTTCCGCCCTGGCCGACCTCTTCCACACCTCGACGAGGCCGACGCACCGCGCCCTGGCCGACGCCCGCGCCACCGTCGAGGTGCTGCACGCGCTGCTGGAACGCGTCGGCAACGTAGGAGTGCACTCCCTGGAAGAACTCCTGGCGTACCTGCCGGAAGTGACGCCGGAACAACGCCGCAAGCGCTCCCTCGCCGCGCATCTGCCGTCCAAACCAGGCGTGTACCTCTTCCGCGGTCCGAAGGAAGAGGTGCTCTACGTGGGCACCGCATCCGATCTCCGGCGCCGGGTGCGGCAGTACTTCACGGCCAGCGAGGGCAGACGCAGGCTCCGCGAAATGGTCGCGCTCGCCGTGCGCGTGGACGCGGTCGAATGCGCTCACCCCCTCGAAGCCGAAGTACGCGAGCTACGGCTGCTCCGCGCCCACCGCCCCGCCTACAACCGCAGGTCCAAGAACCCCCACCACGCCTGGTGGCTGGTCCTGACCGACGAACCGTTCCCCCGGCTGTCGCTGGTCAGAAACCCGCGCGACGGCGCCCTGGGCCCGTTCCGCACCCGGCAGGCAGCCGAGTCGGTGGCCGACGCGCTGCTCGACGCCGTCCCGCTGCGCTCCTGCACGATCAAGATCCCGGCGACGAACCAACGCGCCTCGCCCTGTGCCCTGGCCGAACTGGGCCGCTGCCAGGCACCTTGCGCGGGCCATCAGACCGTCGAGGAGTACTCCCCCGCGGTCGTCGCGGTCCAAGACCTGGTCGTCGGCCGCAGCGCTGACCCGTTACGCACCCTCATCGACCAGCTCGGCGGCCTCGCGTCAGCCGAACGCTTCGAGGAGGCGGCCCGGCGCCGTGACCGTCTGGCCGGCCTGGTCCGCTCCCTCGACCGCGCCCAACGCCTCGCCGCCCTGGCCGCGCTTCCCCAGCTGGTCGCCGCCCGGCCCGACCGCGAAGGCGGCTGGGAGTTCTCGGTCGTCCGCTACGGCCGCCTCGCCTCGGCCGGTGTGGCCCGTCGCGGCACCCGCCCGATGCCGGTCGTCGACGCCCTCGTCGCCTCCGCGGAAACCGTCATCCCCACGGCCGGACCGCTGCGAGGCGCGCCACCCGAAGAAGCCGGCGTCGTCCTGCGCTGGCTCGACCAGCCGGGCACCCGCCTCGTGTACGCGGACGAACCCTGGTCCTCCCCCGCCGGTGCCGCGGCGGCCTGGGTCCCGTGGGCCGAACAAGCCGCCGGCGCCCGCCCCTTGCACGACCGCTGGAACTGACCCCGCAGTTAGCCGCCGACACGCCCACCGCACCCCCTTATGCAAAAAACGTTTGCGGACGTCCGCAAACGTTTTTTGCATAAGGAAGGGTTTGCGCAGGTCGGAGGAGGTGGCACCAACCGATATATCAGTTGGGATGTCGACAAGGCGACAATTCAGGGAGCGCTCGTGGCGTGGGCTCGGCGAGACACGGACGTCACCAAGGCGTACAGACCGGCCGCCAGAATGCCGCCGAACACCGGGGCGATCAGGTACACCGGCAGCTGGCCCCAGGCCGGGTCGCCGCCCGCGAAGGTGAGCACGACGTCGGGGCCGAACGTGCGGGCGAGGTTCACGGAGGCGCCCGCGACGGGACCGAACGCGAGGATCTGGGTGGCGAGGGCCAGGCCGATGCCGACACCGTGCAGACCGCGAGGAGCGTTCGGGTTGACCGCGAGAGCGAACACGGCGGTCACGAGGATGAACGCACCGAGCGCCTCGGCCACCACGGCCTGGGTGACGGTGACACCGGAGCCGAACGACGTAGCGCCCAGTCCAGCCTCGATCGCACGAGAGCCGTGCACGACGTGAGCGAGCGAGGCGGCCAGCACGCCGCCGAGAAGCTGCGCGCCGACGTAGCCCGGCACCTCGCGCCACGGCAGTCGACCGGACACGGCGAGAGCGATCGTGACGGTCGGGTTGAAGTGCGCGCCCGAGATGGCGCCGAACGCGTAGATGCCGGCCATCAGAGCGAGGCCGTGCGCCAGGGCGACGATGAGGAGGCCCGAGGGTTCGTTGCCTGCGGCGACCACGGACACGGCGGCGGAGATTCCGAACAGGCAGAGGATGGTCGTTCCGGCCACCTCGGCGATCAGCTTGCGTGCGAACACGGGTTCACCTCGAAGACAAAGGGGATTGAGGAGACCCACGTTCGCAGCGACGTCTCCACGCCAGCGATAAGCCGGTAGGGCAGACTACGAGTGCTTTAGTTACCCGTGCTGAGACCGAAGGAGAACAGCGTGGTCACCGCCATCGTGCTGATCCAGGCCGCCGCCGAACGCATTCCCGAGGCGGCACAGGAGATCGCCGACATCGACGGCGTCACGGAGGTGTACTCCTGCGCAGGTGACGTGGACCTGATCGCGCTCGTGCGGGTGAGCAAGCACGAGGATCTGGCCGCCCTGGTGCCCGGCAAGATCAGCAAGGTCGCGGGCGTGCTGAACACCGACACGCACATCGCGTTCCGCAGCTACTCGAAGCGAGACGACGAGGCGGCCTTCGCCATCGGCCTGGATGACGCCCAGTAACTAGCGCCAGGCCACGAACGGCGCAGCGCCCGGAATCATTCGGCGCAACTGACGTAACGAAAAGCCCCCGTGAAGGTTCACGGGGGCTTTTCACAGTTTTGCAGCTGCTGGTCAGGCCTTCGGGTCGGACGGCTTGCCCGCGAGCTCGCCTGCCCTGTCCTCGGCGCTGATCTCCTCGGCGACATGCGCCTTCTTGCGCGCGTTCGACAAGGCCACGGTCTCCTCGACCGGGTCCGGCGACCACGTGCTGCCGGCGACCGGGTGACCGGCCGAGCCGAGCTTGTTCATCTTCTTCGGCACCGACGCGCCCTGGTAGGCCAGGGGCAGCGGGTGGCCGTGGTCGTCCACCGGGCCGAGCGGCTGGTGGATCTCGATGAACTCGCCGTGCGGCAGGCGCTTGATGATGCCGGTCTCGACACCGTGCTCGAGCACCTCGCGGTCGCCGCGCTGCAAGCCGATGCAGATGCGGTACGCCACGAAGTACGCGATCGGCGGCAGGATCAGCATGCCGATGCGGCCCATCCACGTCGTCAGGTTCAACGAGATGTCGAACTGGTACGCGAAGATGTCGTTGCCGCCCATGAGCAGCAGGACCATGAAGTACGTGATCGCCATCCAGCCGAGCGCGGTGCGGACCGGAACGTCACGCGGGCGCTGCAGCAGGTTGTGGTGCGCGTAGTCCTTGGTCATCTTCTTCTCGATCCACGGGTACACCGCCGCGATGCCGGTCAGCAGCGGCAGACCGAGGATGAACGGCAGGAACGGCGCCGGGATCGTGTAGTTGCCCAGGTAGAACTCCCACGCCGGCCAGATGCGGACTAGGCCGTCGGTCCAGCCCATGTACCAGTCGGGCTGCGAACCGGCGGAGATCTGCGCGGGGTTGTACGGACCGAAGTTCCAGATCGGGTTGATCTGGAAGACGCCACCCATGATCGCGATGACACCGACGACGATGGCGAAGAAGCCACCGCCCTTGGCCGCGAACACCGGCATGATGCGGACGCCGACGACGTTGGTCTCCTTGCGGCCCACGCCCGGGAACTGCGTGTGCTTCTGGTACCAGACCAGCGCGAGGTGCGCCGCGATCAGGCCGAGGATGATCGCCGGGATCAGCAGGATGTGCGCGGTGTAGAGCATCGGGATGATGTCCGTGCCGGGGAACTCCCCGCCGAACATCAGCCAGTTCAGCCACGTGCCGATGACCGGGAACGAGATCAGCAGCGCCGCCATCACGCGGAGGCCGGTGCCCGAGAGCAGGTCGTCCGGCAGCGAGTAGCCGAGGAAGCCCTCGATCGCGCCGAGCATGAACAGCACGATGCCGATGACCCAGTTGATCTCACGCGGCTTGCGGAACGCGCCGGTGAAGAAGATCCGGAACATGTGCACGACGATCGCGGCCATGAACAGCAGCGCCGCCCAGTGGTGCACCTGGCGGACGAACAGGCCACCCCGCGTCTCGAACGAGATGTCGAGCGTGGACGCGAACGCCCGCGACATCTCGATGCCGCGCAGGTTGTCGAACGCGCCGTTGTAGGTGACCTCGGTCATCGACGGGTCGAAGAACAGAGCGAGGTACGTGCCCGACAGCAGCAGCACGATGAAGCTGTACAGCGCGATCTCACCGAGCAGGAACGACCAGTGCGTCGGGAAGACCTTGTTCAGCTGTTTGCGCAGGCCAGAGGCCGCGTGGTACCGCTCGTCGGCAGCGTTGGCCGCCGCCCCTGCGACGCGCGCGGCGGCGTTGGCCGGCTTCGTCGGCGTGGTGATGGCACTCATGACTTCCGCTCCCAGAACGCCGGACCCACAGCCTCGATGAAGTCGCTGCGGGCAACCAAGTATCCCTCTTCGTCCACAGTGATCGGTAGCTGGGGAAGAGGACGGGTCGCCGGGCCGAACCGCGGCTTGGCGTACTCGAACACGTCGAACTGCGACTGGTGGCACGGGCAGAGCAGCAGACCGGTCTGCTGCTCGAACAACGAGGTCGGGCAACCGAGGTGCGTGCAGATCTTCGAGTACGCGAACAGGTCGCCGAAGTTGAAGTCTTCCTGACCTGCGCGCTTGGTGACCGGCTGGTTCGGACGCAGGCGGATGAGCATGACCGGCGCGTCGGACCGCTTGAGGGCCGCGACCAGGGCGTGCTCGTCGTCGCGCTCCGACTCGCGGAACGGGAACACCGTCTCGAAGCCGCCGGGCTCGACGTCCTCGGGACGCACCAGGGAGACCTCGTGGAAGTTGCCGGTGTGGCGGCGGAGGTAGACCTTCTCGCCCTTTTCGGCCTTCCAGCCGGTGTGCCACAGCGACGCCTTGGTCTCGCTGTCCGCGTGCGGGTTCTTGATCAGCGCGCCCAGCGGGACGGCCGCCACGCCCAGACCGAGGACACCGGCGCCGAGGCCCGCGGTGCGCTTGATCAGGCTGCGGCGGGCGATGCCGCTGCGCTCACCGGCGTCGGCGAGCTCGGCGACCAGCGTGGCGCGGTCGACCTCGGTCGACGGGCCGTCGTGCCGCTGCTGCACCGCGATCTCGTCCGGGATGAACTTCTTGGTGTAGAGCAGCGCGCCGACACCCAGGCCCACCACCGACAGGCCCAGGAACAGGCCGATCAGCGGGTTGTAGAGCAGGTGCAGCAGGTGGCCGTCGGTGTGCGGGGCCTCGTACTGCCACGGCCAGAACAGGAACACGCCGAGGAACGCGAGCCCCGACAGCGCGGAGATCATGAACCACGCCGCCACGACGCGCTGGGCACGACGCTCGGCGCGGGTGCCGGAGACCGGCCACTTGTCCTCGTAGTGGACGAGCTCGACGCCGTCCATCTTCGTGCCGAGCCTGACGAGGTCGTCCCGGCTCATCTCCGCGAGCTCTGCCTCGCTGGGCAGCTCGGTCGGCTTGTCGCCGCTCATGCCTTGGCTCCGATCCAGAGGGTCACGCCGATGAGCGCGGCGATGCCCACGATGAACGCGATCAATCCCTCGGAGACGGGTCCGAACCCGCCCAGGGGGTTACCGCCGGAGTTGTTGTTTCCGTCGGTGACCGACTTGACGTACGCGATGATGTCTTTCTTCTCTTCCGGCGTGAGCTGGCGCTCGCCGAACTTCGGCATGTTCTGCGGGCCGGTCAGCATCGCCGTGTAGATCTGGTCCTCGGTGACGCCGTCGAGCGTCGGCGCGAACTTGCCGGACGACAGCGCGCCACCACGACCCGTGAAGTTGTGGCAGCTCGAGCAGTTGAGGCGGAAGAGCTCGCCACCGCGCGCCGGGTTGTCGCCGCGCAGGCCCTCACCGGTCTCGGAGGGCTTCTTCGGGCCCTCGCCGCCGTTCGCCGTGATGTAGGCCATCAGCGCGTTGATCTCCTCGGGGGAGAGCTTCGCGGGCTTGCGGACGGCCTGCGCCTCCTGCCGCGCCATGGGCATGCGGCCGGAGGAAGTCTGGAAGTACACCGCGGCGTCGCCGACGCCGACCAGGCTCGGCCCGCGGTCCTTGACACCCTCGAGGGACTTGCCGTGGCAGCCCATGCAGGTGTTCAGGTAGATCTGCTCGCCCGTGCGGACCAGGGCGTCCTGCTGCTGGGCCTGGGCGGTCTGCGCCTGGGGCGCGAAAGCGGCGAACAGCATGCCGGCGCTCAGCAGGGCGAAGCCCAGGGCGAGCAGTCCGGCGACCCGGCGGCGCAGCTTCGTGCGGGCGCCGCGCGGGCGTTTCGTCGTGGTGGTCATGGTGTGCGGCAACCCTTGCTGTCGTTCGGGAGCTCGTGGCTTGGCTGCGTGCTGGCTAGGTCAGGGCACGATGTAGATGATGGCGAACAGGCCGATCCACACGACGTCGACGAAGTGCCAGTAGTACGACACGACGATCGATGCGGTGGCCTGTGCCGGCGTGAACTTGCTGAGCTTCGTCCGGATCAACAGGAAGACGAACGCGATCAGACCGCCGATGACGTGCAGGCCGTGGAAGCCGGTCGTCAGGAAGAAGACGGTGCCGTAGGCCGACGAGGGGATGGTCGTGCCCTCTTCGACGAGGGTGAAGTACTCACCCGCCTGGCCTCCCACGAAGATCGCGCCCATGATCAACGTCACGATGTACCAGCGACGCAGACCGAAGACGTCGCCACGCTCCGCGGCGAAAACGCCCCACTGACACGTGAAGGACGACGCGACCAGGATGATCGTGAAGACCGACGCGTAGGGGACGTTCAGGTGCGTGGGCGGTGGCGGCCAGTGCTCCGCAGTGTTCTGGGCCTTCACCGTGAAGAACATGGCGAAGAGGCCAGCGAAGAACATGAGCTCGCTGGACAGCCAGACGATCGTGCCGACGCTGACCATGTTCGGGCGGTTCAGCGAGTGCACGCGCTGGCCGATTGAAGGCGCTGCCGTGGTCACGGGCAGCATTATTGCCTGCGCTATTTCCGTCCGCCCATCGGGTCCTGGGCGGATCATGGGTCGGCTGGGTCACACTGTCCGTGATCCTGGCGGTGATCGCGAGGAGATCAACGGATGGGCTTGCTGGGCCGATTGCGGGAACTGCTGGGCCGACGTGACGAACCCTCGCTGTCGATCGACGATCCGACACTCGTCGTGGTGGCCGAGGCGTTCGACATCGCCGAGGCCGATTCGGCCGTTCTGGCCCGTTCCCCGCAGTGGCGCGCGGACGAGCTCGCGGTGCTGCGGCACCACGTTCGCATACCGTCTGACCAGGTAGAACGCGCTCGTGAGATGCTCTCACCGGACGGGTGGGTGCTCGTCGCAGGTGATATATCGCATATCAGTCGGGTGCAGAAGCTGGACGCTCTGCACTGCGCTCAGGAACGGTCGCGGATGGCGTCGCTGGCGCAGCGGCTGGGCGGGGAGGCCCTGGGGTGGGATGCCCTGCAGTCACGCCCACAGGCCGCCCGATAGCATCGCGGCGACCTTGGTCACTTTCTTGTCGACCGCAGTCAGCAGTAGCAGCGGAGGATCGCGAGATGAGCACGCAGACCACGAAGATCCTGGTGTTCAGCCACCGGCCCGAGGTGCGTGAGACGATCATCACTGCCGTCGGCCGCCGTCCGGCGCCGGACCTGGGGCGCGTCGACTACGTCGAGGCGGGTGCGATCGCCGACGTCCTCTACGAGGTCGACAACGGCACCGTCGACCTGCTGATCCTCGACGGCGAGGCGCAGCCGACCGGTGGCATGGGCCTGTCCCGCCAGCTCAAGGACGAGATCACGAACTGCCCGCCGATCGTCGTCGCGGTGCGCCGCAAGGACGACCGCTGGCTCGCGACCTGGTCGCAGGCCGACGCGGTGCTGGTGCACCCGCTCGACCCGCTGGCCGCCGCCGAGACCGTGGCCGAGGTGCTGCGGGGCTCGGCTGTACCTGTCGTCAAGGGCTGATCCGACTATGAGCGAGCGCACCTGGCCTTCGCTGCTCAACAGACTTCTCGACGGCGTCGACCTGACCGCCGACGACACGTCCTGGGGCATGGACCAGGTCATGTCGGGCGAGGCGACGCAGGCGCAGATCGCGGCGTTCATCGTCGCGTTGCGCGCCAAGGGCGAGACGCCGGAGGAGATCGACGGCCTCGCCACGATGATGCTCAACCACGCGCGCCGCTTCACCGTGGACGTGCGGGCGACCGACATCGTGGGCACCGGCGGCGATCATTCCGGTTCGGTGAACATTTCGACAATGGCCGCGATCATCACGGCCGCCGCGGGCGTGCCCGTGGTCAAGCACGGCAACCGCGCGGCGTCGTCCCAGTGCGGCACGGCGGACGTGCTGGAGGCGCTGGGCGTCGCGATCGACCTGCCGCCGGAGGGTGTCCAGGCGACGGTGCGGGAGCTCGGCATCGGTTTCTGCTTCGCGCCGGTGTTCCACCCCGGCTTCCGGCACGCGGGCCCGGTGCGGCGTGAGATCGGCATCCCGACGTCGTTCAACCTGCTCGGCCCGCTGACGAACCCCGCGCAGCCCTCGGTCGGCCTGATCGGCTGCGCGCGGGCTTCCGCCGCGCCGCTGATCGCCGGCGTGTTCGCCCGCCGCCGCAACACCGCCCTGGTGGTGCGCGGCGACGACGGTCTCGACGAGATCACCACGACCACGACGACGTCCGCCTGGCTCGCCCAGGACGGTGTCGTGCGCACGGAGACGATCGACCCGGCCGTGCTCGGGGTGAAGCCCGCGCGCGAGGAGGACCTGAAGGGCGGCGACGCGTCCGTCAATGCCCAGGTGGTCCGCGACCTCGTGGCCGGCAAGACCGGTTCGGTGCGCGACGCGGTGCTCGTGAACGCCGCCGGGGCCATCGCGGCGCACGGCGGGTTCTCCGACGACCTGCACGCCGATCTGACGGCCTCGCTGGGCCGCGCGGCCGACGCCATCGACTCGGGCAGGGCGGCGACGCTGCTGAGCCGCTGGGTGGAGCTCTCACGAGGTTTGAAGGGGTAGAGGGCGTTTCCGGTCACGCGTCGTCGCCGACGCGTGACCGTGCTCGCACGGCCGCCGTATCGGTGTAGTCCGAGCGAGTGATGGGCCGGAGATGCGCACCACGTGGTAACGCGGCGGCAATCGCCACCTGGAATGCTGGAGGCATGGTCCTCTACCCGGTGATGAAGCATGTCGTCGCGCGCGCAGCCCGTCTTGTCTACCGCCCGGTGGTCGACGGTCTGGAGAACATCCCCACCGACGGCCCGGTCATCCTCGCGGCCAACCACCTCAGCTTCATCGACAGCGTCGTGATCCCCATGGTGGTCCCGCGGCGCGTGTCGTTCCTCGCGAAGGCTGAGTACTTCACCGGTACCGGGATCAAGGGCTCGCTGTCGCGCTGGTTCTTCTCGTCGCTGGGCCACGTGCCGGTGCACCGCGGCAAGGGCCGTGACGCGCGCGCCGCGCTCGACACCGCCGCCGAGATCCTCGCGGGCGGTGCGGCCATCGCGATCTACCCCGAGGGCACGCGCTCGCTCGACGGCATGCTGCACCGCGGCCGCACGGGTGTCGCCCGCATGGCGCTCGAGTCCGGGGCCCCGGTCGTGCCGGTCGGCATCATCGGCACGGACAAGGTGCAGCCCGTCGGCCGCAAGATCCCGAAGATCGTGCCCGTGACGGTCCGCTTCGGTGAGCCGCTCGACTTCAGCCGCTACGACGGCATGCAGGACTCCCTGCCGGTGCTGCGCAGCGTCACCGACGAGATCATCTACCGCATCCTGGACCTGAGCGGCCAGGAGTACGTCGACGCGTACCAGAAGACGCCGGTCGCCGCGTAAAGCGCCAGCGCCGCATCCAGGACCTCGCAAGGGCCCTTCCCGCCGTCACGGCAGGGAGGGCCCTTTGCGCTGTATGCGATATATCGGACACTGCACTGATATACCGGCTATCGGCCGATATATCGCATACGGGATATCGGGAAAGGCACAGGTAGAAGAGCGCGCGATATCCGATATCCCGTATGCGATACATCACATGGTGGATATCGGCATCGGAAACGCCGGAAACGCCTGAGGCCCCCTCCGTGACGGAGAGGGCCTCAGGAAGTGATATCCGATATATGGGATACCGGGTCGTGATCAGGTCAGTCGTGGTTCGGGCCGGTGTGGTACTCGAACACCAGGCCGCCGACCATGATCAGCACCATGATGATGGCGATCACCAGCAGCCACACGTGCCAGAACGCCACCGCGAGACCGGCGGTCGCCGCCGCGGCCGCGAGACCGATCGGCCAGTACGAGCCGGGGCTGAAGAAGCCCAGCTCACCGGCGCCGTCGGAGACCTCGGCCTCGGGGTTGTCCTCCGGCCGCACCTCGATGCGACGGGCCACGAACCGGAAGTAGGTGCCGGTGATGAGGGCCAGGCCACCGGTCAGCGCGAGCCCCACCGTGCCGGCGGGCTCGACGTGGCCGGTCGCCGCGTGCGTCCAGTAGCCGTAGACGACGGCCATCAGGAACGAGAAGGCCATCACCAGTTCGAATACGCGAGCTTCGATCTTCATCGCGAGGCGTGTCCCTACTTCTGACCGCCGCCGGAGGCCTCGCGGGCCGTCCGGTCGGTGTTGAACGGGGTGGTCGTGGTGGCCAGCGGCGCGCACAGCTCACCGCAGTTGACCTGCGACAGCGCCTCGGCCGTGGTGTACGGCTTGCCCGTCTTCGCGTTGACCTCCTTGCGGAGCTCCATGTACTTGTCGAAGTCGGCCTCGTTCAGGGCGCGGACCTCGAAGTTCATCACCGCGTGGTAGGAGCCGCACAGTTCGGCGCAACGGCCGACGAACGCACCGGGACGGTCGATCTGGTCGATCTGGAAGACGTTGTCCTGGTTGTTCTTCTCAGGCATCGGGAAGACGTCGCGCTTGAAGTGGAACTCCGGCACGAAGAACGAGTGGATGACGTCGGTCGAGCGCAGCTTGAACTGAATGCGCTTGTGCGCCGGCAGCACCAGGATCGGGACCTCGCCCGAGGTGCCGACCGTGCTGACGACGTTGCCCTCGTCGGTCTTGTGGTCCGGGTACTGGAACTCCCAGTTCCACTGGAACGCGATCACGTCGACGTTCACGTCGGGCTTGCCCGACTTGTCCGTGACGTAGTTCTGGGTGATGGCGGTGAAGTAGAACAGGACCGCCACGATCACCGTCGGCACGACGATGAGCACGATCTCCAGCGGGAGGTTGTACGCCGTCTGACGCGGCAGCTCTTCCGACTTCTTGCGGTGGAACACCACAGACCACAGGATCAGGCCCCACACGATGACGCCGACGACGAGCGCGGCGATCACGGACCAGGTCCAGAGCTCGCGCATCCTCTCGGCCTGCGGCGTGACGGCCTGCGGCCATCCGAAGCGCAGCACCTCGTCCGTGGAGCAACCGGTGGCCCCGATACCGACCAGGCCGACCAGCCCGGCGGTCTTCGCCAGCCGGGATGCCCTGGTGCCCTCCTTCAGGCCCACTGCTCGCCCGCCTCCTCGTTCACAACTACTGGCCATGCCAACGGATCAAGCGGGAGCGTAGCCCAGCGCAACCTCGCTCACCCCTTGGGGGCACCGCCGCTGCGGTGCAGTTTCGGTCACATAGAGCGCCTTCGGCATACTGAAGACTTCCCCGTCGAATTTCTTGAGAGGTGCGAGAGCCTTGTGCGGCCTGGCAGGACTTGTTTGCCCTAGCGAGAACGAGGCCGAGACCGCGCGCCCGGCGGTGGAGGCCGCCCTGCGCTGCATGCGCCACCGCGGCCCGGACGAGAGCGGCACCCGGCGGGTCGACGAGGTCGTGTTCGGCTTCAACCGCCTCGCCATCATCGACATCGAGCACTCCCACCAGCCCCTGACGTGGGGCCCGCCGGAGTCGCCGAGCCGGTACACGATCAACTTCAACGGCGAGATCTACAACTACCTCGAACTGCGCGCCGAGCTCACCGAGAAGTACGGCGCGGTCTTCCACACCGACGGTGACACCGAGACGATCGTCGCGGCGTACCACTACTTCGGTGCCGCGGCGATCACGAAGCTGCGCGGCATGTTCGCCTTCATCATCTGGGACGCCGAGCGCCGGATGCTTTTCGGCGGCCGCGACCCGTTCGGCATCAAGCCGCTGTACTACGCGCAGGGCCAGGGCGGCGTCGCCTTCTCCAGCGAGAAGAAGATCCTGCTGGAGATCGCGCCCACGCTCGGCATCGAGCCGAAGATGAACGTCAAGGGCCTGCAGCACTACCTCACGCTGCAGTACGTGCCCGAGCCCGCGTCGCTGCACGACCGGATCTTCCGTGTCGAGTCCGGCCACTCGTTCACGCTGGAACCGGGCGAGGCGCCCAAGTTCGAGCGCTACTTCCCCGCGAGCTTCAAGGTGCGCACGGTCCGCAGCGAGGCGCAGGCGGACGCGCTGTACGACGAGATCACGGCGGCGCTTCGCGACTCGGTCGCCAAGCACATGCGCGCGGACGTGACGGTCGGCTCGTTCCTGTCCGGCGGCATCGACTCGACGGTGGTCGCGGCACTGGCCAAGGAGCACAACCCGGACCTGATCACGTTCACGACGGGCTTCGAGCGCCAGGGCTTCTCCGAGGTCGACGTGGCCGCGGAGTCGGCGGCGCTGATCGGCGTGAAGCACGTCGTCCGCACGGTCAGCGCGCAGGAGATGATGGACTCCTTGCCGCTGATCACCTGGTACCTCGACGACCCGGTGGCCGACCCGGCGCTCGTGCCGTTGTGGTTCATCGCCCGTGAGGCGCGTCAGCACGTGAAGGTCGTCCTGTCCGGTGAGGGCGCGGACGAACTGTTCGGCGGGTACACGATCTACCGCGAGCCGTTGTCGCTGGCGGCGTTCGAGAAGGTGCCGGGCGCGCTGCGCAAGGCGATGGGCAAGGTCTCGACGAAGATCCCGCAGGGCGTGCGCGGCAAGGACCTCCTGCGTCGTGGCGCGCTCTCGCTGGAGGAGCGCTACTACGGCAACGCGCGCATCTTCCTCGACCCGCAGCTGCGCGAAGTTCTGCGCACGTACGACCCGAACGTGTCGCACATGAACGTCACGGCCCAGCCGTACCGCGAGTCGCAGAACTGGGACCCGGTCACGCGCATGCAGCACGTCGACCTGTTCACGTGGCTGCGCGGCGACATCCTGGTCAAGGCCGACAAGATGACCATGGCGAACTCGCTGGAGCTGCGCGTCCCGTTCCTCGACCCCGAGGTCTTCAAGATCGCCTCGCAGATCCCGAGCGAGCTGAAGATCACGAAGGACACGACGAAGTTCGCGCTGCGCAAGGCGATCCGCGACATCGTGCCCGCGCACGTGCTGAACCGCCGCAAGCTCGGCTTCCCCGTGCCGATCCGGCACTGGCTCAAGGACGAGATGCACGACTGGGCCGTCGACATCGTGCGCACGTCGCAGACCGACCAGTACCTCGACAAGCACGCGGTGCTGCGCCTGATCGAGGAGCACCGCTCTGGCGTGCTCGACCACAGCCGCCGCATCTGGGCGCTGCTGGTGTTCATGATCTGGCACGGCATCTTCGTCGAGGGCCGCATCAAGCCGGTGGTGCCGGAACCGCACTACCCGGTCAAGCTCTAACGGTCAGGGCCCCTCCTCGGAGGGGCCCTTTCGTTTACCTGCGTCCCTGCGCACTGCACATCGCATACGAGCTGACGATGGTCTCCGGCGACGCCATCAGCTCCAGGTAACGGTCGAACTCGTCGTCGGACAAGGGCAGCTTCGCGCGCACCTGACGCGCGGTGGCGGCGAGCAGACGGCAGCCTGGTGAGCCGCCCTCCCACTCCTGCACCTCGCGCGAGCCGCTGACGTCGCGCAGGCCGGTGTCGAGCAACGCCTTCTCGATGCGCGCGCCCCACGCCAGCTCCGCGCCGGCCTGTTCGAGCAACGTCAGCAGGGCGTTCTTCACCCGCATGATCAGCTTCGCGTCGTCGGGGGCGGCTTTGAGCACTTCGAGCGGGAGGCAGTCGAACTCGTCGAGCACGAGCCAGCCGCCGGGTCGCAGCGAGTCGCGCAGCTTGCGCAGGACGGCGTCGCGGGCGGGGAGGTGGAACAGCACCAGGCGGGCGTGGACCAGGTCGAACGCGTTGCCAGGCAATATATTGGATACCACGTCGTGCTCCAGGACCGTGACGTTGTCGCGTTCCTCGAGCCGCGAGACGTCCAGGTCGGTGACCGTCACGTGCCCGGACGGCGCGACGACGTCGGCGAGCCAGTTCGCCACCGATCCCCCGCCGCCCCCGATCTCGAGACAGCGCCAGCCGTCCGCGATGCCGAGCTGCTCGACGCGGGCGAACGTGCCCGCGTCGAGCAGGGAGCTCAGCGCGTCGAACTGCGGGTCGAGCAACTCACCGGTGCCACCGAACAGGTACGTCCCCATTGTCCGATCATGGCAGGACGGGAGCGATCTCCTCAGCAGCATCCGCACCAAACGCGCCGCGGATGCGCGCGAGAGCCGCCTCGCGGTCCAGCACCCACTCCTGCGTGCCCACGGTCTCGAGCACCTCGACGGCGATCAGCGAACCGAGCTGAGCTGCGCGCTCGATGCTCAGACCCGCGGTGATGCCGGCCAGGAAACCCGCGCGGAAGCCATCGCCGACGCCGGTGGGGTCGGTCTTCGCGACCTCGGGGACCGCGGGGACGTGCAGCGAGAAGCCGTCCTTGTCGACGATCTCGACGCCCTTGGCGCCGAGCGTGGTGATGCGCTTGCCGACGCGGGCGAGGACGTCGGCCTCGGTCCAGCCGGTCTTCTGCAGCAGCAGTTCCCACTCGTAGTCGTTGCTGAAGAGGTACTCGGCGCCCTCGATGAACGCGCGCGCCTGCTCGCCGTCCATGCGGGCCAGCTGCTGCGACGGGTCGACGGCGAACTTGTAGCCGCGCTGGCGGCACTCGTCGGCGTGCCGGAGCATCGCGGCGGGGTCGTCGGGGCTGATCACGACGAGCTCGACGTTCTCGACGCGGTTCGCGATCGGCGCGAGCTCGATGTTGCGCGCCTCGGCCATCGCACCGGCGTAGAAGGAAGCGATCTGGCACATGTCGTCGTCCGTCGTGCAGACGAACCGCGCGGTGTGCGCGACGTCGGACACGTACACGCCCGACGTGTCGACGCCGTGCCGCTCGAGCCACGAGCGGTAGTCGTCGAAGTCCTTGCCGACGGCGCCGACGAGCACCGGGCGCACTCCGAGGACACCGAGGCCGAACGCGATGTTCGCGCCGATCCCACCGCGCCGGACCACGAGGTCGTCGACCAGGAAGCTCAGGGACACGCGGTCGAGACGCTCCGCGACCAACTGGTCCGCGAATCGGCCCGGAAAGTGCATCAGATGGTCGGTCGCGATGCTGCCGCACACGGCTACCGGCACGTCGGCTCCTCTTTCCCTTGTTGCTCTAGGTGACAACTCACCCGGACGAGTGCAGCTGTGAAGACTACCGTTTGGTAGGGCTACCGCAGGTCAGACCGCAGACATACGGTCGGGGCGTGACGATCCCTGAGGCGACCACGATGAGTGAGCTGATCGAGGACTGCGCGGAGCTCCCCTTCGCTCTGACGCATCCCGAGCACCCCCTTCCCGCCCCGCGCGCGGCTGCGCCCTGGCAGGTCGACGAGCGGTGCACCCACCAGGTCGAAGGCCTGGCCGAGTATGGCGTCTGACCGTCTGGGCTGATCCCCAGTCAGGTTCCCGGTACACAGCGCGAGGCCGCGTTCCCGTCAGTGCGGGAACGCGGCCTCGCGCGTTTGTTCGCCTTAGTGGAACGAGTCGCCGCAGGCGCACGACCCGCCGGCGTTCGGGTTGTCGATCGTGAAGCCCTGCTTCTCGATCGTGTCCACGAAGTCGATCACGGCACCTTCGACGTACGGCGCGCTCATGCGGTCAACGGCGACCTTCATGCCGTTGAAGTCGACCAGCGCGTCACCGTCGAGCGAGCGCTCGTCGAAGAACAGCTGGTAGCGCAGGCCGGCACAACCGCCGGGCTGGACGGCGATGCGCAGGTGCATGTCGTCGCGGCCCTCCTGGTCGAGCAGCGCCTTCGCCTTGGAGGCTGCCGCATCGGTCAGCGTCACGCCGTGGGTCAGCGCCTCGGAGGTCGAAGCGGCATCCTGAGCGGTCGTCATGGCTCTCCTAAGAGGTCCTTTGCGGGCGGTTCGCCCCTCAACAACACGGGCGTTCCCCGCTTTGTTCCACTTCCATGGTCCCACAAGGGCACCCCATGTCACCCCAAGTGGGCACTGTCACGTAGACCACCCTCAAGCCAGCCGATATATCAGCTCGCTCACCGTGCCCACTCACTCGGCTCGTTCACTCGGCGTGCCGCCGGATCGCGGGATGAATCTTCAGGTGGAGTTGCCGCTGCTGGTCGCGGTGTTCGTCGAGCCGCTCCGGCTCGACCATCAGCATCTCGCCGATCTTCCCGTCCGGCCATCCCTTCGCCCGAGCGGCGTCGATGAAGCTCGCCTCGGACTGGGCCGCCGTGATCCGCGCGCCGAAGATCGCCTGAAACCAGATCTCCATCACGTCGTCCGGCGGCACCGCACCCCGTTGCGCGGCGAAGTTCAGCGCCACCAGCTGGTCCGGCTTGAGCATCACCGCGCTCTCCTCGCCGAACACTTCCTCCAGCCACGCGTCGACGCGCGCACTCCGTTCCATCAGATTCCCCCAATGCTGATGCGGCAGCTAGATCCTCTAACCCGAGCTAACGCGACCACTGCCTGGCTACGTGCCGGGCCGTTGCAATGAGACTTTTGCCGGCGTCCGCAATCGACTTTTGCACAGAGCCGACGTGGTCGGAGACCGAGTAGGCCTCCTGGACGCCCGCGGCGCCCATCTCGCGGCGACCGACGGTCACCTGGCCGGCGATGGCGATGCACGGGATGCCGCGCTCGGCGGCGCCGCCGGCGACGGCGGTGATGAGCTTGCCGCGCAGTGACTGCCAGTCGAAGCTGCCTTCGCCGGTGACGACGACGTCGGCGTTGTCGAGGGCGGCGTCGAGGCCGGTGAGCTCGCGGACCAGACCGGCGCCGGACTTCATCGTCGCGCCCAGTGAGAGGAGTGCGGCGCCCAGGCCGCCTGCTGCTCCGGCGCCCGGTATATCGGATACGGGTTTGAGGACGTCCATCGCGGCGAGCTTGGCTTCCAGGCGTTCGACGGCCTCCGGGGAGGCGCCCTTCTGGGGACCGAACGTGTGGGCCGCGCCGTGCGGGCCGAGGAGCGGGTTCTCGACGTCGGACGCGGCGACCAGCGATATATCGGTCAGGTCGACGCCGGAGTTGGACAGAGCGTCGGACAGCGCGGCGAGCATGCCGGCGCCGCCGTCGGTCGTGCCGGAGCCGCCGAGTCCCACCGTGATGACATCGTTGTCATCCGCAGCTGCCGCGATGAGTTCGCCGACGCCTCGCGTCGTTGCCGTCTCGCAGGCTTCCGGGCGGAGTTCCGCCTGGATGAGGTGAAGGCCGCATGCCTCCGCGGACTCGATGTATGCAACGCGTCGACCGCCGGTGTGCACGCTGAGCCAGCGGGCTTCGACCGGGGTGCCGAGCGGGCCCGTGACGCTGATATATCGGATATCGGCGGCCACGCCAGCTGCCGACATCGCCGCATGCAGGACGTCTACGAAACCGGGGCCTCCGTCGGCGAGAGGGCGTTCGGTGATGGCGTCGTCGGGTTTGGCCTCGCGCCAGCCGGTGGCGATGGCGTCGGCGGCCTCGCGGGCGGTCAGGGTGCCGCCGAAGCAGTCCGGAGCGATGAGTACGCGCACCTCGCGAAAGGTACAGAAAAACCACTGCCCTACCCTGGTGCTGTGAGGTTCCTGCGCCGCAATGCCGACGACACCGCCACCGCCGAGACGCCCGAGTCCGGCGCCGAGTTCGCCGACCCCGTTGAAAAGGGGCGTACGGCGGCCAAGGGCAAGGCCACGCCCAAGAGGCGTGAGGCTCAGGGTCGGCGCAGTGGCCCGGTTCCGCCGCCTCCCCGCACGCAGCGCGAGGCGTTCAAGCGCATGCGCGGCAACAAGGTGAGCAAGGAAGAGCGCCGTGCCGCGGCCACCGAGCGTCGTCAGCGCATGATGGCGGGCGACGACAAGTACCTGCTGCCGCGCGACCGCGGTCCGGTGAAGGCATACATCCGCGACCTCGTCGACTCGCGCCGCAACCTCATGGGCCTGTTCATGCCGCTCGCGGTCCTGGTGTTCGTGGCGCTGCTGACGCCGTCGCTCGCCGTGCAGCGGTACGCGACGCTGGCGACGACGTTCATGCTGCTCGCGATGGTCATCGAGGGTCTCGTCCTCGGACGGCTCGTCACGAAGAAGGTCCGGGCGAAGTTCCCGACCGAGCCGATCAAGGGCCTCTCGATCGGCTGGTACTCGTTCATCCGCGCGAGCCAGCTGCGCAGGCTTCGCGTGCCCAAGCCGCGGGTGAAGCCCGGCGAGGCCATCAAGTAGTTGCGCGAGAAGCGACGCAGGCTTCAGCTGCCGGAGAAGCCGCGGTGGAACCACAACGAGTGGTACCGCCGCTGGCTGCTCCGGCAGTTGCCGTCCCGGGTCGGATCAGCGCTGGACGTCGGCTGCGGGCTCGGTGACCTCGCGCGGTCCATCAACGCCGACCAGGTCACTGCGATCGACGCCAGCGAGCGCATGATCGAACGGGCGAGCGCGACCAGCGACAGGATCAAGTGGATCCACGGCGACGTGCTCACCCATGACCTGGGGCGCTACGACGTCGTCACGGCCGAGGCGAGCCTGCACCACTTGCCGTTGCGAGAGGGTCTTACCAGGCTCGCCGAGCTGACCAAGCCGGGCGGAACGCTGATCGTCATCGGGCTCTACATGATGTCGACGAACGCGGACCGGGCGATGGAGCTGGTGACGTTGCCGGCGAACGCGCTCGTCGGTGTGGCGAAGGCCCTCAACGGCACCGGTGGCACGCCGCACGACACCGAGATGCCGGTGGTGATGACCGCTCCGACGTTGCCGGAGATCCACGCGGTGGCGGCGGAGATCGTGCCCGGAGCGCGCATCCGCAGGCACCTGTTCTGGCGATATTCGCTGGTCTGGCACGCACCCGAAGTTCATTAGCAGTACGAACGATTTCGGTTTAAGCTCCGATGTATGAAGTTCCGTCGACTCGGCCGCAGCGGCCTGTCCATCAGTGAGATCTCGTACGGCAACTGGCTCACGCACGGTTCCCAGGTCGAGGAGGAGCAGGCCCACGCTTGCGTGAAGGCGGCCCTCGAGTCGGGGATCACGACCTTCGACACCGCCGACGTCTACGCGAACACGGCCGCGGAGTCGGTGCTCGGCCGGGCGCTCAAGGCTGAGCGGCGCGAGTCGCTGGAGATCCTGACCAAGGTCTACTGGCCGACCGGTCCCGGCGGCGCCAACGACCGCGGCCTGGGTCGCAAGCACATCATGGAGTCGGCCAACGCGTCGCTCAAGCGCCTGCAGACCGACTACGTCGACCTGTACCAGGCCCACCGGTACGACCACAGCGTTCCGCTGGAAGAGACGATGCTGGCGTTCGCCGACCTCGTCCGCCAGGGCAAGGTCCTCTACGTCGGTGTCTCCGAGTGGACCGCCGAGCAGATCACCCGCGGTGCCGCGCTGGCTCGTGAGCTGCAGGTGCCGTTCGTGTCGCACCAGCCGCAGTACTCGATGCTGTGGCGCGTCATCGAGCCGCAGGTCATCCCCGCGTGCGAGCGCGAGGGCCTCAGCCAGATCGTCTTCTCCCCTGTCGCGCAGGGCATTCTGACCGGCAAGTACCTGCCGGGTGCCGAGGTGCCGGAGGGCTCGCGCCTCGCCGACGCGCGCGGTTCGCAGATGATCTCGCGGTGGATGCGGGACGACGTGCTCAACGCCGTGCAGCAGCTCAAGCCGATCGCCGAGGAAGCCGGCGTCACGATGGCGCAGCTCGCCGTCGCGTGGGTGCTCGAGAACCCGAACGTCGCGTCCGCGATCATCGGCGCCTCGCGTCCGGAGCAGGTCTTCGAGAACGTCAAGGCGATCGACGTCGAGCTCGACGACGACGTGCTCAAGCAGATCGACAACGTCCTCGAGGGCGTCATCACCGACGACCCGAGGCTCACCGCCCAGGGCTAGTTGACGGGGTGCAGGCTCATCGGGCCGTACACCTCGGACTCCGAGCGCAGCAGCGTGACCTGTTCGACCCCGGCGTCGAGCAGGTCACGCCACTGCGCGCTGAACCAGTCCTCGGCCTCGGTCTGCTCGGTGAAAGTCACATCCGGGCCCGCGACGTCGCGTCCCTGTGCATCCTGGTAACGCCAGCGGAACTCCATGGGACGAAGGCTAACCCTTGTCATCTCGCACTCTCGTGCTCGGCGGAGCGCGTTCAGGCAAGTCAGCGCACGCGGAAGGCCTGCTCACCGACGCGGCCGTGACTTACGTCGCAACCGCTCGCCGCTACCCCGACGACCCGGACTGGGACGCGCGCATCGCGTCGCACGTCGCCCGGCGTCCGTCCACCTGGCACACGGTCGAGGCGTCCGCGCCGCCCGACCTGCCCGCGCTGCTCACCGCCACGCAGTACGACGACCCTCCGATCCTGGTCGACGACCTCTCGACGTGGCTGGTCGGCGTGCTGGACGACGCCGACGCGTGGGAGGGCAACGGCACGGATTCAGTCGAACGCGACGTCGACGAACTCGTGCGCTCGGTCGCCACGTGCCGGGCACGACTCGTGCTCGTGACGGCGGAGGTCGGCCTCGGCGTCATCCCGTCGACGCGCTCAGGCAGACTCTTCCGCGATCACCTCGGTGCGCTCAACGCGCGCGTCGCCGAGGTGTGCGACGAGGTGCTGCTGCTCGTCGCCGGCATCCCCCTGAAACTGCGATAGGAGCGCCCAGGTGAGCACCGAGTTCCCGCCGGTTGAACCGCCGGACGAGACCGTTCTGCGCGAGGCCGAGGCCCGGCACGCGGTGCTGACCAAGCCGGTCGGCTCGCTCGGCAGGCTCGAGGAGCTGGGCAACTGGATCGCGGCGTGCCAGGGCGTCGTGCCACCGAAGCCGTTCGTGCGGCCTCGCGTCGTCGTCTTCGCGGGCGACCACGGCGTCACCGCGCAGGGCGTGTCGGCGTTCCCGAGCGAGGTGACCGGCCAGATGGTCGCGAACTTCCTGACCGGCGGCGCCGCGGTGAACGTGCTCGCGCAGGTCGCGGGCGCCACTGTGCGCGTGGTCGACATGGCCGTCGACTCGGACACCCCGGCTGCCGTCAGCGCGCACAAGGTGCGGCGCTCGTCCGGGTCGATCGACCGCGAGGACGCGCTCACCCGCGAGCAGTGCGAGCAGGCGATCGCGGCCGGGCGCGCCATCGCCGACGAGGAGGTCGACGCGGGCGCCGACGTGCTCGTCGCGGGCGACATGGGCATCGGCAACACGACTCCGGCCGCCGTGCTGATCGCGTCGCTGACCGGGTCGGAGCCGGTCGCGGTCGTCGGCCGCGGCACCGGCATCGACGACCAGGCGTGGATGCGCAAGACGGCGGCGATCCGGGACGCGCTGCGCCGGGCCCGCCTGGTGATCAGCGACCCGATCGCGTTGCTCGCGACCGCCGGTGGCGCCGACCTCGCCGCGATGGCCGGGTTCCTGGCGCAGGCCGCTGTCCGGCGGACGCCTGTCGTGCTCGACGGCGTCGTCGTCGGGGCGGCCGCTGTCGTCGCCGAGGAGCTGGCGCCGGGTGCGCGCGAGTGGTGGGTGGCCGGGCACCAGTCGGCCGAGCCCGCGCACGCGATCGCCCTCGGGCACCTCAACCTGAAGCCGCTGCTGGAGTTCGAGATGCGGCTCGGCGAGGGCTCCGGTGCGGTGGCGGCGCTGCCGTTGCTGATCGCGGCCGTGAAGGTGCTCGCGGAGATGGCGACGTTCGAGAGCGCCGGCGTCACGAACCGCGAAGACACGACCCGAGAAGACACGGCCCCAGAAGACACGGCCCAGCAAGACCCCGCCCAAGAAACCACGAACGAAGAAACTTCGACTGGGTGAAGCTCGCGTTTTCCTGGCTGACGGTCCTGCCGCTACGCGTCGACAACGTCGATCGCAAAGCGGCAGGGCGGGCCATTGCATACACGCCGATTGTCGGCGTTCTGCTCGGCGCGTTCGTCGTCGGCGTGCTCGAGTTGTTGGCTGTATGCGATATATCGCCGCTGGTAGCCGGGTTCTTGGTCGTCGGCGTCGTCGCGCTGTCGACACGCGGTATGCACTTGGACGGTCTTGCGGATACTGCAGACGGTCTGGGATGTTACGGGCCGCCGGAGCGTGCTCTGAAGGTCATGAAGGACGGCGGCGCCGGGCCGTTCGGCGTCGTCACGCTGATCGTCGTGCTCGGGGCGCAGGCCGCCGCACTCCCCCAGGCTCACTGGGGCGTCGTCGTGCTCGCGTTCGCGACGAGCCGGGCCGCGTTCGGTGTCTGCTGTATGCGGAATGTGCCCGCCGCACGGTCTGAGGGACTAGGCGCACTTGTAGCCGGTACACAGCATCCAATGCTGGTCGTCGGCACGTGGGTGGTGCTTGCGGCTGCGGCGGTTCCGCTCGGATGGCGCGCGGTCGTCGCCGTCGTCGTCGCTGGCGCGCTCGTGTGGGGGCTGGTGAAGCACACCGGAAAGCGTTTCGGCGGCATCACCGGTGATGTGCTCGGTGCTGCCGCCGAAATCGCGCTTCTGGCCGTGCTGGTGATCGCTTAAGAGTGCAGGCCTAGGAGTGGAGAACCGTCATCCAGCCGTGGGCGTCGGCGACGTGGCCGTGCTGGAGGCCGGTCAGGCGCTCGCGCAGCTTCATCGTCACCGAGCCGGTGCCGCCGTCGGCGACGTCGAACTCGCCGCCGGCGTGCTTGACGTGACCGACCGGCGTGATGACCGCGGCCGTGCCACAGGCGAAGACCTCGGTGAGCTCACCGGAGGCGTTGGCCTTCTCCCACTCGTCGGTGGAGATGCGGCGCTCCTCCACGGACAGGCCGAGGTCGGAGGCCAGCTGCAGCAGCGAGCTGCGGGTGATGCCGGGCAGCAGCGTGCCGGTCAGCTCCGGGGTGACGACCTTGTCGCCGAAGACGAAGAACAGGTTCATGCCGCCCATCTCCTCGACCCAGCGGCGTTCCACCGCGTCGAGCCAGACGACCTGGTCGCAGCCCTTTTCGGCGGCTTGTGCCTGGGCCACGAGGGAAGCGGCGTAGTTGCCGGCGAACTTGGCCGCGCCGGTGCCACCGGGGGCCGCGCGCACGTACTCGGTCGAGAGCCACACGCTCACCGGGCGGACACCGCCCGCGAAGTAGGAGCCGGCGGGAGAGGCGATCAGCACGAACAGGTACTCGGACGCGGGTCGCACGCCGAGGCCCTTCTCCGTGGAGATCATGAACGGCCGCAGGTAGAGGGACTCCTCCTCGGCCGCGGGCACCCAGCGGTCGTCGACCGCGAGGATCTGCCGCACCGACTCGAGGAAGAGCTCGTCGGAAAGTTCGGGCATCGCCATGCGGCGGGCCGAGGCGCGGAAGCGTTCGGCGTTGGCCTCAGGGCGGAAGGACGCGATCGAACCGTCGGGCTGGCGGTAGGCCTTGAGCCCTTCGAAGATCGCTTGGCCGTAGTGCAGCACCATTGCCGCGGGGTCGAGCGAGAGAGAGCTGTAGGGGCCGACTTCGGCGTCGTGCCAGCCCTTCTCCCGGTTCCAGCGGATCGTCACCATGTGGTCGGTGAAGTGCTGCCCGAAGCCCGGCTTGGCAAGTACCTCCGCTACGCGCTCCGGGGTCGCCGGGTGCGGGTGGGGAGTCCGGGTGAAAGGCAACTCGCTCGTCATGAGAGCACGGTAACCCGCTGGTCGGGATACGGAAAATCGTCTTCTCAAAACTCGGACGTCCTACTAAGTCACGCTTGTGGTGAGAGTCGTTAGAGTCTCCGGCCATGACCAAGGGGGAACGATCTTCGACGGGTGCCGACGTGCGCACCGTGCTGCAGGCCGCGCTGCTCGTCGTGGGCACCGGCATGACCGTGATGGACGGCTGGGTGCTCGGCGGGGTGGCGGGCATCGTGGTCGCGGTGATCTTCGCCGCGGGCTTCCTGTTCGCCTACTACTCGATCAGCAAGGGCAGCGAGCCGACCAACGGCCGCATCACAGGGCTTGCGGTGTGCGTTGGCGTGACGCTGCTCGTTTTCCTCTCAGTACTGCTGTCGAACCGATGAGGCCCGTCCCCGCGCCCAGTCCCGCGAGGGAGATGAGCAGCGCGGGGATCGGCATGCTCATCGCGAGCAGCACCGAGAGCCCGAGTCCGAGGCACGCCGTGCGCATCGGCCACGTGCGGTCGTTCTGCAGCAGCACTCGAGCCGACGCGTTCGTGAAGGCGTAGTAGAACAACGTCGCGCACGCCGCCACGCCCAGCGCGGTCGCGATCGGCATGAGGACCACCGCGAGAGCGACGGCGACAACAACGACGAGCGAGAGCGCACCGGGCTTGAGGCGCGTCGGAAGGTCGCCGTCCTCGACGAGCCCCGTCAGCGTGCGGTGTGCGGACGAGAGAACGAAGTGCATTGCGGCCACACCGGCGACCGCTGCCGCGATCTGCACCAACGGCACCAAGGCGGACGCGTCTGCCGCGGTGAGTGCGTCTCGCAGCGGCGCCGGTGACAACGCGAGGCGCGCGCTACCGAGCTGACGCAGCACACCGGCACCCACGGCGAGATAGACCACAAACGACAGTCCGATCAGGATCGGAATCGCGAACTTCAGCACGGACGGCGAGTGCGGCCGCTCGCCGCGATGGGGCGCGGTGATGCGTTCGAAACCCGCGAACGCCATGAACATCAGGCCCACGACGCCGACGAGCTCGTTGACCGTGCCCGTCTCTCCCGCCGACGGCACCGGTTCGATCGAGAAGCTCGAAGCCACCACGAGCGCGAGCACACCGAGGACCACCACGGACACGAGCGCGCTGACACCCGCGCTGAAGCGGAACCCCACCACGCCGAGCAGCGCCGTGCCCGCGACGAGAGCGAGCGCACCGATCACCGGCTGGTCCGGCACCACGTACGCGCCGAACATCAACGCCACCGCCGCCGCCGTGGCACAGCGGCCGAGCAGGTGAGCGCTCGCCGTCATCCGTGCGGGCCACACGCCGAGCTGCGCGCGCACATATCCGTAGCCGCCGCCGACGTCCGGGTAGGCGCGGGACTGGTCGGCTGTCGAGAAGGCCGAGCACAGCGCGGCGAACGCGGAGAGGGCGAGTGCGGGGAGCACCCACCAGCCCGCAAGGCTTGCGGCTGGGGCGAATCCGGCGAAGACCCCCGCTCCGAGCACCGCGGGGAGACCGAGCGCGACCGTGGCAACGATCTCGCGAGGCTTGTGGGTCACCGGTACACATTCGCAGATGTGGCATCCGGTCGTAACCACCCGGTCGACTGATGCGCGAAATGGGCGAATCGCCACCGTCAGCAACTGTCAACGTCACTGATTGCGGCCGAACGTGGCGGGGCACGGCATTAGTGGACAGTCGGACCTTTAGCATAGGTCACGATTCCGAGCACCCCTACCACGCACAACCCTGGAGCAGCACGTGACAGCCCCGAAGCTGGCCCTCACCGAAGGTGACCTGAGCACCACCGCCGCGGACGCAGTCGTCGTGGGCACCCTGCAGGGTGCGGACGGTCTGGAGCTCGCCCCCGGTGCCGATGCTGTCAACGCCGCGTTCGACGGCGCGCTGCTCGAGGTGCTGGGCACCCTGCGCGCGTCCGGCAAGGCCGACGAGCTCGTGAAGGTGCCGACGTTCGGCAAGATCGCCGCCCCGCTCGTGCTGGCCGTCGGTCTCGGCAAGACGGCCGGTGAGGAGCAGGTGCGCCGCGCGTCCGGTGTCGCCGCCCGCGCGCTGGCCGGCAAGAAGCGCGCCGTCAACACCCTGGCGTCGCTGCACGTTGGTGCCGCTGCCGAGGGCACGCTGCTGGGCGCCTACTCGTTCACCGAGTACAAGTCCGACAAGGGCGAGGGCGCGGTCGTGAAGGTCGACCTGCACGCCGCCGGTACCAAGGAGAACAAGGCCGCGCTCAAGGCCGCCGTCGCGATCTCCGAGGCCGTCGCCATCGCGCGCGACTTCATCAACACGCCGCCGAACGACCTCTACCCCGGCTCGTTCGCCGACCGCGCCTCGAAGCTGGCGACGGCCGCCGGTCTCGACGTCGAGGTGCTCGACGAGAAGGCGCTGAAGAAGCAGGGCTTCGGCGGCATCCTGGGCGTCGGCGGCGGTTCGTCGCGCCAGCCGCGTCTCGTGCGCATCTCCTACAAGGGCGCCAAGGCCACCAAGAAGGTCGCGCTCGTCGGCAAGGGCATCACGTTCGACACCGGCGGCATCTCGATCAAGCCGGCCGCGGGCATGGACGAGATGACCTCGGACATGTCGGGTGCCGCCGCGATCGTCGCCACCATGGTGCTGGCCGCGAAGCTCAAGTACCCGCTGGAGATCATCGCGTCGATCCCGATGGCGGAGAACATGCCGTCCGGTGACGCCTACCGCCCCGGCGACGTGCTGACCATGTACGGCGGCAAGACCGTCGAGGTGCTCAACACCGACGCCGAGGGCCGCCTGATCCTGTCCGACGCCATCGTGCGCGCGTGCGAGGACGGCCCCGACTACCTGATCGAGACCGCGACCCTGACCGGCGCGCAGGTCGTGGCCCTGGGCAAGCGGACCTCGGGTGTCATGGGCTCCGACGAGTTCCGCGACCGCGTGGCGGCCATCGGCACGGCGGTCGGCGAGTCGGCGTGGCCGATGCCGCTGCCCGAGGAGCTGCGCGCGGACCTCGACTCGCGCCTGGCGGACCTCGCGAACGTCACCGGGCACCGGTGGGGCGGCATGCTCGCGGCGGGCCTGTTCCTGCGCGAGTTCGTGGCCGAGGGCGTGCAGTGGGCGCACATCGACATCGCGGGCCCGGCGTACCACACGGGTGGCGCGTACGGGTACACCTCGAAGGGCGGCACCGGCGTTCCGGTGCGGACCATCGCGGCCGTGCTGGCGGACATCGCCGCCAACGGCTGAGTTCGCTTCTTCGACACGGGCGGAGTTCCTTCGGGGACTCCGCCCGTTCGCCGTCCAGGGTGGACTGTCCGCTTCGCACCCCGCCCCGTTCCTCTTAGCACCGTCCAAGCAGGACGCTTCGCCGCACGCCGACGACAGCCGTTCGCGGTCGGCGATCTGTGCGCTGCCCAGGCCTTTGCAATGAGTCTTTTGCGGGCGTCGTCCAAAGAGTCATTGCTAAGGGGCAGGTCGGCGGGGGTGGGCTGAACTGATATATCGGTTGAGGGGCGGCGTGGGCGGCGCGGGAGGTGACGCGGTCGGGTGGCGGCTGAACGGAGACGCGTGTCTCACGGGGCTAGGTCGGCGGGCCCGGTGAGAGGAGTATTTCCACATGGGGACGCATCGGTACGAGGTTGACGTCGTCTGGACCGGGAACACCGGGAGCGGGACTTCCGGGTACAAGTCCTATGAGCGCGCGCACGAGGTTCTGGCCGAGGGCAAGCAGACGATCCTCGGGTCGTCGGATCCGTCGTTCCTGGGTGACCGGAGCAGGTACAACCCCGAGGAGCTGCTCGTCGCGTCGCTGTCGCAGTGCCACATGCTCTGGTACCTGCACCTCGCGTCGGTCAACGGCGTGGTGGTCACCGACTACAGCGATCACGCGACCGGGACGATGGCCGAGCACCCGGACGGATCGGGGCGGTTCACCGAGGTGATCCTCAATCCCGTGGTGACGGTGGCCGATCCCGCCACTCGCGAGACGGCGCAGGCGTTGCACGAGAAGGCGCATTCGATGTGCTTCATCGCGGCGAGCGTCAATTTCCCCGTTCGCCACGAACCGATCGTGAAGGCTTAGAGATCGCCCGATGCTTTTTTGCGCGCGGTGTAGTCGCGCATGCGCTTCGGGTAGCCGACGATGCCGGCGTCGTAGATCGGCATGCCGAGCTTGCGGGCGAAGGTGCGGGCGGCGTCCGGGGACGCGACGCGGCGGCGGGTCCACTCGCCGTCGTGAGCGACCAGGACCACAGTGGTTTCGGTCACCGTGGTCTTCGGTTCCACGTAAGCCTCGACGCCGTGGCGGCTCTCCGCCCACTGCGCCAGGTGGCTCGTGTCCTGGTTGGAGGCGGTTCGCAGCACGCCAGGGCGTGACTTCCTGCGAAAACGATCGAACAGCCCCATCGAGCACCTCCAGCGATTCCCTCCACCATGGTGCCAGGTGAGGGTGTTATGAGTAGGTGAATGATCAGAACAGGGCGTGGTGTCCTATGCCGGATCACCATGCTCCGGGAACTAGTGACAAGATGGCCGCGTACCTCGCGCGCACCCGCGCGTAGTAAGTAATCCCGAGGAGATCCGAAGTGACTTCGCCGGAACTGGAGTCGGCCACCAACGCCGATCTCGTCATCCTCGGCGGTGGGTCGGGGGGCTACGCCTGCGCGTTCCGCGCGGCTGAGCTCGGCCTGTCCGTCGTCCTGGTCGAGAAGGACAAGCTCGGTGGCACGTGCCTGCACCGCGGCTGCATCCCGACCAAGGCGCTGCTGCACGCGGCCGAGGTGGCGGACAACGCCCGCGAAGGCGACCAGTTCGGTGTGAAGAGCTCGCTCGAGGGCATCGACATCGCCGGTGTGAACTCGTACAAGGACGGCGTGATCTCGCGGCTCTACAAGGGTCTGCAGGGTCTCGCGAAGGCCAACAAGGTCACTCTCGTCGAGGGCGCGGGCACGTTCGTCGGACCGAACACGGTCGTCGTGAACGGGCAGCGCTACACCGGCAAGAACGTGGTCCTCGCGACCGGTTCGTACGCCCGCAGCCTGCCCGGTCTGGAGATCGGCGGCCGCGTGATCACCAGCGACCAGGCGCTCAACCTGGACTACCTCCCGGAGAAGGTCGTCGTCCTCGGTGGCGGCGTCATCGGCGTGGAGTTCGCGAGCGTGTGGCGGTCGTTCGGCTCGGACGTGACCATCGTCGAGGCACTGCCCCGCCTGGTTCCTGCCGAGGACGAGTACGCCTCCAAGCAGCTCGAGCGCGCGTTCCGCAAGCGCGGCATCAAGTTCAAGACCGGCGTGAAGTTCACCGGCGCCACGCAGACCGACTCGGGCGTGTCCGTCACGCTGGAGAACGGCGACGTCCTCGACGCCGACCTGCTGCTGGTCGCGGTCGGCCGCGGCCCGAACAGCGCGGGCCACGGCTACGAGGAAGCCGGTGTCCAGATCGACCGCGGGTTCGTCATCACCGACGAGCGCCTGCGCACGAACCTGCCGAACGTGTACGCCGTCGGCGACATCGTGCCCGGCCTGCAGCTCGCGCACCGCGGTTTCCAGCAGGGCATCTTCGTGGCCGAGGAGATCGCCGGCCAGAACCCGAAGGTGATCGACGAGGCGGGCATCCCGCGCGTCACCTACTGCAAGCCCGAGGTCGCCTCCGTCGGTCTGAGCGAGGCCGCCGCGAAGGAGAAGTACGGTTCCGCCGAGGTGTTCATCTACGACCTGGCGGGTAACGGCAAGAGCCAGATCCTCAAGACCGCCGGTGGCGTGAAGCTCGTGAAGGCTCCCGACGGCCCGGTCGTCGGCGTCACCATGGTCGGCGAACGCGTCGGCGAGCTCATCGGTGAGGCCCAGCTGATCTACAGCTGGGAGGCTTACCCGGAGGACGTGGCTCCGTTGATCCACGCCCACCCGACCCAGACTGAAGCCCTCGGCGAGGCCTTCCTCGCCCTGGCCGGCAAGCCGCTGCACGTGCACGGCTGACCGTTCCCCACACAAAGTCAGCCACACGAGAGCACGAGGAGTCAGCGAACAATGGCCTTCTCCGTCCAGATGCCCGCACTCGGTGAGAGCGTCACCGAGGGCACGGTCACCCGGTGGTTGAAGCAGGAAGGCGACCGGGTGGAGGTGGACGAGCCGTTGCTCGAGGTGTCCACCGACAAGGTCGACACCGAGATCCCCTCCCCTGCGGCGGGCGTCCTGCAGAAGATCGTCGCGCAGGAGGACGACACCGTCGAGGTCGGTGGCGAGCTCGCGGTCATCGGTGACGGTGACGGCGGTTCCTCCGACTCGGCGCCGGCTCCCGCCCAGGAGTCCGCACCCGAGCCCCAGCAGGAGTCCCGACAGGAGCCGCAGCAGACGCAGCCGTCGGCGCAGCCTTCCGAGGACGCCGAGGAAGCCGCGCCCGCCCCGGCCCAGTCCGGTGGTTCGGCCGAGGGCACCGACGTCACGATGCCCGCGCTCGGCGAGTCCGTCACCGAGGGCACCGTCACCCGCTGGCTGAAGCAGGTCGGCGACAGCGTCGAGGTCGACGAGCCGCTGCTCGAGGTCTCGACCGACAAGGTCGACACCGAGATCCCGTCGCCGGTCGCGGGCACGCTGCTCGAGATCAGCGCCGGTGAGGACGAGACCGTCGAGGTCGGCGGCAAGCTCGCCGTCATCGGTTCGGGCAGCCCCGCGCAGTCCGCTCCCGCCCCGGAGACCAAGCCCGAGCCGAAGCAGGAGTCCGCACCGGCTCCGAAGCAGGAGTCCGCTCCCGCTCCGGCTCCGCAGCAGGCCGCGCCCGCGCAGCAGGCGGCTCCGGCCGCGTCCTCTTCCGACGACGCGAACGGCACGCCGTACGTGACTCCGCTGGTGCGCAAGCTCGCGTCGGAGAACGGCATCGACCTGGGCTCGCTGAAGGGCACCGGCGTCGGTGGTCGCATCCGCAAGCAGGACGTGCTGGCCGCGGTCGAGGCCAAGAAGGCCCCGGCTCCCGCGCCCGCCGCCGCTGCCCCGGCAGCCGCTCCGGCCACTCGCACCTCCGCCCCGGCCGCGGTCGACAACTCGGGCAAGCGCGGCACCGTGCAGAAGCTCCCGCGCCTGCGTCAGATCGTCGCGCAGCGCACGCGTGAGTCGCTGCAGCAGTCGGCCCAGCTCACCCAGGTGTTCGAGGTCGACGTGACCAAGATCGCCCGGCTGCGCAACCAGGCCAAGAAGGCGTTCGAGGCTCGTGAGGGCGCGAAGCTCACGTTCCTGCCGTTCTTCGCCAAGGCCGCCATCGAGGCCCTCAAGGCCCACCCGGTGCTCAACGCGTCGATCGACGAGGAGCGCAAGGAGGTCACCTACCACGGTGCCGAGCACCTCGGTCTGGCGATCGACACGGAGCGCGGCCTGCTCAACGCCGTGATCCACAACGCCGGTGACCTGAACCTGTCGGGCATCGCCCACAAGATCGCCGACCTGGCCGCGCGTGCCCGTTCGAACAAGCTCACGCCGGACGAGCTCGCCGGTGGCACGTTCTCGCTGACCAACCTCGGCAGCAACGGTGCGCTCTTCGACACCCCGATCATCCAGCAGCCGCAGGTCGGCATCCTGGGCGTCGGCGTCGTGAAGAAGCGCGCGGTCGTCATGACCGACGAGGACGGCAACGACACCATCGCGATCCGCTCGATGATGTACCTCGCGCTCACCTACGACCACCGCCTGGTCGACGGTGCCGACGCGGGCCGCTTCCTCACGACGGTCAAGAACCGTCTCGAGGAGGGCGCGTTCGAGGCCGACCTCGGCCTCTGACCAGCTCAGGAACTAGCCCTGATATCCGATATATTGGATATCAGGTGTGACCAAGAAGTGGGACCTGAGGGCCACCCCGGTTTGCCGGGGTGGCCTTCGGCACATCCTGACTCCTGTATGCGATGTAGTGCTGTGCAGGTGACGACACAGTGGGGAACGATCTACCTATGCGGGTTGTCATCGCGGGATCGTCGGGACTGATCGGGACGAGCCTGGTGGCGTCGATGCGCGCCGCCGGTCACGAGGTGCTGCGGCTGGTGCGCCGCAAGGCCGCCGCGCCGGACGAGCGCGGGTGGGACCCGTACGCCGGGCGCATCGACGACGGGACGTTCGACGGCGTCGACGCCGTCATCAACCTGTGCGGCGCGGGCATCGGTGACAAGCGCTGGGACGACGCGCGCAAGCAGGTGCTGCACGACAGCCGGGTCGTGCCGGCCGAGGTGTTGTCGGCGGCGGTCGTCGAGCACGGCGTACCGGTGCTGGTGAACTCGTCGGGTGCTCACTTCTACGGCGACACCGGCTCGCGGCTCGTGGACGAGGACGCGCCGGGCGGGCACACGTTCATGTCGCGGCTGACCCAGGAGTGGGAGGCGGCGACGTCCGTGGCGCAGAAGGCCGGCGTTCGCGTCGTGCTGATGCGCACCGCCGTTGTCATCTCGCCGTCGGGTGGGGTGTTCGGGCGGTTGAAGCCGGTGTTCCAGTTCTTCCTGGGCGGCAAGCTCGGGAGCGGCGAGCAGTTCTTCCCGTGGGTGTCCCTGGACGACGTCGTGTCCGCGTACCGGTTCGTCGTCGAGCATGACGATATAAATGGGCCGGTGAACGTCGCCGGGCCCACACCGGTGACGAACGCCGAGTTCACCAAGGCGGTCGGGTCGGCTCTGAACCGGCCGACGCCGTGGGCGGTGCCGGCGTTCGCGTTGAAGACTTTGCTCGGCGGTGAGATGGCGGAGGAGCTCCTGCTGAGCGGTCCGGGCCTGACGCCGAAGGTCCTGGAGAGCCACGGGTTCCACTTCATGCATCCGGCACTGCCGGCGGCGTTGCACGCGGCGGTTGCATGACTCGTGCCGTCGCAGCCGTTCTGGTGATCTCCTGGATCCTGTTGGGGATGCCGGAGGTCACCTGGCTCGACGTCTGGGTGAACGACGTGCTGCCCCGCCCGGAGTGGTTGCAGGTCATCGCGTTCGCGGTGGGTCTGGTGCTGGGGCCGACGATCGGGTGGGGGTTCGCGGCCGTGCTGCTCGTGCTGGCCTGGCGCCGGCGTGAACCGCGGCTGTGGAAAGCGCTGGCACTGCACGCCATCTGCTGCGCGACGTTGCTGACGCGCTGGCTGTTCGACCGGGCGCGGCCGCTGGAGTACCACCTGCCGAGCTACCCGAGCGGGCACACAGTCGCCGTGGCGTCCGTGGCGTTCACCATGATCGTGCTCTTCAAGAGGGGCGTGCTGTGGGGTGCGCTCGCGGTGCTGGTGGCGGGCTTCGCTCGGGTCGTGCTGGAGATGCATTGGCTGACGGACGTCATCGGCGCGGTGCTGGGTGTGACCGGCGTTGGACTCGTGGCAGCACTCGCGCTGGGGTTGGTAACGTCGGGTCGTGAACTCGTGCCGCACCTCGTCAGACCCCGTCGTCGTCCGTGAGCTGGGGCTCATCGACTACATGGCGGCGTGGGACCTCCAGAAGGAGATCGCGGAAGCGCGCGCCGGCGGCACCGGTCCCGACACGCTGCTCCTGCTCGAGCATCCACCGGTCTACACGTGCGGCCGGCGCACCCTCGAGGAGGAACGTCCCGTCGGTGGCAGCACGCCGGTCATCGACGTCGACCGCGGCGGCAAGATCACCTGGCACGGTCCCGGCCAGCTGGTCGGCTACCCGATCGTCCGGCTGGTCGAGCCGATGGACGTCGTCGAGTACGTCCGCCGCATCGAGCAGGGTCTGATCGACGTCTGCGATCAGCTGGGCGTGCACACCGGCCGCATCGAGGGCCGCAGCGGCGTCTGGCTGCCCGCCGACGACCGCGGCCCGGAGCGCAAGGTCGCCGCGATCGGCATCCGCGTGCAGCGCGGCGTGACCATGCACGGCTTCGAGATCAACTGCAACGCGAGCCTCGACGCGTTCGGCGACATCATCCCGTGCGGCATCAAGGACGCGGGCGTCGCTTCGCTGTCGCACGAGCTGGGCCGCGACGTCACGGTGGCCGAGGTGCTGCCGATGGCCCGTGACTCTGTGCTCTCGGCCCTTGACGGAACGCTCCCCCTGACGGACCGCACTTTGGCCCGCACTGGCCCCGTCGCCCTGGGGATCACCTTCGCTAGCATTCCGTAGCCCCGCGCGGGTTGCGGGATTCCTGAGGAGGATGCGTCGTGAGACTTTCTCGACGCCAGTTGTTCATGGCTGCCGGTGTCACGGCGCTGATGTCCGGAACCGCAAGCGCGACCAGCGCGGTGCCCGCATTGGCCGCACCTGCGCGCACGTGGGACGGCGAGATCCGCGTCGGTGACTGGGAGCGGTACTACCTCGGACTCGACGGTGGAGCGCACCAGAAGGCGTTGGGCGCGTTGGACATCGCATATCGCGACGGAGTCCGTGCCGACGAGCAGGACCTGATGGTGCCGGTCCAGTCCGTGCGACGAGCGGCGCTGGAGTTCGGCGACCACGCGGCCGCCGACGTGTTGCGCGACCGCTTCGGCCTCGACTCACCGTCGATGCTCGGACGCGGGCTCAAGCTGGTGCTCGGCGAGGACGGCCTCGAAGGCCGCTACCTCGACGACCCCGGACTGCAGCTGCGGTACATCGGACATCGGCGGGGATACGCGCGGTATGCGATGCCCATGCCGGACGCGGTCCGTCGCGCGCTCGCCTGATATCCAATAACCGATATATCAGCGGCGGCGATATATCGGAGGCGATATATCAGGAGTAATGCGACCGAGTCCCGTCAACTAAGCTGGGCGGCATGGGTCGATGGGAGCCGGACGCGCGGGAGAGGTTGGTGCGCGCGGCGCTCGACCTGTTCGAGGAGCAGGGGTACGACGACACGACGATCGTCCAGATCGCCTCGCGCGCCGGGCTGACGAAGAGCACGTTCTTCCGGCACTTCCCGGACAAGCGGGAGGTGCTGTTCGGCGGGCAGGACTCGATGTCGGGCCTGCTCGCGGACGGGATCACCGCCGCACCCGAGTCGGCCACCGCGCTGGAGGCGGTCGCCGCCGGGCTGCAGGCCGTCGCGGCGGCGTTCACCGATGAGCGAAGCCGGATCCAGCCCCAGCGCCTGAACGTCGTCGCGGCGAACAGCGAGCTGCGCGAGCGGGAAGCGCTCAAGCTGATCCGGCTGTCGGCGGCCATGACGGAGGCGTTGAAGAAACGCGGAGTGCCGGACTCGGCGGCCGGGGTGGCCGCCGAGCTCGGCCTGCTCGCGTTCCGGGAGGCCTACCAGCGCTGGGCGACGTCAGCCGGCGAGCGGGAGTTCGGTGAGCTCGCCCGGCTGACGTGGCAGGAGTTGCTGGCGACGACCTCGTCGCTGCTCTGAAAGCCCTAGGGCTCTGACCGATATATGGGATATCAGCCCAGCTGGGGCGCGACGTCCTCGGCGATCTCGGTGATGTGGTCGAGGTCGGACAGGTCCAGGGTCTGCAGGTACACGCGCTGGATGCCGGTCCGCTCGCGCCACGTGCCGATGCGCTCGACGACCTCGCCCGGGGTGCCGCAGAGACCGTTCTCCTTGAGCTCGGACACCTCACGACCGATGGCGGCGGCGCGGCGGGCCACGTCGGCGTCGGTGCGGCCGACGCAGGCGACCAGGGCGACCGAGCGGATGATCTCGCCGGGATCGCGGCCCATCTCGGCGCACGCGGCGTCGACACGGGCGTACTGCTCGACCGCGGCGTCGAGGCCGACGAACGGCAGGTTGAACTCCGTGGCGTAGCTCGCGGCCAGCGCCGGCGTCCGGCGGGCACCCATGCCGCCGATCAGCACCGGGATGCGGTCCTGCGCGGGCTTCGGCAGCGCCGGGGAGTCCGTCAGCGTGTAGTGCTTGCCCTCGAACGAGAACGTGCCGCCTTCCGGGGTCTCCCAGAGGCCGGTGATGACGGCGAGCTGCTCCTCGTAGCGTTCGAAGCGGACGCCGAGCGGCGGGAACTCGATGCCGTACGCGGTGTGCTCGGCCTCGTACCAGCCCGCGCCGATGCCGAACTCCACGCGGCCGCCGGACATCTGGTCGACCTGCGCGACGCTGATGGCGAGCGGGCCGGGGTAGCGGAACGTCGCGGCGGTCATCAGCGTGCCCAGGCGGATCGTGCTGGTGTCGCGGGCGAGGCCGGCGAAGGTGATCCACGGGTCCGTCGGGCCTGGCAGGCCGTCGGAGGATCCCATCTTGAGGTAGTGGTCGGAGCGGAAGAAAGCGCCGTACCCGGCGTCCTCGGCCGTCCGGGCCACGCGGAGCAGGTCGTCGTAGCTCGCACCCTGCTGGGGCTCGGTGAAGATTCGCAGTTCCACGACGAAGAACTTAGTCCTGCGAACGATGTCGGGCGCGAACTGGGACCGGATCTGTCCTATTTCACGAATAGCGTCACGGACATGACGATCACGCCGTTCCACATCGACATCCCGCAGACCGACCTCGACGACCTGCACGCCCGGCTCGACCAGGCGCGCTGGCCGAGGCAGCTCCCCGGTGAAGGCTGGAGCCGCGGCGTCCCGGCCGACTACCTGAAGGACCTCGCGCACCACTGGCGGCACGGCTTCGACTGGCGCGCGCAGGAACGCCGGCTCAACGCGTTTCCCCAGTTCACAACCGAGATCGACGGGCTGCGCGTGCACTTCCTGCACGTGCGGTCGAAGAACCCGGACGCGCTGCCCCTGATCCTCACGCACGGCTGGCCCAACTCGATCGTCGAGTTCACGAGCACGATCGGCCTGCTGACCGAGCACTTCCACGTCGTGGTGCCGTCCGTGCCCGGCTTCGGTTTCTCCGACGCGCCAACGGAAACCGGGTTCAGCGCCGCACGTGCAGGACGCATGTGGGCCGAGCTGATGCACCGGCTCGGCTACGAACGCTATGGCGCGCAAGGCGGAGACCTCGGGGCGTACATCTCGCAGGAGGTCGCGAAGGCCGACCCGGACGGCGTGGTCGGCGTGCACATCGACGGCGGCCTCGGGTTCCCGGACGAGACGACCGACCTGACCGAGGACGAACGGTCGATCTTCGCGCAGATCGAGCAGTGGTCCAAGTACGCCGTCGACCACCACACGCTGCTGCGCGTCGCACCGCAGACGTTCTCCTACGGCTGGACCGACTCGCCCACCGGGCTGCTGGGCTGGCTGATGCAGAAGTTCCAGGAGTTCACGCCCACCGCCGCACTGCCGGAACTGGCGATCGACCGCGACCTGCTGCTCACCAACGCGAGCATCTACTGGTTCACCGCCACCGCCGCGAGTTCGTCGTGGTTCATGTACGACAACACGCGGTTCGCCTGGCCCACCGGACAGCAGCACGCACCGACCGGCGTGTACAACGGGGCGCCGGGGATCCGCCGGCTCGCGGAACAGACGAACGACATCGTCCGGTGGGGCGAGGGCAACCCCGGCGGCCACTTCGTCGCGATGGAGGAACCTCAGGCACACGCCGGCGACATCATCGAGTTCTTCACCAAGCTATAGAAAGCGCGGTGCCGGGGCGGCAGCGCCTTCCGCGGTGAACACACCACGTGCCACCAGATGCGGATGCGATGCCGCCTCCTCCAACGTCAGCACCGGCGTCACGCAGGCATCGGACGACGCGAACACCGAGGACCACTCGTCGCGCGTCCGGGCGAGGAACGCCTCCGCGAACGTCTTGCGCAGCAACGGCCAGCCATCACGGTCCATCTGGGACGGAAGATCGTCCACGGACAACCCCAGACCGGACAACAACAACGCGTAGAACTGCGGTTCCAAAGACCCCACGGCGACGGAACGACCGTCCGCGCACTCGTACAGCGAGTAGAACGGGCACCCGCCGTCCAGCAGGTTCGAGTCGGGCGCGTCCTCCCACACCGACTGCGACTTCATCGACCAGACCATCTGGGCGAGCGAGGCCACCCCGTCGACGATCGCCGCGTCGACGACCTGACCACGGCCGGTGCGCTGGCGTTCCCACAACGCCGCCAGCACGCCCAGAACCATGTACAACGACCCACCGCCGAAGTCGCCGACCAGGTTCAGCGGAGGCTTGCCGATCGCGTGCAGCACACCGGTCAGCGACAGGTAGTTGATGTCGTGCCCGGCACGGTCGGCCAGCGGACCGGTCTGGCCCCACCCGGTCATCCGCGCGTAGACCAGACCGGGATTGACCGCCAGACAGTCGGAAGGCCCCAGCCCCAGCCGTTCCAGGACACCGGGACGGAAGCCCTCGATCACCACGTCCGCCGACGAGATCAGGGACAGCACCGAGGCACGGCCGTCAGCGGACTTCAGGTCCGCGGACACCGAACGCCTGCCGCGCAACAGGAAGTCGCGGGAGGCGTCCGGCACCACGGACAGACCGCCGGACGGACGCTCGACCCGCACGACCTCCGCGCCGAGGTCCGCGAGCAGCATCGCGCCGTGCGGACCGGGCCCGATGCCGCCGAACTCGACCACGCGAAGACCCTCCAAAGGCCCCATCAGGCTTCGAAGGACAGACGCGGCGTGAAGACAGCGCCAAAGGACTCGGCCAGACCGCGCATCGCCTTGGCGTGGTTGCCGAAGTCCGGATGCGCCAGCGCGGCACGCAGAGCGTCGGCGCTCTCCCACAACGCGATGTTCACGTACGAGGCCGGGTCGTCCAGCTGGCGCGACAGCGTGTACTTGATCAGGCCCGGCTGCTCACGCAGGAACGCCGCCGTCTCGTCGAAGGCCTTCTCGAACTCCTCGGGGTCACCGGTGAGCGTGAAGCGGTTGACGAAGGTGATCATGAGAATCTCCCCAAAACCGGTGTCAGGCTGAGGAAACCATGCACACCGCGTCTTGAGACGTGCTCAAGGAACGCCCACCAAGCTCACGACCATGCGCATCATCGACCTGTCTTCCCACATTGACGCATCCGCGTACGAAGCGGACCCGGTGACGCACGAGGTGCTCACGGCCGCCCAGGGTGCCGAACACATGGCCGAGCAGCTGAAAGCGAGGCTGGGCATCGACTTCGACGTGTCGGTGCTGCGGGACTCGGAGTTCCTGACGCTGGACAGGATCAGCCTCACCTCCCACACCGGCACCCACGTGGACGCCCCGAGCCACTACGGCTCGAAGACCACGTACGGCAACGGAATCCCGCGCCACATCGACGAGATGCCGCTGGAGTGGTTCCACAACCCCGGCGTGAAGCTCGACGTCCGCGGCCACGGCACCGGCGTCATCGGGCCCGAGGTCCTTGAGAAGGAGTTCGCCCGCATCGGGTACACGCCGAAGCCGATGGACGTCGTCATCCTCGACACCGGCGCCGCCGAGCACGCCGGCACCCAGACCTACTTCACCGACTACACCGGACTCGACGGCCCCGCCACGAACATGTTGCTGGACCTGGGAGTCAAGGTGATCGCCACCGACGCCTTCAGCCTCGACGCGCCGTTCCCGGACATCGTCAAGCGCTACCTGGCGACCAAGGACGAGAGCGTGCTGTGGCCCGCGCACTTCGCCGGACGCGACCGCGAGTACTGCCAGATCGAGCGGCTCGCGAACCTGGAGACGTTGCCGGACTTCGGGTTCACCGTCGTCGCGTTCCCGGTCAAGATCAAGGGTGCGGGCGCCGGCTGGACCAGGGCCGTGGCCCTTCTCGACGACTAGTGCTCAAGTGAGAGCTGAATCACCGTACTTACCTTTGAAGGTATGGACACCAACGAAATATGGCCACCGGAGAACGAAGACCACATCGTCCGCGGTATCGACTAGAAGTCGCCAAAGGGCCGCCCTCTTCCTGGGAGGGCGGCCCTTTTACGCGTCACACCAGCCGCGAACGAGCGGCCTCGACGGAATCCGACGCGTCCAGCAGCGGCAGCACCTGAGAACTTCCCGACCGCACTGCCTTGGTACGGCGCGCGAACGACGTCAACGTCTGACCAGGCCCGGCTTCCACCAGCAGCACGTCGTACATCGCCACGAGCTCGTTCAAGGCCGGTCCGAAGTAGACGGCGTCCGTGAGCTGCCGGGTCCAGAACCGCGCGGACAACGCGTCCTCGGCCGTCATCAGCTTGCCCGTGTAACCCGAGTAGACCGGCATGACCGGAGGACGAGGAGAAGCGCTCCACGAAGCCAGAGCCTCGTCCACGGCAGGCTGCATCGCAGGGCTGTGGAACGGCGTCGAAGCCGGCACGGTCACGACGATGTACTCGGCGGCCTCCAGCCGGGAACGGACGCGGGCCAGCGGTTCGTCGGACCCGGCCAGCATCGTCTGCCGAGCCGAGTTCACCGCCGCGATCGCCACGTCGCCTTCCAGATAGGGCACCAGATCAGCCTCGGAAGCCGCGACGGCCAGCATGCCACCGGACGGGATCGGCACGGCCGACAACACCCGGTCCCGAACGAGAGAAGCGGCCTCCTCCAACGAGAACACGCCGGCCAGCGTCGCCGCGACCACCTCACCGGCGGAGTGCCCGATCAGCGCGACCGGCGAGACACCCCAGGACAAGACCATGCGTCCCAACGCGTAGTCGACCGCGAACAACAACGGCTGCGCACGAGACACGTGATCAACGTCCGCACCCGACAGCCAGTCCTCGCAGGCGAGGGAACCGACCTCGCCGAACAGCTCGAACACCTCGTCGATCACCGAGGTGAACACGGGCTCGGTCCCGTACAGCGATGCCGCCATCCGCGGGTACTGCGACCCTTGCCCGGGAAACATCAGTGCCACATCCACAAGAAGCCTCCAGAAAAGCGACAGGGGCCGCGAGGAAGACCTCACGACCCCTGTGCGGACAACATCACCTGTACTCGCGAACCACCATGGCGGAGTTGAACCCGCCCTTGCCGCGGCCGAGCACCAGAGCGGCCTTGATCTTGCCGTGCCGCGCCTCGTTCATCACGAGGTCGAGCTCGTACTCCGGCACGACGTTCTCGACGTTGACGGTGGGCGGAATCGCCGACCAGTAGATCGAGAGGATCGCCGAGGCGACGTCCAGCGAGCCACCACCGGCGAACAGCCGCCCGGTCATGGTCTTCGGCGCCGTCACCGGCACACCGAACGGCCCGAAGATCCCCTTGATCGCCTCGGCCTCGGCCTTGTCGAGCTCGGGAATGCCCGCCGCGTCGGCGAACACGACGTCGATCTCCGAGGCGTCCATGCCGGCGTCGCGCAACGCCAGCTCGGCCGCCCGCTTCAGCCCCGGCTCCCTCGACGGCATCCGCGAGTCGAACGTCGAGGCGTACCCGACGATCTCGCCGTAGATGCGGGTGCCGGGACGCCCTGCCGCCGACTCCGGCGTCTCGACCACCATGATCGCGCCGCCCTCGCCCGCAACGTACCCGGAGGCGTCGCGGTCGAACGGCAGGTAGGCGCGCTTCGGGTTGTTGCTGCGAGACAGGCAACCCGACGCCTGGTGCGCCACCCAGGCCCACGGGCACAACGACGAGTCCATGCCGCCGGTCAACGCCAGCTGGACACCCTTGCGCAGCTGGCGCCGGGCGTGCCCGATGGAGTCGATGCCACCGGCCTGCTCGGACACCACCACCGCGCCGGGACCGCGTGTGCCGTGACGGATGGAGATCTGGCCCGTGTTGACCGCGTAGAACCACGCGAACGACTGGTACGCCGAGACGTACTCCGGGCCCTGGTGCCACAGCTTCTGCAGCTCGCGCTGACCGAACTCGTACCCGCCCGCCGTCGCCGCGGTGATCACCGCGATGTCGGTGTCCGGGATGTCGTTGGGCTGCACACCCGCGCCGCGCAACGCCCAGTCCGTGCCCACCAGCGTCAACCGCGTCATGTGGTCCGTCTGCGGCAGCAGCCGGCCCTGCAGGTGCCGGCCTGCCTCGAAGCCCGGCACCTCACCGGCGATCTTCGCCCAGTAGTTGGCGCTGTCGAACCGGGTGATCGGCCTGATCGCCGCCTCCCCGTGCAGGGTCGCCCGCCAGTACGCGGTCGGCCCCAGCCCGTTCGGCGACGCGATGCCGATTCCCGTCACCACCGCACGAGTCACCGGCCTGCCCCTTCCACCTTCTTGAGCACCATGGCGCTCTGGAATCCACCGAAACCACTGCCCACGGTGAGAACCGTGTTGACCTTCTTCTCTCGCGCGACCAGCGGCGTGTAGTCGAGGTCGCACTCGGGGTCCGGCTCGTGCAGGTTCGCCGTCGGCGGGATGAGGTCCTCCTCGAACGCCAGCAGCGAGCCGACGATCTCCAGCGACCCGATCGCGCCGAGCGAGTGCCCGATCATGGACTTGAAGCCCGACACCGGCGTCTTGTACGCGTGCGCACCGAGCGAACGCTTGAACGCCGCCGTCTCGTGCAGGTCGTTCTGCTTGGTGCCCGAGCCGTGCGCGTTGATGTACCCGACGTCCGTGGCGTCCGCACGCGCCTGCTTCAACGCGATGTTGATGGCGTCGGACATCTCGATGCCCTCGGGGTGCAGGCCCGTCATGTGGTAGGCGTTGCACCGCGAGGCGAAGCCGGCGACCTCACCGTAGATGTGCGCACCGCGAGCCCGAGCGTGTTCCAGCTCCTCGAGCACGATGATCGCGGAACCCTCGCCCAGCACCAGTCCGTCGCGCGTCTTGTCGAACGGGCGGCAGGCGGTGGTCGGGTCGTCGTTGCGGGTGCTGGACGCGCGGATGACGTCGAAGCACACCACGGTGATCGGGGAGAGCGGAGCTTCGGTGCCGCCCGTGACGACGACGTCCGCGGAGCCCTCCATGATCAGCTCGGCCGCGTATCCGACCGAGTCCAGGCCCGAGGTGCAGCCCGTGGAGACAACGGAGACCGGTCCCTCGGCGCCGACCGTCCACGCCAGCTCCGTCGCCATCGAGGACGGCGTGAAGTAGTCGTAGAGGTGCGGGACCGCGTAGGACGCGTCGACCTCCCAGTACTTGCCCCGGTCGGAGCCGACGATGAACTCGCGCTCCAGCGAGGTCGTGCAGCCGACCGCGGTGCCGAGCGAGACACCGATGCGGCCGGGGTCGAGCTGGTCGAACTCGATGCCCGAGTCGGCCATCGCCTCACGGCCCGCGACGACCGCGAACTGCGCGGCCCGGTCGAGCCTTCGGATCTCTTGCGGCGTAAGGCCTTCGCGCACGGGGTCGAAGTCTGCTTCACCCGCCATGCGGGAGCGGTACGGAGACGCGTCGAAGTGCGTGATGATGCGAGTCGCCGTACGCCCTTCGGACAGCAGTTGCCAATACGCCTTCGTTCCGATGCCACCAGGTGCGACCACGCCCACCCCGGTGATGACGGCGCGACGACTCATCGGACACCTCCAATCGCCTTCTGTGCGGACACGGTCTGCTCCAATCTCGGACAGGGCACGGGAGCGATACCTGTTTCTGCCGAATGAACCGATGGTGAAACGGCCCGATCGAGGCCACCTCGAACGACGGCGTAGGACCCCTGTACGAGCCCAGCCCCCGCGTCCGCCGCGAACAGTTGTTTCGCCGCGGAGCCGCCGTCTTCGTGACAACCAAACCCAAGGGGCACACCCGTTTCCGCGACCGTGGCGACGATCTCGCCCACCTGGTCGGGCCACAACGCACCCGCCGTGTCGTGCAACAGCACGGTTTCCGCTCCTGCTTCGGCGGCGGTCAGCACGACCTCCAAAGCGTGTTCGGGGTCGATCAGCCAGCCGTCGAAGAAGTCCCGCGCCTCGACGATCACTCGCCGTTCGGCGCGCACGAGTTGACGCACGGCTTCTCGTATGACGGAAAAGCCGTGCCCTTGGACAACTATCGCCACCGCGGGGGTTTCCGCGGCGAGCAGTGCGGTGAGGTCCTCCGCACCACCGGAGGCGACGAGGGTGGCGGTCCGCAACCGGAGCTCGACCGCCGCGCGGTTGTAGAACCACCGCGAGGGCCGGCCTCCGTCGACGAACGTGACTCCGAGCGCGTCGAGGCGCCGCGCCGCGACCAGTCTGTCCGAAATGGACAGGCTGGTGCGGCGCAGCGAGATGTCGTAGAGCCTCATCTAGAACCCCGACAGCAGTACACGAGAAGCCTCGATCTCATAAGCGCAGTGGCCCACCTCGGAGGGACAACCCTTGCGCTGATGCTCGACCGCGGCTTTCTCCAGGTACATCGACACCACGTAGAGCCCGTTGCGGCTTGCGGCGCGCGCAGCGGCTGTCAGCAAGTCCGCGCCACCCAACCCCATCGCGTCACCTCACCCGTTTTCGGCGAATTCCTTGGCGTGCCGCAACGTCGTGAGGCTGTTGGTGCCCAGCGCGTGGCGAATGAGCTCGCGGGCGCGCTCCAGCGTGCCGTCGGCCCCCAGCACCTCGGGCACGACCTCCGGCCGGATGACGACCGTGTGGTGCGACGTCGCCTCGATACCGGCCTCGATGCCGTCGCCGATGTCCCTGAACGTCCACCTGCCGACGTGCGCCGCCATGATCGGCGGTGTGTGCGTCTGCTTGTAGACGATGCTGTCGTACGGGAAGCAGACCCGCACCGAGTGCGTGGTGTGGATCGACCCGTCCGGGCTGCGCGTGTCCATCTCCATGGACTGCACGCCGGTGACGGCTTCCTTCAGGTCCAGCCGCGCCACGTGCGGCAGACGCTCCGGCCACAGGTCCGACCGGTACAGGAACTCGAAGACGTCCTTGCGGCTCGCGTGGATCGTGATGCTGTCCGAGAACGACAGCACCAGCTTGTCGTAGTCGTCGCCGTACTCGGCCGCGCGCTTCAACGCGGCCAGCTCGGCGTCGCTGTTGTTGTTGACGGCGTTCAGGATGACGTCGACCGCCTCCGGCTGGGCAGCGGTGAAGTGGTGGAGCAGATCGACCCGGGTCGCCGAGTCGGCGATCGGGACGATCCGCCACTCCCCGCCCATCGTCTTCACCGGTGCCGCCGAACGTTCCTGCTGGAACTTGATGTGCAGGTTCGCCGGGTCGAGCTCGCGACGAGACGTCCACGTGCGCACGTCACCGTTGGCGAACGCGTGCAACCGCAACCGTTCCGTCGAGCCCTCCCGTTCGAACACCTCGGCGTGCACCGTGGGTCCGAAGGTGTACGGCCAGGTCGTCACGTCCGCGACCAGGTCGTAGACCACCTTGGCGGGAGCACCGATCATGACCGTGTGCGTGGTGGTGTGCGTCATGCCCGTCTCCGTTCCCGAGTCGCCGGCGTCAGGCCGCGATCTGTCCGTTGACCTTGTCCAGCAACTGACGCGGCGTCTCGATGTACGCCATCTCGTCGTCGGCGACGGCGACCCCGTGCTTGCGCTTGATCAGCGCGACCGTCTCCAGCAGGGCGAGGGAGTCGAAGCCCAGCTCGAGGAACGGGATGTCGAGAATGTCCTGGCCCGGCTTGAACGAGTCGTCGTCGCCCGCGGCCTCGTTGAGGATCTCTTTGAGGCCCTCGATGGTCAGTGCGCTCACGGCTGCTTTCCTTTCCTCCAGCGGGCGGTTTCCGCGCGCCCACGAAGAGAGGTTGCCAGCGCACGCCTGTAATCCAGTGGAGGCATCCTCGAAGAAACCGTTGCCATGCAAAGGAAAACGACCCCCGCCACAGTGTGGAGGGGGTCGCTGGAGCCGAACTCTAAGCGAGAAGCCGTTGCAGCTGCCGGGTTTCCGCGCTGTCCAGCCGCGGGTCGGACGTCAGGATCGCGTGCTGCAACGTCTGCAGGCGCGACGACGGTTCGACGCCGAGCTCCTCGATCAGGGTGTTGCGCAGGCCCTTGAACGCGTCGAGCGCCTGCCACTGCCGTCCCGCGCGGAACAGCGAGATCATGTACTGCGCGCACAGGTTCTCGTTCATCGGGTTCTGCACCGTCAGCACGGACAGCTCGCTGAGCAACGCCTTGTGCTTGCCCATCCGCAGCTCCGCGTCGATGCGGGTCTCGAGCACGCCGAGCCTTTGCTCCTCCAGGCGCACGACCTCGATGCCGAGCGGCATGCCGGGCCGCACGTCCACGACGGCCGGGCCACGCCACATCTCCAGGGCCTGCCGCAGCAACCGGGAAGCCGACTTGTAGTCCTCGACGTCGTACGCCTGCTGGCCTGCCCGCGAAAGGCGCTCGAACTCGTGCACGTCGACGGACTCCGGCGGCACGTCGAGCAGGTAGCCGCCGTAGCGGGTGACCAGCACCTCCTTCGCGCCGCTCTCCCCGGACCGCGACAGCGCGTCCCCGATCAGCTTGCGCAGCTGCAGGATGTAGGTCTGCAACGTGGTGCGGGCGCTGCGCGGCGGGCGGTCTCCCCACAGCTCCTCGATCAGCGTCGGCACGGACACGACGGATCCCGAGTGCAGCGCCAGCAGCGCGAGAATCTGCCGCGGCTTGGCCGCCGTGGGTGTCACCGAGCGACCGTTCACCTTGGCCTCGACGGGCCCCAGGACCTTGATCTGCATCGCGACCCCTCCTTCGGTTCCGAGCACGGTCATTAGTCTGCTCGGCCCAACGGGGACGCGTTAGTGCACAGGCCACCGATGTCAGGTGAGTTCTGCCCGTGACGGGTATGAAAACTTCATACCGGGGCGCATTAGGCGGTAACTACCGACCCATTACCGCTGGTCCGCAGAATTACCCACACCAAATGACACGCAAACATCGGAGACGCACATGTACCCCACCGTCACCGTGGAGCACCTGGCTTCCGTCACCACCGCCACTGACGACTCCGACGACATGAAGATCTACGAGTTCGACCGTGAGCCCCGCTGCGGCGTCACGATCACGACGCGGCCCTGCGTCGGCACCTCCCCCGGCGGCTGGTACTCGACGTACGACAACGTGCTCGCTGCCGCGTGAGAAGCGGAACAGCATGAGAAGCGAAGTGGCCGAACCCGGCGAACAACGCATCGGGTTCCGGCGCCACCTCCAGGCCCAGGTCGTGCACGGCGAGGCCGTCTACCTCTTCGGCGAGTCGGGGGTCACCGCCATCGAGGGCACGCACGTCGAGGCACTGGCGCCGTTGCTCGACGGCACCCGTGACCTGGCGACACTGCTGCGGGACGTGCCCGCGGACCTGTCGGCCGACAAGGTCGGGCGCATGCTCTCCAGGCTCGCCGCGGCGGGCCTGATCGGGCGGCGCGGCGAGGAGGACGGTTCGGCCACGACCGAGGCGGCGCTCGCGTACTGGGACGCGGCCGGCCTCGACCCGGCGGACGCGGTGGCGGCGACGACGACGTCGCTCGTCTCCGTGGTCGCGATCGGCGACATCGACCGCGGCGCGGTCGCGGAAGCCTTGCACCGCAACGGACTCACGGTCACCTCGGGGTGTGGCGACCTGACCGTCGTGGTGTGCGCGGACTACCTGGCTCCCGAACTCCGCGACATCGACGCGGGCCACCGCGCGGACGGCACGCCCTGGATGCTGGTCAAGCCCGTCGGCGCACAGGTCAACGTCGGTCCGTTCATCACCCCTGGCGCCGGCGCGTGCTGGCGTTGCCTCGCGATCCGCCTGTCGGAGAACCGCAAGGCCGAGGCGCACGTCCGGGCGAGGTGCGGTCAACGGGGACCCGCGCCCCGCCCCGCCATCGGTCTCCCGTCGCTCACCGCGACCGCGCTGGAGATCGCGGCGGTCGAGGCCACCAAGTGGCTCGCCGGGCTGCGGCACGACGCGCAGCGGTCCATCTGGTGCTACGACAGCCTGACCATGAAGGTCACCCAGCACGAGGTGCGGGCCCGCCCGCAATGCCACGGCTGCGGAGACCCCGCGATCGTCGCGCGCAGGGCGTTCGAGCCGGTCGAACTCTTCAGTCGCGTGAAGCGCTCCTGCGACGGCGGCGGCCACCGGTCGTCGCCGCCGCAGGAAGTGCTCGACCACTACCGGCATCTCGTCGGCCCGGTCACCGGGATCATCAAGGACATCCGCCGCAACCCCACCGGACCCGCCTTCTTCAACTCGTTCGTGTCCGGCTCGAACGTCGCGGCCGCGGGCGAGGGCCTCGAAGGGCTGCGGTCGGCGTTGCGCGCGGACACCGGCGGCAAGGGCGTCACTCCACTCGACGCCCAGGTCGGCGCGTTGTGCGAGGCCGTGGAACGCCGCAGCGGCGCGTTCGCGGGCGACGAGGCACGGGTCAGCGGCAGCTACACCTCGCTGGGCAACCTCGCGATCCACCCCGACGACGTGCAGCACTTCCACCCCCGCCAGTTCGACGACCGCGAGGCCTGGAACGCGAGCCACTCGTCGTTCCAGTACGTCCCCGCCCCGTTCGACGAGGACGAGGTGATGGACTGGACACCGCTCTGGTCGCTCACCGAACGACGCCACAAGCTCCTGCCCACCGGCATGCTCTACTTCGGCGCCCCCTGTCCGCCGAGCATCACGTCCAACTCCAACGGCTGCGCCGCGGGCAGCAGCATCGAGGACGCAGTGCTGCAGGGCCTTCTGGAGCTCGTGGAACGCGACGCGGTCGCGCTCTGGTGGTACAACCGCACGCCCATGCCGGGCATGGACCTCGACGCGTTCCACGACCCGTGGATCGACGAGCTGCGGCAGGTCCACGCGAGCCTCGGCCGCGAGGTGTGGCTGCTCGACGTCACCTCCGACCTGGGCGTACCGGCCATGGTGGCGGTGTCGCGCCGCACGGACGGCCCGCGCGAGGACATCATGTTCGGCTGCGGCGCCCACCTCGACCCGCGCGTGGCCGCCCGCCGCGCGCTCGCCGAGCTGAACCAGTGCATGCCCGCGGTGTGCGAGCCGGTCGACCTGGCCGAGCTCGACACCGACATGCGGCACTGGTGCGAGACCGCGAAGCTGGCCGGCGAGCCGTGGCTCGCGCCCGATCCGGACGTGCCGGCCCGCGACCCGTTCCACCACGGCTACACGCACCGCCGGGACCTGGTGGACGACATCCGCGCCATCAAGGACACTCTGCGGGCGCGGGGAATGGAGCTGCTGGTGCTCGACCAGACCAGACCCGACATCGGGCTGCCCGTCGTGCGGGTGGTGGTGCCGGGGCTCAGGCATTTCTGGTCCAGATTCGCTCAAGGGCGGCTCTACGACGTGCCCGTACAACTGGGTCGGCTGGACCGGCCACGCCGCTACGACGAGCTCAACCCGTTTCCGTTGTTCATGTGAGTCCCGACAGCCTGAGCGGAGGCGCCGTGGTGCGCACACAGGTGCACGTCCCGACCGGCCGCCCGCTGTGGTCGTTGCTGGAGGACGCTTTCGTGGACGAGGGCACCGAGCACCTCGTCGTGCACGGCAGATGGGGCGCGATCGAGATCGCGGACACCAGCCCTCTCGTCCGCGAGGCGTTGCACCGCATGAGCCTCGGCCCGGTCGCGCTCGAGAACATCTCCGCGCTGCACGAGAACTTCGTGCGGTGGAAGACCGGCAGCGGCCCGTGCCTGATCTGGCGCAAGCTCAAGAACACGCTCGACCAGCTCGGCGGCTGCGTCGTGCCGTCGCTGGGCCTCAACGACGGCGCCGGGCCGATCCTCTCGGTGGTCGCGGTGACCAAGGACGCCGTGTTCACGTTGCCGCACATCGAGGACGACGAACCTGTCCGGATGCGGAAAGGCACCGAGATCGAGCGGCTCAACGGCGACCAGGCGCTCGCCTGTCCCGGCCTCGCCTACCAGGCGATCCTGCACAGCGCACCGGCCACGGAGATCGCGAAGTCGTTGCTGGACGCGGAGACCTCGATCGCCGTGGTGGCGGAGGCGTTGCAGCTGGAGAAGACCCTGGTCGCCGACGTGGTCTCCTACCTGGCCGGTGCCGGGCTCGTCGTCGTGAGGTGTTGAGCCGTCGTCATGTTGCTCCGATCGCGGATCTCGAAACGCGAGATTTCCCAGGAAGCGCCATTATCATGGCCGCGTCCCGAACCTCGTGTGGGAGCTGCTGTGACACAACGACAAGCGCACTCGTCGGTGTCCCGTCGTTTGGCGTACGTCGTTGTCAGCATCGTCTTCGCGAACTTTCTCGCGAACGGCTTCACCTACGTGCTTCAGGGCGGGGCGACACCGGGACGGATCACGGTGTCGCTCGCGCTGCTGTTCACGATCGGGTTCCTGCAGCTGCGGGTGTTCAGCCGGCCGGGCGCGGACAACCACTCCCCGCGCGGATACCTGGCGCTGGCAGCGCTCGCCGTGCTCGTCTACGTTCCGGCGTTCTTCTTCGAGAACGCCTGGCTCGGCATGCCGGGCTTCCTCGCCGGCAGCGCGTTGCTCGTGCTGCCGAAACGGGTGCGCTGGGTGGCTTTCGGCGCCGTCGTGTTCAGCAACGGCGCGATCCAGTGGGCGACCTACCCCGACCTGGCCGCGTTCGGCTACCTCGTGCTGCTCACGTTCATCGCCGGCCTGGTCGTCTACGGGCTGTCCCGGCTGCCGTCGCTGGTCGCCGAGCTGGAACGGGTCCGGTCGGAGCTGGCCGAGCTCGCGGTCGCGCAGGAACGGCTGCGGTTCGCCCGCGACCTGCACGACCTGCTCGGGCTGAGCCTGTCCGCGATCACGTTGAAGGTCGAGCTGACCCGCAAGCTCATCGGGGTGCACGCCGAACGGGCGGCGCGGGAGCTCGGCGAGATCCTCGGCATCGCCCGCGAGGCCCTGACGGACGTTCGTGCGGTCGCGTCGAGCTACCGCGAGCTGTCGCTGACCGACGAGATCGCCTCGGCGCAGGGGGTGCTCGCCGCGGCGGGTGTCACCGTGACGATCGAGGCCGACCACGCCGAGCTGTCACCCCGTTCCCGCACGGTGCTCGCGACCGTGTTGCGCGAGGGCGTGACGAACCTGCTGCGGCACAGCGACGCCACGCGGTGCTCGATCACCATCACCGGCCAGGACCGGGTGGCGCTGGAGATCGTCAACGACGGCGTGCCGCCGGAGGCGCCGGCCGGACACGGCAGCGGCACGGCGAACCTCGCCACCCGCGCCACCGCGATCGGCGGTTCACTGGTCTCCGAGGCGGCCCCCGGCGGCACGTACCGGCTGCGCGCCGAGGTGCCCGCCGAACCGTCGTCGCAGGAGCAGGAGACGAGCAGCCGTCCGGCCCGCCCGCCGATGGCCACCCGGTTCGCCCACACGCTGCTCACCACCGTGGTGGTCTGCTACGGCCTCGGGTCGATCTCGCTCGCGCTGTACTACACCTCGACCCTGTGGCCGGCCGGGATCGTGGCCACGGTTCTCGGTGTCGCCGGGTCGGTCGCGCTCGTGCTCAGCTGCTTCGCCAGGGCGCATCCGCCGGGCTGGTCGGCCCGCACCGCCGTGGCGCTCGGGCTGCTCGCGGTGTGCGTCTACGTGCCGGAGCTCGTTTTCCAGAACGCGTACCTCGGGTTGCCCGGCTTCCTCGCGGGGTGCGCGATCCTGGTGCTGCCGCCGCGCTACGGCTGGGCGGTCTTCGTGGCCGTGGTCGCAGGCCAGGTGTACCTGCAGGTCGTGCTCGACGGCACGATCGTCGGGATCGCGTGGGGCTTCCTCGCCACCACGAACCACGGCCTGGTCGTGTACGCGCTGACCAGGCTGCGGCAGATGGTGAACGAGCTGCACGAGGCGCGCGAGGAACTGGCGACGGCCGCGGTCACGACGGAACGGCTGCGGTTCGCGCGCGACCTGCACGACCTGCTCGGCTACAGCCTCTCCGCCATCACACTGAAGAGTGAACTTACGCACCGACTGGCGACCATCGACCCGGCGCGGGCGCGGCAGGAGCTCACCGAGGTGCTCGAGATCTCCCGGCAGGCGCTGGTGGACGTGCGGTCTGTGGCGTTGAGCTACCGCGAGCTGTCGTTCGACGAGGAGACCCAGTCGGCGCAGGCGTTGCTGTCCGCGGCCGACATCGAGGTGACCGTCCGCATCGACGCGTGCGACCAGCTGCCCAAGGACGTGACGGTGACGCTCGCGACGGTGCTGCGCGAGGGCGTGACGAACCTGTTGCGGCACAGCAAGGCCGAGCACTGCGAGATCGTGCTGAACAGCTCGCGGCACCTGGTGACGATGGACATCATCAACGACGGGATCGCGGTGGCCGAGCAGAGGTCCCGCGACGGCAGCGGAATCGGCAACCTCACGACTCGCGTCCGTGCTTTGGGCGGAGACCTGCACGCCGGTCTCACTCCCGAGCGCACGTTCCGGTTGCGCGCGGAGATCCCGTTGAACTGAGTTCAACGGGATCTGGTCGCTCACACCATTTCGAGGACCGCGCAGCCCCAGCTGTAGCCGGCACCGACGCCGAACATCACGATCCGCTGGCCCGACTCGGCCTTGCCGCTCTCGACGAGGTGGTCGAGGCTCGCGAACTGGTCGCCGGCGCCGAGGTGGCCGACCGTGCGGCTCCACTCCCACGTGGTGCGTTCGGGCGCGATGTCGTACGGGCGCAGGTAGTTCACGTCCAGGCGCCGCCGGCCGAAGTGCGGCAGGATCACCCAGTCGGCGTCACCGATCTTCATGTCGGCGTCCGCGAGCGCTTCCTCCACGCACCGCATCTGGCCCGCGTTGGCCTTGTTGATGCCGTAGGAGAGCCCGAACTCGCGGCTGAACGTGTGCTTGGCCTCCTCGAAGTCCACCGGGATGCGGTGCGAGAACGGCGCCAGTCCGAACGGCACGTCGCCGCGGTGGAGCGGTTCCAAGTCCGAGTCCGCATTGATAGCCAACGAAAGCAGCCTCGCGTACCCGCCGCGCTGGGTCAGCACGATCGCCGACGCGCCGTCGCCGTAAGGGGTTCCGGGGTCGGTGCGCCACCGGTCGATGCCCGGCAGGCAGAAGCGGTCCGAGGTGGTCAGGAGAGCGTCTTTGCCCGGCCTGGAACCCAGGTACGCCACCGCGAGGTCCAGCGCGGCCATGCCGCCGTTGGACATCTGCCGGATCTCCAGTGCCAGACAGTTGTTCCGGACGGTCTCTCGTTGGATGTACGAGCCGACCGGCCACAGGTCCTGGCCCTGGTGGTAGGTGGTGGCGTGCAGGATCAGGTCGACGTCCTCCGGCCCGGACCTCGCGCGCTGCAACGCGATCCGCGCCGCGGCGACCGCCATCTCGGCCGCCGACTCGTGCGGTGACACGGCGACCGACTCGACGTCCGTGCGCGCGACGAGCTTCGGCTCGCACTCCCCCGAGGCGATCGCGTCCGCGACGGTCAGCGTCTCTGGCAGGCGCACTCCGTTGCCACTGACGAAAACATCCTTCACTCGCACTGCGGTCAGACCTCCTTCAGCGCGCGTGCGACGCGCACCACGCGTTCCGCCTGCACTTGGGCCGCCTGCAACGCGATGTCGCAGACGGGCCGGTTGTCCGCGCCCAGGACGTGGGAGGTGCCGTAGGGATTGAGATCTCCTCCCGGCGGCACGATGATCCCGCCGAAGTGGCAGACCATGTTGTAGATCGACACGAGCGTTGTTTCCATGCCGCCGTGAATGCTGCCGCCGCTGGTGAAAGCGCTGTACACCTTGTCGGCCAGCAGGCCGCTGAACCACGCGGGCCCCAGCGTGTCGATGAACTGCTTGAGCTGCGCGGACACGTTGCCGAACCGGGTCGGCGTGCCGAAGACGACCGCGTCGGCCCACAGCACGTCGTCGACCGCCGCGATCGGCACGTCCTCGGTGTCCTTCAGATGCGCCGCCCACGCCGGACGCGACTGCACAGCCGCCTGGGGCGCCAGTTCCGCCGCCCGCACCAGCCGCACGTCGGCGCCGCGTTTCTCGGCCGTCTCGGCGATCTCGGTCGCCAGGCGGTGAATCGTTCCCGTCGAGGAGTAGTACACGACCGTCACGTTGACGCTGCGATCCATGGCGCATCCCTTCGCGAAGCAGCTCACTTCACCCTTGTGGTGCCGCCTCGATGTGGCGTGGAGCGCGACATGAACGTTGGGAGATAAGGTGGCGCGCGGAGGGGCGCGATGATCAGGGTTCTGCTCGCGGAGGACATGCACATGGTGCGCGGTGCTCTCATCGCGCTGCTCAACCTCGAACCGGACATCGAGGTCGTGGTCGAGGTGAGCTCGGGCGACAAGATCGTCCCGGCCGCGCGTCAGCACAAACCCGACGTCTGCGTGATCGACATCGACCTGCCGATCCTCGACGGGCTGACCGCCGCGTCGACGATCCGCGAGACGATGCCGCAGGTCAGGACGTTGATGCTGACGTCGCTCGGCCGTCCGGGGACGTTGCGCCGGGCGTTGGCGGCCCGCGTGGACGGTTTTCTGCTCAAGGACGCGCCGCCGTCGGAGCTGGCCGACGCGATCCGCCGGGTCGCCGGTGGCGAACGCGTCGTGGACAGCCAGCTCGCACTGGCCGCCTGGGACCGCGGCGAGTGCCCGCTGACCGACCGCGAGCTGGAGGTGCTGCGGCTGGCGGCGAACGGCGCCGACGCGCCTGACATCGCTGTCGCGCTGTCCCTTTCGGTCGGGACGGTCCGCAACTACATGACCACGATCATGACCAAGCTCAACGGGCGCAACCGGGTGGACGCCATCCGCATCGCCGAGGAAGCCGGCTGGCTCTAGCCAGGCGGGATCCGGCTCCGCGGACGGCGTGCGCATCTAGGCCGCCTGCTGCTGGCTCGTGCGCAGGTCGAAGCCCGGCCGGGCGACGATCTCCGGGGTGAGCCGGCTGCCCGCCTCCAGGACCCGGCGGCCCATGAGGAAGTCGATCGGGCGGTTGTAGGCCTCGATGCCGATCAGCCGGTCGTCGCGGAAGCAGAACACCGAGAACCTGCCCTCGGCCGGGTCGCCGACGGTGACCGTGCGGTCGTGGCCATCGGTGAGGCCCGCGATCTGCAGTTTCACGTCGTACTGGTCGCTCCAGAACCACGGCAGGGCGGTGTAGGGCTCCGCGCTGCCGAGGATGGCGCTCGCGACGGTCGTGGCCTGGTCCGTGGCGTTCTGCACGGACTCCAGGCGGGTGAGGCCGCCGGTGAGCGTGCTGGCGAACCGCGCGCAGTCGCCGACCGCGTGGATGCGGGGGTCGACGGTGCGCAGGTGGGCGTCGACGATGATGCCGTTGTCGACCGCGAGGCCCGCTCGCTGCGCGACCTCGGTGTTCGGGATGACGCCGATGCCCGCGACCACGAGGTCCGCGACGAGCACGCTGCCGTCCGTCAGTTCGACGAAGCCCTCCCTGACCGCGCCGACACCCGTTCCGGTGAGGATCTGCACGCCTTCGGAGCGGTGGCGGTTGGTCAGGTGCTTCGCCGTTTCCTTGGACAAGGCACGCTGCATCACCTGCGGCTGGGTTTCGACGACCGTCACCTCGTGGCGCAGTTTCCTGACCACGGCGGCGAATTCGAGTCCGATGAACCCGCCGCCGATGACGACGACGTCGAGGCCGATCTGGCCGTCGAGCTTCTGCCTGATGGCGTCCGCGTCCGCGACCGTGCGCAGGTTCAGCACGTGCTCGGCGCCGGGGATGGGCAACGGACGTGGCCGCGCTCCCGTCGCGAACACGAGGTGGTCGTAGCCCACCGTTCTCGCGCACCCCAGCACGGCGACCCGTGCGTGCCGGTCGACCCCGATCACCCGTTCGTTCTTGATCAGCTTGATGCCGTGGTCGTCGTAGTAGGAATCCTGTCTCAAGGCGAGCCCGGCGAGGTCGGTCTCCCCCGCCAGGTAGGCCTTCGTGAGCGGCGGCCGCTGGTACGGCGCCACCTGCTCGTCACCGACGATCGTGATGGGGCCGCGGTGTCCCTGTTCCCGCAGGGACACCGCGACTTGGCAACCCGCCTGCCCGGCCCCGACGACGACTACCGACTCGCCGCGCATGTCAGTAGTTGCCCAGCCCGCCGCAGACGTTGAGCGCCTGCGCGGTGATCGAGGACGCGGTGTCCGTGGTCAGGTACGTCACGAGACCGGCGACCTCTTCCGGCGTGCTGTACCGACCCAGCGGGATCTTGGCGTTGAACTTCTCGAGGACCTCGTCCTCGGTGACACCCCAGTGGTTCGCGTAGCCCTGCCTCACCCGGCCGGCCATGGGGGTCTCGACGTAGCCGGGGCACACCGCGTTGACGGTGATGCCGGACTTCGCGAGCTCGATGCCGACGGCCTTGGTGAAGCCGACGACGCCGTGCTTGGACGCCGAGTAGGGCGCGGCGAACACGACACCCTGCTTGCCGCCTGTGCTCGCGATGTTGATGATCCGGCCCCAGGTCTGCTTCACCATCTGGCCCGTGCTGAGAACCTCTTTGGTGAAGCGGAAAACGCCGTTGAGGTTGGTGTCGATGACGTCCAGCCAGAGGTCCTCGTCCAGCTCGGCGGTGATGCCGCCGCCACCCCGTCCCGCGTTGTTCACGAGGATCTCGATGGGGCCGAATGCCTGTACGGCCTTCTGGACCGCGTTGCGGATGTCCTCTGTGGACGTGACGTCGGTGGCCGCGCCGTCGGCCTCGATGCCTTCTTCTTTGAGCTGCTTCACCGTGGTCTGGACGTTCTCGGCGTTGCGGGCCACGACGAAGACCGCGTGCCCCTCCCGGCCAAGGCTGCGCGCGACCTCGAGCCCGATTCCACTGGTGGCGCCCGTGACCAGGGCGACCCGTCGCTTGCTCATGCGTCTTCTCTCCCTCAGAGTTGCTTCTCGGGCATGTGCACGACGAGCCCGTCCTGCTCCTCGGTCACGGGCAGCTGGCAGCTCAGCCGGCTGTTCTCCTTGCGCTCGCAGGCCGTGAAGTACAGGAGCTCGTCCTCGACCTGGTGCATCTGCGACAACGGCTTGGTGTTCTCCGGGTCCACGTACACGTGGCACGTGCCGCAGGAGGCCCCACCACCGCACTGGGCGACAATTCCCTTGATGCCGTTGAGAACCGCGCCGCGCATCACGGAGTCGTTCTGGGCAACGTCGACAACGGTCTCGATGCCGTCGTGCGAAACGTAAGTGATCTTTGGCATGGCAGTTCTCCCACGGATCTGCGGCTCGCCGGACGCTGTTCACCTTGCTTTGCACCGCTTTGCACGTGGTGGAGACCACCTTGAGCGCTCAGGACCCGGTGCTCCGGCCGCTTCGAGTGATGGTCCACGTGCCCTGGAACGCGCCCACGGCAGGCACAACCACAACCGACGGCTGCCCTCGCCCAGGCGTCCCCATCACCCAGAAGTGGCCCGTGGCGGGTGGGCGGGGTGGTGGCCCGTTGCTCCGGTGGCATTCGAGGCGTTCTTGCGACGCTGCGGTGTCGGCGTACACCCACACGCGGAGGTTCCACCGTGCCCCTCAAGGAGTTCTACGACCAGCAGGTGAACTGGTCACCGCCGTTCGAGGACGGCCTTGAACGCGCGACCGTCGTCGTGCCGCGCGACTATTCCGACCCGGACGGACCCAAGCTGACCATCGCCCTGGCCCGTCTCAAGGCCACCGATCCGAGCAGGCGGCGGGGTGTTCTGCTGGCCGTCAACGGCGGTCCCGGCGGGGACGGTGGTGACGGGCTCGCGCTGATCAAGCACTTCGGCGCCCGCGTCAGGACCGCCTACGACCTCATCGGGTTCGACCCGCGCGGGTACGGCGAGTCCACCAAGCTCTACAGCGAGGTGACGATTCCCAAGGCGCCGTTCGACTCCCGGCCGCCGGACTCGCTGTTCGAGCAGCTGGCCGAGGACATGCGGCTGCGCGAGCTCGGCTGTGAGAAGGCCGGCGGCGAGCTGCGCCCCCACATCACGACCCGCAACACGGCACGCGACATGGACCTGATCCGGGTCGTGCTCGGCGAGGAGAAGATCTCGTTCGTCGGGTACGCCTACGGGACGTACGTCGGCGCGGTGTACGGCACGATGTTCCCGGAGCACCTCGACCGCACCGTGCTCGACTCGTGCATCAATCCACAGTGGACGTGGCGCGAGCAGTTCGTCACGCAGGCGGAGGCGGTCTACCGCAACGTCCTGCTGTGGGCCGGCTGGACCGCGGACCGCGACGGCCACTTCCACCTCGGTCAGAACACCGACGAGGTCATCGCCGAGATCGAGGCCGTCGTCGAGAAGCTGGAAGAAAAAGACCAGATCCACCTGCGCACGCTGCTGGACGGCGCGGTCGGCACGAGGGCCACGGACCGCGCGCAGTGGGACTCGCTGGGCTACCTCATCGGCGACCTCCGCACCGCCCTGCAGGACGGCAACGTCGACAAGGCGCGCACGCTGATCGTCGGCCAGGGCACGTGGCGGCCGCAGGACCAGGAGGGCGACCTGCGGGTCGGCGTGCTGGAGGCCATCACGCTGGAGACCTACTGGCCGCAGGACCTGGAGGTCTACTACGACGACGTCCGCAAGCACCGCGCCCAGCACCCGTACGGCTACGGAGTTCTCAGGGCTCAGCCTTGGGTCGGCGCGTTCCGGACGTTCGAAAGCCTTGAGCCGCCGACGAAACTCGCCCAGCCCGGCTACCCCAAGGGGCTCGTGGTGCAGGCGGACGGCGACCCGATGGACCGCTACGAGGGCGGCGTGGTGCTGGCCGAGCTGCTGGGCCACCCGCTGGTCGTCATCGAGGACTCCGGCGACCACGAGGTGTACGCCTTGGCGGGCAACGAGGTTCTCGACGACCTGGTCGACCGCTACCTCGTCGACGGCGAACTGCCCGCCGAAGCGCGGGTCACCGTCCCAGGACACGTCCACCGCCCGGACATTCCCCAGGACTGAAACCGAAAGGGCCCCGCGGCGAACCGCGGGGCCCTTTCTCGTACGACCCTTTCTCGTACGGCTCAGACGTCCCAGGTGACCGGCATCTCCCAGAGGCCGTAGATCACGGCGCCCTCCTTGCGCGGCATCTCCAGGAACGGCTTCGCGAGCCGCAGCGACGGGATCCGCTGGAACAGCGTCGACCACACCAGTTCCATCTCCAGGCGCGCGAGGTCGGCGCCGATGCAGTGGTGCAGGCCGTGGCCGAACCCGAGGTGCTTGCGGGTGCCGCGTTCCAGGATCAGCTTCTCCGGCTCCGGGAAGACCTCCGGGTCGCGGTTGCCGTTCAGCACCAGGCACAGGATGCCGTCGCCGGCCTTGATGGTCTTGCCGCCGATCTCGATGTCCTCCAACGCGACGCGCGGAACCGCCGTGTCACCGATGGTGGCGATGCGGACGAGCTCCTCGACGGCCGGCTCGATCATGCCCGCGGGGTCGTCCAGCAGCAGCTTGAGCTGGTCGGGGTTCTCCAGCAGGGCGGCGGTGCCCAGCGACAGCATCGACGCGGTGGTCTCGTGGCCGCCGTTCATCAGCAGGCGGATCATGTTGAACAGGTCGCGGCGCGTGTACTCCTCGCCGGACGCGGCGTACTCGGCCATCGCGCGGCTGAGCAGGTCGTCGCCGGGTTCCTTCTCCTTCAACGTGATCAGGTTGTCGACGTAGGCGTTCACCTCGACGATGGCCGCCTGGCGCTGCTCGGTCGTCGAGTGACCGCCGAGCAGGCACGTGCCGTGGTGGATGAAGAAGTCGTGCTCGTCCTGCGGGATGCCGAGCAGCTCGCAGATCACGGTCATCGGGACGGCCAGCGAGAACTCGCGGTGGAAGTCGATCGGCGGCGTCATCGTCAGGATCTTGTCGATGTACTGGTCGACGATCTCCTGGACGCGCGGGCGAAGGCGCTTCACCTGGCGGTTGGTGAACGTGACGGCCGCCTTGCGCCGGGTCTTGGTGTGCTCCGGGTTGTCGTAGCCGATGAACGACGTCTCGGTGCGGTACTCCGGCGGCGCGACGAAGTAGAACGGGAAGTTGTCGTGCTTGCGCGAGGCGCTGATCCGCGGGTCCGTCAGGATCTTCTTGATCGTGTTGTAGCCGCTGATCGTCCAGATCCTCAGCCCGGAACCGGTCAGCGTGACCTCGACGACGTCTTCCTCGCGCATCTCCTCGTACTGCGCCGGCGGGGTGAAGGGGCACTGGCGCTTGTACGGGAACGTCTCCGCACCGGTCTCGGTGGCGCTGCTGGTCATCGGTCGATTCCTCCTGGTTCGGGTTGGCTCACGCCAGGTCAGCGCCGCCATCGAGCGTGATGATCTGACCGGTCACCCACGAGCTCGCCGGCTCGGCGAAACGGGTGATCCACGGCACGACGTCGTCGACCTCACCGGTGCGCCCCAGTGGCGTCTGCGAGGCCTGGAAACCGAAGTAGCCCTCGATCTCCTCGGGGCTCAAACCGTTGGCCGCGTAGACCTCCGTGCGCACGGCGGCGGGCGCGACGGCGTTGACGCGGATGCCCTGCGGCGCGAGCTCCAGCGCCCAGCTGCGGACCAGGCTGTCCACGGCGGCCTTGCTGGCGCCGTACACGCCACCGCCCGGTACGGCGATGTGGCCCGCGTTGCTGGAGACGAACACGATGCTGGCGCCGGGCGAGGTCAGCAGCGGCAGCAACGCGGCGGTCAGCACCAGCGGGCCGACCAGGTTGGTCTCCAGCACGTCACGGGCGGTGCCGAGGTCGAAGCCGGCGACGGGGGTGAAGCGGAAGATCCCGGCGTTGTGCACGAGCACGTCGACCCGGCCCGTGCCCTCCTTCACCGCGCCGGCGACCTTCGCGGTGCCCTCGGCCGTCGTCACGTCCGCGACCACCGCGCTGATCGCGGGGTGCAGGGCGACGACCTCGGCGAGCCGGTTCTCCCGGCGGCCGGTGATGATCACGTTCGCGGCGCCGAGGTCGGCGAACGCCAGCGCCGCCGCGCGGCCGATGCCGGTTCCCCCACCCGTCACGACGACCTGCTGTCCGGCAAATGGTGCGTCCGACATGACGCCTCCAGCTTCTTTCACTCGGTAGGACAGTCACCGCCAACCCTGCTCGGTGGCCCTTGAGTCCAGGTCTAGGTCGGACGGAAACCATGGGAGGCATGGGAGGCATGGGAGTCGTGGGTAGCTGGCGGGCACGGGTCGGCAGACCGGGCGGCGAGACCGTGAGCGAGTTCGAGTTCGCGCAGGACGGCACGGCAACGCTCGTGCTGGGAGGCAAGGGATCCGGCACCTGGACGGCGACCGGCGCCGGCACGTTCTCCTACCGGATCCTCGAAGAGCACGCGGAGGGCTCGATCGAGATCGCCCAGGACGCCGTGCTGCAAGGCGACGGGTTCGTCAGCAGCGGCATCACGACAGTGCGCCTCGCGGACGGGAGCACCGTCCGCGAGGCGCACATCAGGATCACCGCGATCAGGAGAACTTGACCGTCACGTTGCCGGTGTACTTGCCCGCCAGCAGCGACAGCAACGCCTGCGGCGCGGCCTTGACCCCGCCCTCGACGATGGTGTGGGGGAACACGAACTTCCCCTCCTGCAGCCACTGTCCGAAGTGGACCACCCAGTCCTGGATCTGCTCCGGCGTGTGGTAGCAGGCGAACGGGCGGATCTCCAGGTGCTTGGTGATGGCCGTCATCAGGTCCAGCCGCGGGTGCTCGGCCTTGCCGTCGACCTGGTTGGCCAGTGCGCCGCACAACGCGAAGCGCGCGTGCGGGCGTGCGGCCTGGATCGCGGCCTCGAACTGCTCGCCGCCCACGTTGTCGAAGAACACCGTGATGCCGTCCGGTGCCAGCTCCCGCAACCGGTCGACGACGGGACCGTCGTTGTAGTCGAAAGCCGCGTCGAACCCGAGCTCGTTCACCAGCCAGTCGACCTTGGCCTTGCTGCCGGCCGACCCGATCACCCTGGCACCACGTGCCTTCGCGATCTGCCCGGCCAGCGACCCGACACCACCGGCGGCACCGGTGACGAACACGACGTCACCCTCACCGGCCTGCGCGATGGTCGCCATGCCGTAGTACGCCGTCGGTCCCTGCGACAGGAAGTAGACCGGGCTGGGCACGTACTGCGGGTTCTGCTTGATGAACTGCTGCGCCGGCCCGACCCAGTACTCCTGCCAGCCGCCGAACGCCTGCACGGTGTCGCCGACCGCGAGGTCCGGGCTGTTCGACTTCACGACGGTACCCACACCGCCGCCACCCGCGGGGTCGCCGACCTTCCACGGCGGCACACCGGGGATCTGGCAGTCCGACCTCATGAACTCCTTGAAGGCCGCGGCCACCGACACGTAGTCGACGCGCACCAGCACCTCGCCGTCACCGGGCTCGGGGACGGCCACCTCGACGACGTCGAAGTGCTCGAGGGTCAGGTCGTCCTCGACGTGCTGGGCGAGCCTGACCTCCCACTGCTTGTCTGGCATGACTCTCCTTCTCTAGCCCCAGGTGACGGGGAAGGTGACCAGTGAGTGGTTGATCTCGCCCTGGTGCCACTTCAAGTCCTCGTACGGCACCGCGAGCCGCAGGTCCGGGAAGCGGCGGGTCAGGCCCTCGATGGCAATGGCCATCTCCATGCGCCCCAGCTGTTTGCCGAGGCAGTAGTGCACGCCGTGCCCGAAGGCGATGTGCGGGTTGCTGGCGCGGTCGATGTCGAGCTGGTCCGGGTCCTCGAACACGTCCGAGTCGCGGTTAGCCGAGGAGAGCACGAAGAAAACCACGTCACCCTTCGCGATCTTCTGGCCGCCGAGCTCCAGGTCCTCCGACGCGATGCGGTGGAACCCGGTGGTGTCGGTGGCGAAGAGGTTGACGTGCCGCAGCAGTTCCTCGACCGCCGCCGGGATCAGCGACGAGTCCGCGACCAGCCTCTTCCACGTGTCCGGGTGGTCGGCGAGCAACGCCAGCACCGAGTTGGAGATCTGGTTCGCGGCGGTGTCGAAGCCGGCGCCGATGAGGGTGAACGCGAAGGTCACCAGCTCCTGCTCGCTCAGCTTGTCGTCGTTGTCGCGCGCGGAGATCAGGTCGGACAGCATGTCCTGGCCGGGGTTCTCCCGCTTCTGCGCGATCAGTCCCATGACGTACCCGGCGAGCCGCCCGAACGCCCGCATCGGCGCCTCGGGGTCGTTCTCGTCGAACGTGGCGAACGCCCGCGCGTCGGTCTCGAAGATCTTCAGGTCCTGGGTGGGCACGCCCAGCAGGTCGCCGATGATCGTCAACGGCAGCGGAACGCAGAGCGCCTCGACGAGGTCGACCGGCCCGCCCTTCACCATGATCGCGTCGAGCAGTTCGTCGCACACCTGCTGCACGCCCGCGCGCATCGCCTCGACCTTGCGGACGGTGAACGCGCCCATCACCAGCTTGCGCAGCCGGGAGTGCTCCGACCCGTCCAGCGAGATGATCATCTCGGGCGTGGTGGCCATCGCGCCACCCACCGCGGGCGCGCCCTCGACGCACGTCAGAGCGCGGCTCAGGCGTGGATCGGCGAGCCCGGCGCGGACGTCCTCGTACTTGGTGATCACCCAGGCCGGCGTGCCGGAGCTGGTCCGCACCTTCGCCACCGGGCATTCCGCGCGCAGCCGGTCGTACTTGGGATCCGGGCCGCGGTAGGAGGAGCCGGTGAACGGGAACTCCTCGTCCAGTTCAAGGGGCAGCACGGGACACCTCCGGGTGCGGGATCGGCTCTCGCCCGAACCCTGCTCCGCCCGCCTCGAACGCCGCTCGAAACCCCGAACATCAGACACAGCGTCAACCCGGAATCTAGGCGCCGTACCTACCTTCGCGCCATGGACACTGCACTCGTGCCGTTCCGGGTCGAGGTTCCCGACTCCGAACTGGCGGACCTCCAACGGCGACTGGCGGCGACAAGGTGGCCGGACGCGGAGACGGTCGACGACTGGTCACAGGGCATGCCCCTGCACTACGCCAAGGAACTGGCCGAGTACTGGGCGAACGTCTACGACTGGCGTGCCACCGAAGCGCGCCTCAACGCCGTCCCGCAGTTCAAGACGTCGATCGACGGTGTCGGAATCCACTTCCTGCACGCCCGTTCACCGCACCCGCAGGCACGTCCGCTGCTGCTCACCCACGGCTGGCCCGGTTCGGTCGCGGAGTTCCTGGACGTCATCGAACCGTTGACGAATCCCGCCGACCCCGCCGACGCGTTCCACGTCGTCGCGCCCTCCCTGCCCGGTTACGGGTTCAGCGACAAGCCGACCGGAACCGGCTGGACGCTGGAGCGCATCGCGGCGGCGTTCGTGACGCTGATGGACCGGCTCGGCTACGAGAGGTTCTTCGCGCACGGCAACGACTGGGGCTCGTTCATCACCGGCATCCTCGGCCACATCGCGCCGGAGAACGTCGAGGCCATCCACCTCGTCATGCCGTTCGCGTCCGCTCCGCAGACCGAGGTGCAACTGTCCCAAGAGGACTACAAGGGTCTCGGCGCGCTGAAGGAGTTCGCTGCCAAGGAGTCCGCGTACGCGGCGGTGATGAACACGAAACCGCAGTCGCTGGCGTACGGCCTGACCGACTCCCCCGCGGGCCAGCTCGGCTGGGCCGGCGAGAAGTACTGGTCGTGGAGCGACCACGACGGTGACGCCGAGAAGATCATCCCGCGTGACCGGATCCTGGACATGGTGTCCGTCTGCTGGTTCACCGCCACCGCCGCGTCGTCGGGCCGGTTGTACTGGGAGAGCTACAACAAGTCGCCGCTGACCCAGGTCGACGTGCCGACCGGCTTCTCGGTGTTCCCCGCCGACGCGCGGATGCCCAAGGCGTGGGCAGAACACCGGTTCACCGATCTTCGCTACTGGAAGGAGATGCCGGCCGGCGGCCACTTCCCCGCACTGGAGAACCCGGCCGTGCTGGTCGAGGAGCTGCGGACGTTCTTCCGCCTGGTGCGCTCATGACGGCCACGATCAGCAAGCCGGGCACCAAGCTCGGCCTGGTGCTGGCCGTGTGCTGCCTGGCGCAGTTCATGAACGTGCTGGACGCGTCGGTCATGAACGTCGCTCTTCCGTCCATCTTCGAGGAACTGAAGTTCGAGCGGCACGACCTGCAGTGGGTGAACAGCGCGTACACGATCGCGGTGTGCGGGTTCCTGCTGCTGGGCGGGCGGCTCGCCGACCTCTTCGGGCAGCGCCGGGTGTTCTTCTTCGGCGCCACCCTGTTCACGGTCGCGAGCGCGGTCGGCGGTATGGCGACCTCGCCCGGCACGTTGATCGCGGCCCGCGGGTTCCAGGGTCTGGGCGCGGCCGTGATGGCACCGGCGTCGCTGACCGTCCTCGGCACGACGTTCACCGATCCGACGGCCCGCGCGAAGGCTTTCGGCTGGTGGAGCGCGGTGTCCGGGTCGGCGGGCGCGGTCGGGGTGCTGCTCGGCGGCATCGTCACCGAGTCGCTCGGCTGGCGCTGGGTGCTGCTGATCAACGTGCCGCTCGGCATCGCGCTGATCGCCATGATCCGCGGTGGCGTGCCGGAGACCGCGAGCAACGGCGGCCGCAAGGGCCTCGACGTGCCGGGCGCGATCACCGTGACGATCGGCCTGATGGCACTGGTGTTCGGCATCGCGCAGTCGCACGAGCTGGGCTGGGGTTCGTGGCAGGTCAGCGGTTCGCTGGTGCTCTCGGTGATCCTGTTCGCGTTGTTCCTGCGCCAGCAGACGAAGTCCGACCACCCGCTGATGCCGCTCGGCATCTTCCGCAACCGCGCGGTGACCGCCGCGAACATCGTGGCATTCTTCGCGGTCGCGGCCCTGTTCAGCACTTTCTACTTCCTCACGTTGGTGCAGCAGCAGGTCCTGGACTTCAGCCCGCTCCAGACCGGCCTCGGCTACCTGCCGTTGTCGATCGGCATCGCTGTCGGTGGCTTCGGGGTGGCGCGGATCGTGCCCAGGATCGGCCCGCGTCCGGTGCTGGTCGCGGGGCTGATCACCGCGACCGTCGGACTGTTGTGGGTGTCGTCGGCGAACGAGAACTCGACGTTCCTGGGCGCGATCCTGGTCCCGACCACGTTGCTGGGCCTGGGAATGGGCGCGGTGCTGAACGCCACGACCAACGCCGCGACCTCGGGTGTGCCGCGGGAGCAGGCAGGTCTGGCGTCCGGTCTGCTCAACACGATCCGCCAGATGGGCAGCGCGATCGGGCTGGTCACGCTCGCCACGATGTCGTCGGCTCGTGCGGATTCCCTGCTGGCCCAAGGGCAACCGCTGCAGCACGCGCTCGGTTCCGGCTACGGGCTGGCGTTGTTCGCCGCCGGTGTCTTCACCTTCTGCGGTGCCATGGCCGCGTTCGCCGTGCCGCGCAAGAAGTAGAGCGAAAGGCCCCCAGAGCGAAAGGCCCCCAGAGCGTTCTGGGGGCCTTCTCCGTTCAGAAACCCTTGCCGTGCAGGTCGACGGGCAGCGCGACCAGCCGGTGGTTCATGTCGGCCTTCTGCCACTCCAGTTCTTCCTCCGCCACCGCGAGACGGGCGGCAGGGAAGCGCCGGGTCAGCTCCTCGAACGCCTCGGTCAGTTCGATGCGGGCGAGCGGCGCGCCGAGACAGCGGTGAATTCCGTATCCGAACGCGATGTGCTCGTTGTCCGCCCGCCCGAAGTCCAGCGTGTCGGGCTCGCCGAACACCTCGGAGTCGCGGTTCGCCGAGCCGGTCGACACGAACACCGCGTCGCCCTGGGGAATCGTGACGCCGAACAGCGTCACGTCCTCCACCGCGATCCGCGGCAGTCCGGTCGTGTCGTTGGTGGACAAGGTGATCCAGCGCAGCAGTTCCTCCACCGCCGCCGGCACTTCCTCCGGGTGCTCGCCGAGCCTGACCCAGACGTCCCTGTGGTGTCCCAGCAACGTGAGGACCGAACTGGCCAGGTGACACGCCGTGGAGTCACCACCGGCGCCCAGCAACGTGTAGCCGAGGCCGATGAGCTCACCGACCTCCAGCCTGTCGTCGCCGATCCGCACCTGGGTGAGCGCGGACAGCACGTCGTCGCCGGGCTCGTTCATCTTGCCGAACACCAGCGCGGCCATGTACTCGCCGAGCTTCTCCCCCGCCGCGGCCGCGATCTCCGGCGCGTCCACCGCCGCGAACTCCCGGATCAGCCGCGCGAACGTGTCACGTTCCGCGGCCGGAACCCCCAGCAGGTCGCTGATCGCGATGATCGCCAGCGGGAACGTGAACTTCCCGAGCAGATCCACCGGTCCTTCCAGGGCTTCTTCGCCCACACGATCCAGCAGGTCACTCACGAGCTGGCGGATTCTCGGTCGCATGGCCTCGATCAGGTCGGCCGAAAACGCTTGCGAGACGAGGTCCCGCAGCCGCGTGTGCGCGGGCGGGTCGAGTGAGATGATCATCCCGGGCGGTGCCTGGAACAGTCCGGGGAACGTCGGCGCCGTCGGTTCGTAGGACGCCGCGCGGGAGAACCGCACGTCGTCGAGCACCGCCCGGACCGACTCGTGCGTCGTGGCGACCCAGCAGTGCCCGCCACCGGCCGCCGGCAGACGCACGACCGGCCGGGACGCGCGGAACCGGGCGAACTCCGGCGCCGGACCGCGGTAGCTGGATCCGGGAACAGGAAAGGAAACCACCGTGCGCTCCTGACGTGAGTTGGGGACGTTTCCGCAGGCTAGGAGCGCTGGCCTGAAGCCCGATCTAGTGCCGTTCGAGTGACCGCGTAGACGCTGAGCGTGATCGGCCATCCAGGCGAAAACACCCAATCCGGGAGATCCACCATGACCATCCTCGTCACCGGGGCGCGCGGCAACGTCGGCCGTCGCGTGCTCCAGCGGCTCTACGCGGCGGGTCACAGCCTCCGCGCGTCCGGCCGAAACCCCGCAGAGCTCGACGTTCCCGACGGCGTGGAAACCGTCGCACTGGACCTCAACGACCCGGACACCTTCGTCGCGGCCCTCGCCGGTGCCTCCAAGGTGCTGTTGTACGCGGAGCCGGACGGCATCGTGAAGTTCCTCGACGAGGCCGAGAAGGCGGGCGTGGAGAAAGTCGTCCTGCTGTCCTCCAGCACCGTGGAGGGCCCCGGCGCCGAGAACGACCCGCTGGCGCACCACCACAAGGTCGTCGAGGACGCGGTCGTCGCGTCCGGCCTCGCCTACACGATCCTGCGCCCCGGTGCTTTCATGAGCAACGCGTTCGGCTGGAGCTACTCGCTGCAGGCCGGCGACACCATCGACCAGGTGTTCCCCGAGGCTCAGGTCGCCCCGGTGCACGAGGACGACATCGCTGACGTGGCGGTCGTCGCGCTGACGGAGAAGTCGCTCGATGACCAGACCGTCCTGCTGACCGGCCCGGAGTCGCTGACGTTCCGGCGGGAACTGGAGATCATCGGCGAAGTGCTCGGCCGCGAGCTCGTCGTCAACGAGCTGACCCGCGAGCAGGGCGAGGCGCAGATGAGCAACTTCGTGCCGCCGCCCGTCCTGGCCTCGCTGCTCGCGCAGTGGGAGGCCGCGGTCGGTGTCGTCGCGGACACCAGCGCCACCGCCGAGCGCGTCACCGGCAAGCCCGCCCGCACGTTCCGCGAGTGGGCGGAGGAGCACGCCGCGTTCCTGGCGTGACCGGGCACGGGCCGGAGCCGGGGCGAGGGCGGCGGACCCGTCCCGGCTCCGGCCGTGAGCCTCAGACGCGGGTCATCGTGAACGTGATGGTCGAGGTGCCCAGGTTCGTGCCGTCCGCGAGGAAGAACGTGGACGGGCCGGAGCTGGTGAAGCCGTTCGGTCCACTTTGGACGGCGTCCTGGTCGAAGTCGACGTAGGCGAAGTAGGCGCCGTTCTCGTCGTAGACCTTCTCGCCGCGGAACTTGTAGTGGAACGTGTTGTTCCCGGTGACCCACCACGAACCCTTGGTCGTGGTGTTCTGCTCGTTGGTGACGAAGACGCTGCCGTTGGCCTTGAACGCCAGCTTCGTCGGGTGGTCGCCATCCGTGCGGGTCACGTATCCCGTCCACGAGCCCACCGGCGTGCAACCTGTGGCGTTGGCCGCGGTGCTCAAGCCGGACAAGGCAAGCAGGACCACGGCCGTGATGACTCCCATGCGTGCGAAGGCGGTAGACCGTTTCGGAGTGAACGTCTGCATCAGTGCGGCTCCAGATTCCCGGTTGCGTGCGACGGACGCGGGAACCTTGGACCACCGTCCTCCAGAACGGCTGCAGCACGGCTCGAAACATGAGTGTGTTATGGCTTCCGTTGGGGCACAAGTCCGTTTCGACCCGTTCACGGAACGGTGGGGGAACCAGAAGTGCTCCGGGGAGGACGCCGTGACCGAGAAAGTGATGGAACTTTGCGATCTGTTCGCCGAGGTGCTCGGGGTCGCGGGGATCGAGCCGCAGGACGACTTCTTCGACCTGGGCGGCCACTCGCTCCTGGCGTCCAAGCTGGTCAAGCAGGTCCATGAGCGGTACGGCGTCCGGATCTCCCTGCGCAGCTTCTACGAAAACCCGACGGCACAGGCCGTCGCCACACATCTGGATCAGGCAGCCTAAGTCAGGGCCCAAGGGGGCATTCCAATGCGCTGGGACGAGTTGTACATAGCCGGTGTCGGCACATACCTGCCAGAGCAGGTCGAGACGGTGGACGAGGCCATCGCGGCCGGCCGGTACACCGAGGAGAAGAAAGCCATGAACGGCTACCGGGAGCTGCGGGTCGCCGCGCCCGGCGAGACCGGTCCCGTCATGGCGGCGCACGCCGGTCTCGAAGCGGTGGAACGCTCGGGACTGAGCCCGTTGGACTTCGGGCTGACCGTGCACGCCTCCCTGTCGCACCAGGGACTCGACCTGTGGACGCCGGCGAGTTACGTGCAGGCCAACACAGTCGGCGGCACGGGGCCCGCCTTCGAGGTCAAACAGGGCTGCAACGGGTTCATGGCCGCGGTGGACCTGGCGGCCTCCTACCTCAGCTCGCACCGGGACCTGCCCGCCGCGCTCGTGACCGCGGGCGATGCGTTCCACCTGCCGTACTTCGACCGGTGGAACTCCGAGGAGCAGAACGTCAACGGCGACGGCGCCGGTGCCGTGGTGCTGTCGAACCGGTCCGGTTTCGCCCGCATCCGATCCATCCACTCGCACGCCGACTCCACTTTGGAGCAGATGTCGCGCGGCTACGCGGAATGGACGACGGGACCGTTCCTGAACGGCCAGACGCTGCAGCTCAACAGCGGCGTCGAGGACTTCCTGAAGAACGCCGACGTCGACCTCGACGACATGATCGCGCGGATCGCCGGAGGGGTGCGGCACTCGCTCAAGATGGCGCTGTACGAGGCGGAGATCGAGCTCGAGGACGCCCGGTTCTTCCTGCACCAGCAGCTCGCGGAGACCATTGTCCAGCACGGCATCTGCGGTCTGCTCGGGGTCGACCGCGCGTCGACCACCTACGACTGGGCCAAGCAGTACAGCATGGTCGGCACCGCGGACATCGCCATCGGGCTCGACCACCTGCTGGCCGCGCGTGACCCGAAGCCGGGCGACCTCGTCGTCGTGCAGTCTTCCGGTGCCGGTTACGTGTGGACCGCTGCCGTGATCGAGATCCTCGAACGTCCTTCCTGGGTCTGACGCAGAGCGGTGGAGAAAGGGGCTTCCCGGCTGGGAAGCCCCTTTCCGGCGTTCTTCACACGTAGAGCGACTTCGAGCTCCAGTCCGGCTCCGGCAACGCCTTGCGGTCGGTCTTGCCGTTGCTGGTGATCGGCAGCTCGTCCACCACGACGAATCCGGCCGGGACCATGTGCTCGGGCATGGTCGCGCGCATGTGTGCCCGCAACGCGCGCTTGTCCAGCTCCTCGCCGGACTTCACGATCCAGGCGACCAGCCTGCGGTCACCGCTGGGGTGGGTGCGCACGCCGACCGCCGCGTTGCGCACCTGCGGGTGCTCGGTCAGCGCGTTCTCGACCTCGCCCGGCTCGATCCGGAAACCGCGCAGCTTGAACTGGTCGTCCATCCGGCCGAGGAACTCGACCACGCCGTCCGCACGTTTCCGCGCCTGGTCACCGGTTCGGTAGTAGCGCTCGCCGTTCCAGCTACCACGGACGAACTTCTCAGCGGTGAGCTCCGGCCGGTTCCAGTAACCGCGCGCCACCTGAGCGCCGCCGACCCACAGCTCACCCGGCGTGCCCGCGGGTACCGGCCGTCCGTCGGCGCCGGCGATGACGATCTCGGTGTGCTGCAGCGGGACGCCGATCGGCAGAGCGCCGCCGAGTCGCTCGTTCACACCCACGCGGTGACAGGTGACGAACGTGGTGCTCTCCGTCGGGCCGTAGCAGTTGACGATCCTCAGTTCCGGCAGCGCTTCCCGCAACCTGCGGATGTGCGGTACGGAGAGAACATCACCGCCGGACATGATCGTGTGCAGGCCCTTGAACGCGTCCACGTCCACGTCGATCTGCCGGTGGAAGAGCGCGGCGGTGAGGAACAGGATGCTGACCTCGTTGGTGCGCAAGAGGTCCCCGAGATCCTCCGCCTGCACCACACCGGGCGGCGCGAGCACCAGTGCGGCACCGTTGAGAAGTGCGCCCCAGATCTCGAACGTCGCGGCGTCGAAGGCGACCGTGGCGAGCTGCAACATCCGGTCGCCAGGGGTGATCTCGACGTAGTTCGGATCGGTGACCAGGTTCGTGATGTTGCGGTGCTCCACCATCACCGACTTCGGCCTGCCGGTGGAACCCGAGGTGTACATCAGGTAGGCCACGTCCTCCGGCGCCGCCTCCGGCAGACCCTCCACTGCGGAGTCCTCCGGGACCGGTGGCACGCTGAGCATGGTGTAGCCGACGAAGAACTGGCCCACCACAACGGAGACTTGGGCGTCCGTCAGCATCATCGAGACCCGTGACTCCGGGTCGTCCGGGTCGATCGGCACGTACGCCGCCCCGGCCTTGAGCACCCCCAGCAGTGCCACCACCAGCTGCGGCGACCGTTCGAGGCACACCGCAACGTGGTCGCCCGGCCGCACGCCGGCCTCCACCAGCTCTCCCGCCAGCGCGTCCGACCACCTGTCGAGCCCGGCATAGGTCACCGTGCTCTGTTCTGCCGACAGCGCGACGGCATCAGGCGCTCTGACCACCTGGGCGCGGAACGCATCGGTCACCGATGTGGACATTCCCGCTCCTCTCGCTTTCTCCCATCCTCGGCAACCCACCTCGACTCCACCTCGGGTCACAACTGGCGCTACAGGGGTGTTTGAGCTGCTCGAACAACACTCAGCGCGTCCGCTGCCCCACCTGACCGGAGGCGCACCCCATGAACGTCCGCAAGAAGGCACTGGCCGCCGTGGCCGCCTGCGCACTGGCAGTCCCCGTCGTCGCCACTGGTGCCACCGCGAAACCCGACTACGACACCGCACTCGTCGGCCGCTGGGACCTCACGGTGACCATCCACATCGAGGAACCACCGCTGCTCACACCGCTGTTCTGCGACTTCACCGCCGACTACCAGCTGCACTGCGAGACCAAGCCGGGCTATCCCGACCATCTCGAGGGCCGGGGAGTCTGGACGATGGCGAAGGACGGCCAGTTCAGCTTCTGGATCACCCACCACGCCCACCGCGACGAGAACGGCAACCCCGTCGGCTCGATCAACGCGAGCCACCTCGGCCGGATCAGCGCGAACAAGAAGAAGTTCAACACCAAGGCGCACACCTACATCAACATGAACGACGGCACCCCGTGGGTGGGTCCCGTCAACGTCGAGGGCGCCGCGTTCCGCATCTGAAGCCCTTGTTCGTCAGAAGGCCCCTCGCAGCCGTGAGGGGCCTTCTGACGTACCGGGAACATGCACCGTGGCCCCAGGCGGATCGCCTGGGGCCACGGAATTTCCAGCGGGAGAGAACTACGCCTTGGCAGGCTCTCCGGAACCCTCCTCGGCCGGCGCGCCCCACTCCTCCTGCTTCAGCCAGCGAGGCAGGAAGGAGGCGAGCAGCAACGCCAGGGCGGCGAAGCCGAAGCCGACGTACAGCGTCGTGCGGAACGCGTCCGTGAAGGACGTGCTGGCCGCCTGCTGGGTGTACTTGTCGGCGATCGCTTTGGCCTGACCGTCCTGCTGCAGCGTCGCGCAGGCGGCAGCGGCGGCTTCCGGCGTACCGGCGAGGTTGTTCGTCGTGCACGCCTTGAAGGCGCCTGCCAGCTCGTCGGCCTTGCCGTCCGCGACACCAGCCGCGACCAGTTCCTGACGGACCTGCGGAGCCAGCGACTCCGCGTTGGCCGCGCCGTTGGAGGCCAGCGGCGCGAAGAACGCCAGCGTCACGACCGAGATGCCGACCGCGAAACCGAGCTGCTGCTTGGTGTTGATCAGACCCGACGCCGCACCCGCGTCCTGGTGCGGCACCTCCTGCAGTGCGAACAGCGCGATCGGGGTGGCGGTCATGCCGAAGCCGAGACCGATCAGCAGCAGGCCGGGCACCATGCCCCAGCTCGTCACGTCAGGGCTGAGCGTCAGCAGGAACACCGTGACACCGATGGCGATCACGACGGCACCGACCTGCAGGACGGCGCGGCCGAACTTCGGCACCAGGGCGATGACCGAGGCCGACGCCGTGATGAAGGCACCGATGCAGAACGCCAACAGCGTGACACCGGTGCGCAGCGGCGAGAAGCCCAGACCCTCCTGCATGAACAGGTACAGGGCCAGCATGAACATGCCGGTGAAGGTGAACATGCCCAGCATCAGCGCGAGGGCCGCGGAGAAGCTGCGGGACTTGAACAGGCTCAGCGGCACGAGCGGCATGCCGTCCTTGCGCTGCTTGGCCCGCTCGTAGGCGATGAAGACGAGGAAGCCGACCACGGACGCGGCCATCAGCACGAAGGACCAGGCCGGCCAGTGCAGCTCACGGCCGAAGGTCAGCGGGAACAGCAGAGCGGTGAGGCTGACGGTCGCGAGGACTACACCGACGAGGTCGAGCCTGATCTTGTACGGCGCCTTGGACTCGTTGATGAACTTCCAGCCCAGCGCGTAGCCGATCAGGCCGATCGGGACGTTGACCAGGAAGACCGTCCGCCATTCCCATCCGAAGATGTTCGCGGCGACGAGCAGGCCACCCACGAGCGGGGCGATCGTGGCGGCGAGACCGCCGATGGTGCCCTGGATGGCGAAGACCGCGCCCTTCTCCTTGTCGGGGAAGGTGACGTGGATGATCGACATGACCTGCGGCACCATCAGGCCGGCCGCGAGGCCCTGCGCGAGCCGGGACGCGACGAGCATCTCCGGGTTCGCCGCGACACCGCACAGGAACGACGTGATGACGAAGCCGAGCACGCCGAGTTGGAACATGCGGCGACGGCCGTAGATGTCGCCGAGCCGGCCACCGGTGATCAGGGTCAGCGCGAACGCGAACACGTAGCCTGCGGTGATCCACTGCAGTTGCACGAAGCTCGCGCCCATGCCGTGCTGGATCGCGGGAAGCGCGACGTTGACGATGCTGCCGTCCAGCATGTCCATGAACGTCGCGACGGTCATGATGATGAACGCGGCCCAGCGGCGCGGGTCGGCCGCCGGCGCGTCAACGACCTCAGCCGCCTGCGCAGCGGCAGTCGCCGGTGGCGACTCCAGGTCGGGATTGGTATTGGTGGAGGTCACAACAACTCCTCAAGTGACTGATGTTTCGCTGCGCACGACAGGTGATGGGTTCACGACTACTCGTCGTGGCTGGAGAGCCGGTCGAGTTGAACGAGGTCCCACCTCCTGTCTCCAAACGACTGCCGGTCGAGGCCATCAGAGTGATCCCCTCCGCTTGAGTCCCGGTCAGGTCGTGACGGAGCGAATCGCGGGCACGCCGAAGGCCCCGGCGCCGGGGAGGGGACGCCAGGGCCGTGACTCCGGCGGGTCAGCCGTAAAGCGACGCCGGATAGGTGCGCACCGAGGCGGTCTCGTACCGCAGCGCCACGTGGCTGGAGCTGCTCACCACGTCACGCCAGAACCGTTGCAGCGCGCCACCTTCCGCGAGTCCGCTGGTGCCGGCGGCCCGCACCAGGCCGCCCACCGCGTCGACCAGGACCTCGGCGGCGTAAGCGACGTTGCGTTCGTTGCGCGCCATCGCGGCCGGGGTGAACTCGCGGTCGTCGAGCACTCTGGCGTTCTGCTCGATCAGCAGCTTCGCCGACTCGACCTGGCCCGACGCGCGCACCAGGTCCACAGCGGACGTCACGGTCTGCTTCTTCCCCGACAGCACCGAAACGCACGCCTCGAGCGCTCCCATCGCCGCACCGACGGCCGGAGCGGCGAACGTGAGGCCGCCGACCGCCTGGAACGGGACGTTGTGGCTCTCCACCGGCGACCAGCTGGTGCCGGTGAGGAGATCCGCGCGGTTGAGGGACAGATGAGCCGATACGAACACGTCGTCCACCACGACGGAATGGCTGCTGGTGGCTTTCATGCCGACGCTGTCCCACGTCTCGAGCACGGTGAAGTCCTTGCGCGGCACCGCGAAGAAGCGGCCCTCCTCGCCGACCATGCCGCACAGCAGTGCCCACTCGGCGAAGTCCACGCCGCTCACGTAGGTCCACCGACCGCTCAGCCGGTGGCCGCCGTCGGTCTGCGTGCCCTTGCCCATCGGCGGCTGGCCGGTCACGACGAACGTGTCCGGGCCGTTCGCCCAGATCTCGTCGTGGCCCTGTTCGGGCAGCAACGCCGCGAAACGGGAGGAGTACGCGGACAACGACGCGCACCAGGCCGCGGCCGAGCAGCCCTGGCCCACGGTGAGGACGGCCTGCGTCAGTTCGGCGAAGGTTCCTTGCGTGCCACCGCGTTCGGCTGCGACGAAGTGCCGCGCGAACCCGGCTTCGCGCAGTGCGTCCACGACCTCGGGAGCGAGCTTGCGGGTGGTGTCGGCCGTGACCGCGTGTTCGGCGGCCAGCAGCTTGACCTTCTCCGCCACCGCTGCGAGGCCGGTGTTGGGGGTCTGCACCTCGTCACCTCCTGGTGGATCAGGCAGCCTGAACGGGCAGGTCGCGGTGAATGGTGCGGGACTTGGTGTAGAGCACGCCGTCGATGCGCACGAGCACGTCCTCGATGGAGAACGTCGGCTCGAAGCTGACCTGGCCGTCCGCGGTCGTGCGCGTGACGAGCGAGGCGTAGCTGACGTTCAGCGTGTTCTCGTCGACCTCTTCGATCAGGTAGTGGTCGTTCCAGTGCCGCACGGCGACGCCCTTGTAGCGGGGCAGCGCGGCGCTGGCACCGGCGATCAGGGCGGCACGGCCCTCGACCTTCTCACTGCGGTGGGCGTGGTCGGTGACCCCGTCCTCGGTGAACGTCTGGGCGTAGCCCTCCACGTCCAACGCGTCGAGCAGCCGCATCTGCCGGGCGTAGAACGTCTGTACCTCGATGTGGACCGCGACATTGGCCGCAACATTCGCTGGGGACACGACATCTCCTCGGTCTGCCGGTTTCGCTACCGCGAATATGGGTGGCCCCGCTGGATCTCCGGTCGAGCCGTCCTGGTTCGACCCCCGTTCTAGGTGGCGTTGAGACAAACCGGGCACGGTCGGTTGCGACATCAACCCTTTTACTCGCGAGGAGGGCCACATGGCCTCAACTCCCGATGTCGCCAAGTCGGTGACGGTCGAGGCGACGATCGAGCAGGCGTTCGCGATCTTCGCGGAGAAGCCGATCGAGTGGTGGCCGGAGTCGCACGTCTTCGTCAAGGACCGGCAGGCCATCACGATCGAACCGCACGTCGGCGGGCGCTACTTCGAGCGCGGCGCGGACGGCGAGGAGGTCGCCTGGGGCACCATCACCGAGTGGGACCCGCCGAAGCGTCTCGTCATGACGTGGCGGGTCGGCCCCTACTGGCAGCCGATCACCGACGACGAGAAGGCCTCGTTCATCAAGGTGGACTTCGAGGTCGTCGGCCCGGCCACGACCAAGGTGACGCTGACCCACGCGGATCTGCACCGCCACGGTGAGATCGCCGAGGGCATCCACAAGGCGCTGGACGGCCCTTCGCCGGGCGAGACGCTGGAGAAGTACGCCGCCGTGGTGGACAAGCACATCCCTCGAGCTGCCTGAGAAACCCCCGGAAAATCTCAGGCACAGCGAAACGGCCGCCCCAAGCCTCCGGGGCGGCCGTTTCCCGTGTTCTCAAGCGGGCTGTTCGAGAGCCTCGTCGTCCGTGCGCTCGACGACGTTCTTCACGTCGACGATCCGGCCGAGCTGCTTGACGAGCTGCGCGGGCGTGCGGCCCGGCTGCAGCTCGACGACCACGTCGAGGCGGGAGAGATCGCCCCGCTCGGCCGGTGCGAGGCTCAGCGACTCGACGTCGACGCCACGGCTGGAGAACAGCACCACGATCCGTGCCAGCGCGCCAGGTTCGTTGCGCAACAACAGAGACAGCGAATGTCTGGTCATCACTCCACCTCGTCGAACAGGGGCCGGATGCCCCGCGCGGCCATGACTTCGTCGTTGCCCGTGCCCGCGGCCACCATCGGCCACACCTGGGCGTCCTGTCCCACCACGAAATCAATCACGACGGGCCGGTCCCTGACGGCCATGGCCTCCAGGATGGTCCCGTCCACTTCGGACTGCTCCTCGCAACGCAGTCCGGCACAGCCCAGAGCCTCCGCGAGCTTCACGAAGTCGGGGTGGCGGTTGTGCGTGCCGAGCCTGGTGTTGGAGTAACGGCCGTCGTAGAACAGGGTCTGCCACTGCCGGACCATGCCGAGGTTGCCGTTGTTGATGATCGCGACCTTGATCGGGATGCCCTCGGCGGCACAGGTCGCGAGCTCCTGGTTGGTCATCTGGAAGCAGCCGTCACCGTCGATCGCCCACACCGTGCGGTCCGGTGCGCCCGCCTGCGCGCCCATCGCCGCCGGCACCGCGAAGCCCATCGTGCCAGCGCCACCGGAGTTGATGAACGAGCCGGGGCGCTCGTACTTCACGTACTGCGCGGCCCACATCTGGTGCTGGCCGACGCCCGCCGTGTAGATGGCCTCGGGACCGGCGAGCGTGCTGAGCCGTTCGATCACGTACTGCGGGGCGAGCGTGCCGTCCGCCGGCCAGTCGTAGCCGAGCGGATAGGTGGTGCGCAGGCGGTCCAGGTACTCCCACCACGCGGTGAGGTCGGGCGTCTGCGTGACGACCGCGGTGAGTGCGGCGAGCACGTCGCGGCAGTCGCCGACGATGCCGACGTCCGCCTTGCGGTTCTTGGAGATCTCGGCGGGGTCGATGTCGGCGTGGACCACCGCGGCGTGCGGGGCGAAGTGGGGCAGCAGCCCGGTGACCCGATCGTCGAACCGGGTCCCCAGCGCGATCAGCAGGTCGGCCTTCTGCAGTGCCGCGACGGCGGGCACCGTGCCGTGCATGCCCGGCATCCCCAGGTTCAACCGGTGCGAGTCGGGAAACGCACCGCGCGCCATCAGCGTCGTGACGACCGGGATGCCGGTTTTCGTTGCCAGCCGGTGGAGTTCCTGTGCCGCACCGCTGCGGATCACCCCGCCGCCGACGTAGAACACCGGTTTCTTCGAGGTTCCGATCAGCTGGGCGGCGTTGCGGATCTGCACCGGCGAGAGCACCGGGCGGGACCTCGTGGTGAGCTTCGGCGGGGTGTAGGTGGTGGCGCTGGCGAGCACGTCCTTGGGCAGATCCACCAGCACCGGTCCCGGCCGTCCGGAGATCGCGAGCGCGAAGGCCTCCGCGATCACCCGCGGGATGTCGGCGGGGTCGTGCACCTGGAAGCTGTGCTTGGTGATCGGCAACGTGATGCTGCGGATGTCCGCCTCCTGGAAGGCGTCCGTGCCGATCACACTCCTGTTGACCTGACCGGTGATGGCGACGATCGGCACCGAGTCCATGTACGCGTCCGCCAGCGGCGTCACCAGGTTCGTGGCCCCAGGCCCCGATGTCGCCATGCACACACCGACTCGTCCGGTCGCCTGCGCGTACCCCTGCGCCGCGTGCCCGGCACCCTGCTCGTGACGCACCAGCACGTGCCGGATCTTCGACTCGTACAGCGGGTCGTACGCGGGCAGGATCGCCCCGCCGGGCATCCCGAAGATCACCTCGCAGCCGACGTCCTCGAGCGCCTTGATCAACGCACCTGCACCGGTGGTATCCACGGTTGCTCCCCGAACTCACATCTCAGCCCGCGAGCTGGCGCTCCAGCTGGCGAGGCGACAGCGGCTTGTCGAGCGACGGCTCGGAGCTCAGGATCGCCCGCTGCAACTGACGCAGCCTTTCGGACGGCTCAAGCCCCAGCTCCTCGATCAACGTGTCCCGCAGCGACTGGTAGGCCTCCAGGGACTTCCACTGCCTGCCCGCCCGGTAGAGCGCGAGCATGTACTGCGCGCAAAGGTTTTCGTGCATGGGGTGCTGCGCGGTCAGGACGGACAGCTCGCTCAGCAGCGACTGGTGCTTGCCCAGCTGGAGATCCGCCTCGATGCGGGTCTCCAGGACGCCGAGGCGGCTTTCCTGCAACCGGGTGACCTCCATGCCCAGCCGGACGCCGATCTGCACGTCCACCAGGACCGGTCCGCGCCACACCTCGGCGGCACTGCGCAGCAACCGGCTCGCGGACTCCAGGTCGCCGACCTCGAACGCCCGCTGACCCGCACTCGCGAGCCGCTCGTAGCTGCGGACGTCGACGCTCTCCGGCGGCACGTCCAGCATGTAGCCGCCGTACCGGGTCACCAGAACGTTCTTCGCGACACCCGGACCGTCGCCCGGCATGGCCGCCTCGATGCGCCGGCGGACCTGCAGCACGTAGGTCTGCAGCGTCGTGAGTGCGCTGCGTGGCGGTGTCATCCCCCAAAGTTCTTCGATCAACGTCGGCACCGTCACGACGTGTCCGGCCTGCAGGCCCAGCAGCGAGAGCACCTGCCGCGGCTTGACCGCGCTCGGTGCGATTGAGACGCCGTTCTCCCGTGCCTCCAGCGGTCCGAGAACCTTGATCTCCATTGGAGCCTCCCCTGATCAGCGGCGGTCGACTTGGTCGTGCCATCAAGTTCACCTGAGCCGGGCTATCGCACGCCACGTATCCGGCCATGACTCTCAGATGGCCATCTACTGCGCCGGACGTGAGATATTCATATGCTCAAACGAACCCAAACCGTCCCACCGGGTAATCACTCGACCACATGCGGTAACGGCGCCGGAAAATATTGGGCCATTGGCGTGAAATTGATCAGCGGCTCAATGAGTCCTACGGTTCTGAACCGATACAGCTGCCGACCTGGACTGCCCGCGCCTGTCTAGTATTCGGCCTGAGCTCGCGCCGTGAGCGGTGTTTGGCCGGCGTCGGCTTGAGAGATTTGCTCTGGAGCGGTCAGCTCTTGGGGGGCACGTGAATGCAACGGCTGCGATACCGAGATACCGCACGATCATCGTCGCGCTCTTCGCCGCGGTCTGCCTGACGGACATGACGCGCGCTCTACTTCTCGCCGCCGAAGTCACCGAATTGGCGGTGTCGGTCATTGATTTAGCAGTACTTGTCCTACTGCAAGTGACCTATTTCCGGCAACTGAGCCCGCTTCGGCACCACCTCGTCCTGCTGGCCCAAGCCGTCCTGCTGGTACTGCCCTGCGCATTGTTCGAACACTCCTGGCCGGGCGTCGCGGGACTGGTGGCGGGCAACGCCCTGGTCGTCCTGCGCCCGGCGTTCGGCTGGTCCTTCTTCGTCGTCACGGTCGTCGCGACCGGCCTGGCCCAGGCGACCCACGGCGAGGCGATGACGGCCACCGCGGCCACCGCCCTGCTGCTCGCGGGCCTGGCCACCGGCTTCGCCTCCCACTCCGCCCTGACCACCGCCCCCGCCCTGACCACCGCGGACACCCCGCCGCAAGCCGCCCCCTTCGACTCGACCGTGGCCGCCGTCGCCGCCGAACGCGTCCGCGTCGCCCGCGACCTGCACGACCTCCTCGGCTACAGCCTCAGCGCCATCAAGCTCAAGAGCGAACTGGCCCACCGCATCGTGGCCGACCGCCCGGAGCACGACTGGGCGTTCATCAGGCAACACATCAGCGATATATTGGATATCACCCATCACGCCCTGGCTGACGTGCGCTCCCTGGCCCGCGCCTACCGCCCGTTGTCCCTGGCCGACACCTCGGACTCGGCCAAGGCGATGCTGTCCGCCTCGAACATCGACGTCCGCGTCGAACTCGACCACGACCCCCTCCCGGAGCCGGTAGAGAGCGTGCTGTCCGCCGTGCTCTGCGAGGCAGTCACCAACGTCCTGCGCCACAGCGACGCCAGCACCTGCACCATCGGCGTGCACCAAAGCGGCACCACGGTCCTGCTCGACATCATCAACGACGGCGCCGCCGACCGCCCGGCGTCAGCCGACTGCAACGGCGTCCGCAACCAGGCCGAACGCGTCAAAGCCGCCGGCGGCACCTTCAGCGCCCGCCACATCGGCGACGGCTCGTTCCACGTCCACGCCGCCATCCCGGCCGTCTCGGCCCCAGGCCCCGCACCCCCTGCGACCCAAGCCTGAAAACCAATATATCGGCCGCCCAGCCCCAACTCGATCTTCCCGCACCCCCTCTGACCTGCACCCTAGCAATGACTCTTTGGACGACGTCGTCAAAAGACTCATTGCAAAGGCCACCAACGGGGGCGCCACCGAGGCCACAAGCGGGAGCGAACGGGCCGAGCGGGCGCCACGTGACGAGAGCGGCGGCAGCACGAACGTCCGGTCAGAACCAGCCGGACTTGCGGGCGATGCGGACGGCGTCGACCCGGTTGCGGGCGTCGAGCTTGGCCGTCGCCGCCGTCAGGTAGTTGCGGACGGTGCCGACGGACAGGAACAGCGTCGTGGCGATCTCCATGGCGTCGGCGCCGTCCGAGGCGAGCCGCAGCACCTCGAGTTCGCGCGGCGTCAGCGGGCACTCGTCGGTGTCCCACGCCGACAAAGCGAGCTGGGAGTCGATCACCCGCCGCCCGACCGAGACGCCGCGGATCGCGTCGGCGAGTTCTCCGACGGGAGCGTCCTTGAGGATGAAACCGTTGACGCGGGCGTTGAGCGCCCGCCGCAGAGTGCCCGGACGACCCAGGCTCGTGAGAATGAGGGTGCGCGTCTCAGGTGCGGTGTCGTGGATCACGGTGGCGGCGGAAAGGCCGTCCATACCCGGCAGGTCGATGTCGAGGACCGCTACGTCCGGTTTGTTCTTGGCAACCGCCGCGACGATTTCGTCGCCGGTCGCTACGGAGGCGACGACCTCAATATCAGGTTCGAGATTCAACAAGGCGACCAAAGCACCGCGGACCATTTGCACGTCCTCGGCGAGTAGCACTCTGATCATCCGACCCCCTTGCTTGCCCCCAGGTCACCAATTTGAGTTTTACACTCGGTGACCATGCAGGACAAGCATTGGGGCCGACTGCGCGGGGCGTTACTCCAGATGCGCTATGAGCAATTAATAAGATTAATCGGCGGATGACTTGGGGTCACCACTCGCTCACGGATAGCGCAGGGACCAAATCGGGAACCCTTACGTCTCGAGTGGCGCCCCAGCGCGTGGCGGTAGAAGCGATTCGGTCCCCCGCAAGCGATTCAGCGCGTCTCGCCCCATCGCTCGAGCAGTTCGAGACCGCCGTCGACGGTGATCACCTGTCCTTGGATCCATGCGGCTTCGTCAGTGCAGAGCAGCGAAACGGCATTGGCGATGTCCTCGGGCAGAGTGACGCGACCGGACGGGCTCTTGATCGCGAGCCGGTCGACGAGGTCGGGGTCGATGTTCATGGGACCGTTGTCGACGACTGTGGTGACAACGGCGTTGACGGCGACCCGATACCAAGCCATTTCCAGGGCGAGTGTCCGAATCACGCCGTGCACGGGGGTCACGGTGTATCCGGCGACGACCACGCGTCCACCGTCCTGAAGAGACTTGGCGAGCGGCTCCACGATGTTGAGCAACGGTGTGAGGTCCGGTGAAACGGCGTGGTGGACGAAGACGTCCAAGTGCCCGCGTTCCTGCTTGACCTGGTCGAGAAGCAGGCGCACCGAGTGCTCGTCGTGGATGTTCAGCTGGGTGACGGCCACCGAGCCCGGTTTGCCGGCGAGCACGGTCTTGGCGCGCTCGATGTCGACGTCGTCGTCGGATGTCGTGAGGATGACGTGGGCGCCGTTGTCGCAGAGCTTGCTCGCGATGGCGAGACCGAGCCCGTGCGTTCCCGACGTGACCAGAGCGATCTTTCCGTCGAGTCCCAGGCGCGTGTTGACCGGTTCGATCATGATGCTGACCACCTCGTTGTCCGCGTGGTGATCGACGTTGCGCCGGGCCGCTAGGGCCGAACTCGACTACTTCTTGCGCAATCCCTCGAGAACCCGCACGATCGCGCGTTCGACGTCGCGCCCGGTGCGCTTCGGGTCGGACGTACTGGCGATCGTGCTGGCACCCGCCGACAACGCGCCGAACAGCAGCCTCGCCATGATCTCCACGGGCAGTTCCTCGATCTCCCCCGCGTCCACGAGCAACTGCACGGCCGTGCGAAGCAGACCGAAGCTGAAGTGCTCCTCCGCCTCACGCCAGCGTTCCCAGCCCATGACCACCGGCGCCTCGTGCACGATGATCCGCTGGTACTCGGGATCCAGGCACTTGCGCACGTAGGCGCGAAGTCCGGCGATCGCGATGTCCCACGGTTCGCCCTCGCCGGTGATCACCGCGGTGAGAGAGTCGATCGACCGGGTCTCGACCTGCGCGAAGGCTGCCTCGAACAGCGCCTGTTTGCCGCTGAAGTGGTGGTAGAGCGCGCCTTTGGTCACGCGGGCGCGTTTGACGACCTCGTCGAGCGACGTCCCGGCGTACCCGCGCTTGGTGAACAGGTCGACGGCGCTGTCGACCAACGCCTGCCTGGTCGATTCCGAGTACTCGGCGCGTCGTGTTCGCACGGCCGAAACTTATCTCACATACCGGCGGTACGTACCGGTGGTATGGTCGTGTCATACCGAGGGTATGCGAGAAACCGGGGGTACGAGACATGGGCTGGACAGACCACTACCGCCGCCGTGACGCACTCGACGCCGTGCTGCGTGACGCCCGCCGCGACCCGTCCGCACCACTGATCGTGGATCCGGACGTCTTCGGGTCGCTGAACGAACTGCTGCTGGCGCTCGACCACCGCTGGCAGAACAAGCTGACCGCACGCATGGAGGCCGCCGCGCTGGACGGCCCGGTCGACGAGCACGACGTCACCGCCGAGTTGGCCGCCGACGAACCCGTGTTGCGAGCGGTGCTCGACAGTCACCTTTCTCTCGGCACCTATCGCTCGGCGGTTACCGGGCGGTAGGAAGTACCCCATGAGCCGTTGGACCGAAGCCGACATCCCCGACCAGACCGGCCGCACCGTCCTCGTGACGGGTGCGAACTCCGGTCTCGGCCTGCGCACCGCCCAGGTGCTCGCGGGCAAGGGGGCCCACGTGATCATGGCGTGCCGTTCTGTCGAACGAGGTGAAACGGCCCGGCGGTCGGTCACCGGGTCGGCCGAGGTCCTCGAGCTGGACCTGTCCGACCTGAGCTCGGTGCGTGCGGCTGCGGAGAAGGTCGAGTCGCTGGATGTTCTGATCAACAACGCGGGCATCATGGCCGTCCCGCTCGGCAAGACCGCCGACGGCTTCGAGCGCCAGTTCGGCACCAACCACCTGGGTCACGCCGCGCTGACGTGGCTGCTGCTGCCAGCCTTGAGGCAACGTCCGGGCGCGCGCGTCGTCACGGTCGCCTCTCTCGCGCACCAGTACGGGCGCATCGACTTCGACGACCCGAACTGGGAGCGTCGGTCGTACAGCTACCGCGGCTCCTACGGCCAGTCGAAGCTCGCCAACATCTTGTTCGCGCGCGAACTGGAACGGCGCTCGTCGGACATCACGTCCATCGCCGCACATCCCGGCGTCACAGCCACCGAGCTGACCAACAACATGGCGAACGAACACAAGTCGTTGTTGCTGCGCATCGGTGGCCAGATCAGCCACCTCTTCTCGCAGTCCGTCGAGATGGGCGCGCTGCCACAGCTCTACGCGGCGACGTCCCCCGACGCGCGCGGTGGCCAGTACTACGGCCCGGACAGCTTCAACGGCATGCGCGGCTACCCGGCCGTCGCACGGATGACCGCCGCCGCCCGTGACGACCTCGCCGCGAGCCGCCTGTGGGAGCTCACGATCAAGCTGACCGGCATCACGCCAGACCTTCCTTGAAGGTGCCGGCGCCCTCGCCCGAGGGGGGAGGTGGGGAAGGCACCGGCGTGCCCGGCGTCACCTCCGGGCACGGACATCTTCAGCCCTGCGGTGTTCTTCATGTTCGACGTAACCGGCGTGAACATCAGAACGTGAACAACGAATGCTCGACCGGAAGCCGGTTTCTGGCACTTATCCTCGGCGAGACGTGCGTGACGCCGGACACGCGAGGACGCAGCGTAGGGTGAGGTCGTGACTGTGGTACCTGAGGGTCGGAAGCTGCTGCGGCTCGAGGTCCGCAACAGCCAGACGCCGATCGAGAAGAAGCCCTCGTGGATCAAGACGCGGGCGAAGATGGGCCCCGAGTACCGGGAGCTCAAGAGTCTGGTCAAGCGCGAGGGCCTGCACACGGTCTGCGAAGAGGCCGGCTGTCCCAACATCTACGAGTGCTGGGAAGACCGCGAGGCCACGTTCCTGATCGGTGGCGAGCAGTGCACCAGGCGCTGCGACTTCTGCCAGATCGACACGGGCAAGCCGGCCGACCTCGACCGCGACGAGCCCCGCCGCGTCGCCGAGTCGGTCCAGGCGATGGGCCTGCGCTACTCCACGGTCACGGGCGTCGCTCGTGACGACCTCCCCGACGGCGGCGCGTGGCTGTACGCCGAGACCGTCCGCCAGATCCACGAGATGAACCCCGGCACCGGCGTCGAGCTGCTGATCCCGGACTTCAACGCGGTCCCCGAACAGCTCGCCGAGGTCTTCGAGTCCCGCCCCGAGGTGCTCGCGCACAACCTGGAGACCGTCCCGCGGATCTTCAAGCGCATCCGCCCGGCGTTCACCTACGAGCGCTCCCTCGAGGTCATCACCAAGGCCCGCGAGTTCGGCCTGGTGACCAAGTCGAACCTGATCCTCGGCATGGGCGAGACCCCCGACGAGGTCACCGAGGCGCTGGCCGACCTCTATGACGCGGGCTGCGACATCATCACCATCACCCAGTACCTGCGCCCCTCACCCCGGCACCACCCGGTCGAGCGCTGGGTGAAGCCCGAGGAGTTCGTCGTGCACAAGGAGACGGCCGAGAAGATCGGCTTCCTCGGCGTCATGGCGGGCCCGCTGGTCCGCTCCTCGTACCGTGCCGGCCGCCTCTACGCGCAGGCGAAGCAGGCGCGCGGCGAGGAACTGCCGGAGAACCTCCAGCACCTGCTGACGGTCTCCGCCTCCCAGGAGATCACGAGCCTGCTCGCCCCTCGCTGACTTCGGTGCGCCCGGCGCTTGGTCCTCGTCGATCAGGCGCCGGGCGCACTTACGTAACGAGCCGCTGCACCCACTCGTTGATGATGTGGCGTGTGGCCGGGGTGGCGTGGACCCAGCGCTCTCCCCGGCTGTCGGTGTAGCGGACGACCAGCCAGCGCCCGTCGACGCAGTCGATGGTGCTGACGAACGACTCCGAACGCCGGCGCCGCCCGTACCGGTCGCGCCTCGCCGCGTAGAGCTTCGCCGCCCCGGTGCGCGGGCGTTGCATGAGTTCGACCAATGCCCGTGAGCGTTGGGCCTCCTCAGCACGGGCGTTGATCGACGCGCCGCGGCCGGGCGGCAGCTGCGGCAGGTGCGAGGCGAGCGTGTCGGACGGATCGCCGTGCAAGGCCTGGAGCCGCACGTAACCGTTGTCCCGCAAGGCGAAGACGCCGTGGCGTCCGGCGGTGGCGGCGATGACCGGCAGCGTGTCGTCGCGGTTGAACGCGATCCAGCCGAAGCACTCGAAGTCCGCGAACGCCAGCACCCGCAGCGCTTCCAGGGTGTCGTCGACGCGCACGCCCTCCCGGTGCAGCGCCTCCTCGACCTCCCTGGGGTTGGCTTCGGAGGGCGGCACGTGCAGGACGGTGTGGTGGTCACCCAGGTCGTCGTGGTGCCACAGGACGTCGAACGCCGTGTCCGACAGCACGACCGGTGCGCGCAGCATCAGTCCTCCCCGATCACAGGTGCCGTAGTGCCGGGCAGTTGGCCGACGATCGCGTCCGCGGCTTCTTCGAGGAACACCGTGCGCTTGTGCTCCTTGTCCTCCTCCTCACGCCCGTGCGCGGCAGGCGCACCGAAACCGCCCATGCCGGTTGCACCGACCTTGCTCGCGGCACCGCGCGCACCTGCCGCCGTGGGAGCGTTCAGCGTCTTGCCGACGACGGCTGAGCGATCCGCCGGGTCCAGGGAACCCCTCAGACCCCTGGTGCCGGTCGGATCGCCCATGCTCATCCCGCCGGGCACCATCGGGCTGACACCGGCGCCGGGCAGGTGGTCGCCCTTCGGCACGCCCGGCTTGTGCGCGCTGTCGTTGCCCGACTGCGGCCGTGGCATGAGCGGCAGTGCTCCCGGCATGCCTCCGGACATGTCCGCGACCGTCGTCCTGTCCCCCGGCTGCTTCGGAGCAGCGGGTCCGGGAAGCGTCGGCATCTGCGCGCCCGAACCACCGGGAGCACCGGCGTTGCTGGCCGAAGTCTTGTCGCCGCCGCCCATCGACGGTGGTGCCGCCGCCTTGTCCGCCGCCGACGCCGACTCCGGCGCTCCCGCCGCCGACGTGGTCCCGGCATCCTTGACCTGCGGCGAAGCGGTGCTCGACTTCACGCCCGGACCCGACGAGGCGTGCACGCCGGTGTCCGGTGCCGGTGCGCCGCCGGGCGCCTGGGACATCTGCGGCAGCGTCGCCTGGTTCTGCCCCGTCAGCCCGGCGTAGCTCTCGTAGGCGCGGCGGTTCTGCGCGTCGGCCTCGAACCACTCCTTGCGCGCGGCCTCGTTGTCGGTGTCCCACGGCGTGATCTGGTCGAGGAGGTTCAGCTCCGGCGGCGTCGGCGTGGCCATCGGGAGCACCTGCTGCCGGAACGTGCCGTAGTTCTGGGCCTGTGCCCGCAGCGACGCGTCGGCCTTGTCCAGGGTCTCCTGCGCCCGCCGGAGCGCCTGTTCGATCGGCTGCGCGGCCTGGACGGCGTTGTCCGACGCCTTGCCCTTCCAGTTGCTCTGCATGTTCCTGGTGAGCTGCAGCAGCTCCTCGGCGAGCTTCTGGATGCGCTCACGCGACTGCGCCGAGGCGTCCGCCGCCCGGTTCAGCGCCTCGGGAGTCTGGCCCTGCGCCGCCAGCTGGTAGATCTCGTACCCGCTGAGCCCGGCCATCAGCTCTTCCCCGTCACGCGCTGGTGGTTGGCCTGCTCGGTCTTCTCGTACTGCTCGGCCGACGCCTTCAGCTCGTCGATGCGCGCCTGCAGCTCCTCCGCGAGCTTGGTGACGTCGTCGACGTGCTTCTGGCCGGCCGAACAGGCGGCGCTGATGTAGTCGATCGTCACCTGGTCCCTCATGGGGGCGGGGATCGTCGCCAGGACCTTGGTCTGCTCGTTGGCCGAGACGAGGTCCTCACGCACCCGGCCGTGCAGGCCGACCATCCCCCGCAGGGCCTCGGTGACCACTTCGAATTCGCTCATGCACGCAGAGTGACGCCACCGCTCCGGGACCCCTCCCGACGCCCCCTTGTGCAAAGGACGTTTGCGGACGTCCGCAAACGTCCTTTGCACAACCAATATATTAGCGTCCTGACCTGCGCGAACGGGGGGCTAGTTGAAGCGGACCTCGCTGGCGACGACACCGTCGAGCTCGCGGACGAAGTCGGCGCCGAACGCGCTCGACGGGGTGTGCGAGCCGGGCGCGACGCCGTTGATCTTGCCGATGGCGCGCAGCACGGAGTCGGCGGTGAGGCTGTAGGCGTTCGGGGTGGTGATCGCGCACTCGACCTTGGTCTTGGCGTCCCACGCCTCGCCGAACACCTCGGCTCTGGTGTTGGCGCGCTTGCGCTCGTCGGGGCCCTTGACCTTGCCGGCGACGGTCTTGGCGACGTTCTGCACGAGCGGCGCCTGCAGGACGGGCGCGAAGATCTGCTGCAACTGTCCGAGCACGCCCGGCACGATGGTGAACGTCGTGATGTTCGGTATACCGGTCGAACGGTATGCAGTAGACACATCGCCCCACGGGATACTGCCGACCTCGCGCGGGCCGGAGCGGAAGTAGGCGGTGCGGCGGCGGTGTCCAATGCGGACGCTCTTCAGCTCGCCGTTCTCGCGGATCCGGCCACCGACGGCGGCGGCCTCCACGGACGTCTTGGTCGTGCCCGCGCTCGCTCCTCCGCCGACGACGAACGCGAGGTCGAGGTGCGTGGCGGTCGGCAGGGCGTTGGACAGGATCGCGGCGAGGCAGTCAGTGGGGACGACGTCGAACCCGGCGCCCGGCAACAGCACGATGCCGGCCTTGCGCGCGTCGATGTCCCTCAGGCCGATCGACTCGAACACGTCGATCTCGCCGGTGATGTCGAGGTAGTGCGTACGAGTCTTCAGGCAGGCGTCGACCATCGCGACAGAGGTGTGCGCGAACGGGCCCGCGCAGTGCACGACGGCGTCGACGTCCTCAAGGTGTGCCCTCGCCTGACTCAGGTCGAACGCCCGGTGCTCGAGTCCCAGAGCTTCGGCGATCGGCTCGACCTTCTCCCTCGAGCGGCCCGCGAGGATCGGGCGTTCGCCTCGCTTGACCGCGAGCTCCGCGATGAGGCGTCCGGTGTACCCGTTGGCGCCGTAGACCATCCACGTCATGCCGCGACCTTACCGGCGAGTAGCGTGACGTGAAGAGACCAAAGAGCCGATCAGCAGTAGTGCGCCCACCCCGATCACCGGCAACGCCCAGAGCAGTCTGCGATGCCTCAAATCGGCGCAGATGTCCACATAGGCCGGACTGACCGCGGCGGCCGCGGGCTCGTTGAAACCGAAGCCCAGACCGTTGCCGCACGGGATGAGCGCGCCGCTGGGCGCCTCGACGGCCAGCATCACGAGCAGGATCGCACCTCCACCGAGCAGGAACGCGAGACCGACCACGACGGCGAAGGTGCGCACTGACATGGAACAAAAGTTACGTCTCAAATGGACTTGGGGATAGCCCTGGTCAGCCGCATTGGGGTTGATCCCCTAACCCCCGGCTAAACCGCTCTCACGCCCCTGTATGCGTTATGCGACGGAGAACGAGTACCGCTGCTCCACTCGGCCGTTGCGCGGATGCGGCGCCGGGTCGCCGACCTTGATCCATCCGAGGCGCTCGTACAGGCGTACGCCGCGCGCGTTGTCGACGTAGACCAACAGCTCCGCCGCCCCGTACCCGCGCTCGGTCAACGCATCGGGCAGTGCGCGCAGCAACGCCTCGCCAACGCCCTTGCCCCACGCGTCGGGGTGCACGCCCACGTAGTTGACGTACGCGGTTCCCGTCTCTTGTGGACCGCCGGCCAGAAAACCCACCGCCACACCGTCTTCGACCGCCAGCAGCAACAGCGCCGGTTCGTTCGCGAGCGCGTTCTCGATGCCGGGACGAGCCTCCTCAAGAGACGGAACCACGTCGTAACCGTCTCGCACGGTCACCGCGTGCGCCCAGATGAGCGCGGCCGTGTCGACGTGGTCCCGTCCCCCTTGGATGATCTCCATGCAGGCCAGGATAGGTCAGCGCCGAAGCACGACCGGAAGGGTTTTCGAGCTGGCCATGATGTCGTTGTCCGTCACGGCAGGCTGTTCGTCGCCCGAGTAGGTGGTGTGCGGGAACCGGGTCGTGAGCTCTCGCAGGACGATCTCGGTCTCCATGCGCGCGAGTCCCGAACCGAGGCAGAAGTGCGGACCATGACCGAACGCCACATGTCCCGTCGTGGAACGGTCGATCTTGTACTGCGCGGCGTCCTCGTGGACGACCGGGCAGCGTCCCGCGGAGCCGAGGTTGATCAGCAGCAGGGTGTTCTCCGGGACAGCGACGCCGTCGATCTCCAGTGCCTCGGTGGTGATGCGGTGCGTGGCGTTGCGGACAGGGTTGTTGTGCCGCAACGTCTCCTCGACGAGCAGCGGCACGAGACCGGGGTCGGCCGCGGCCTTCTCCCACAGCCCGTTGTCCAACGCGTCGTGCACGACATTCGTGACGAGAGCAGCCGTGGTCTCGTGGCCCGCGATCACGAGAAGGAACGCCATCGCGATGAGCTCGTCATGCGTGAGGTGGTCGCCGTTGTCGTCGGCCTTGACCAACGCCCCGAACAGCGAGGTCTCGTCGAGCTCGCCGCCGGTCAGCAGGCCGTGGAAATAGCCTGCGAGCGCGCCGCTCGCGGGCAGCGACACCTCGGGGTCCATCGACATCAGCGTCTCGATCAACGTGCGAACCCGCACGCGGTCCTTCGCGGGCACGCCGAGGACCTCACCGATGATGCGCATCGGCATCGGTACGGCCAGAGCCTCGACGAGGTCGATCTCCTCGCCGACGGGCAGCCCGTCGATGAGGTGCGCGGCGATCTCCTCGATGCGGGGCGCGAGCCGCTGCACCGCTTCAGCGTTGAACGCTTTCACCGCGAACGCGCGCAGCCGGGCGTGCTTCGGGTTGTCGCTGTTGAGCATGCTCGGGCCGAACAACCCGCCGAGATCCGCAGAACTGCCGTTCTCCGCCAGCTGACGCTGGAACTCGCGTTCGAGCGCTTCGCTGTCCTTGGACAGCCGCTTGTCCGCCAGCAGCTTGCGGGTGAGCTCCAGCCCCACCGTGACCACCTGCACACGCACACCGTCAGGCCGCGTCGCGCTGTGGAGTGGCCCAGCTGCCCGTGCGTCGTCCTCGATCCGATGGTGCTCACGCGCGCGCAAGTCGCCGCCGGTCAACCCATTCGACATGGCTCTGCCCCCTACAGAAGAGTCCCCCAGATCGTTTCTACCGCAGATGTCCACCGACAGTCCCGATCACTGGAGCCCGTCGAGCACCTTGATCGTCTCGACAGCAGGCAGGCGAGGCGGCGCCGCGGCGATGGCCTTGCGCCCCAGCACCCACTCCGGCAAGTGATGCTGCAACGCCGCACGCCCCTCGGGCGTGATGTCGACGGGAGCCGCCATCCCGTGGTCCATGGCCCTCGCCGGTCGCTGCCACGTGATCCAGTGGCGCAGCTGCAGGATCTCCAGGTCCTCGGCGTCCCACTGCTTGGCCGGCCGGTGCTCGAGGTACCAGCTGGTGGCTCCGCGGTGCACGCCACCCTGCTCGACCAGCGCGAGAAGCTTGATCTGCTCCTGCGTGACGGTGGTGGGGACGGGCTTGGCGGCCTTGCCCTTGCGCTTCACAGGTAGTCGTCCTTAGGAGGAGGCGGGCCCAAACGTCCCCGACAACCCGTACAAAGTACGTGACCGCTCCCCCGCACGCACCCTCTGATTCCAGCAGACAACGTGCGCAAGATCGCTGATTCCGATGGACGGCGCGCGCAAGATCGCCACGAGGTCACTCGCTCGCGCCAGCACCTGGTGGGCGTCGTCGAGGCCCTTTCACACCGCTTGGACGGCCGAGCGGAGTAGGGCCGAACCAGGGCGGCCGAGCGGAGCAAGGCCGAACCGGGGGTCCGGGGGCGGAGCCCGCCGGGCGGGGTCTGGGGGTTGCACCCCCAGAAAACACAATGGAGCGAGGTGGTCGACGCTTTCCGTCGACACACCTCGCCCAGAGCGGAATGGACGCAACGCAGGCGCTTGCACACCCATCAGCGCCCGTTCAGCGGCTGCTGGAGATTGCGAAGACTTGGCTCGACAAGCCCCAGCACAGCGGATCACCAACACGAACCATCTGCCGCACCGCGCGGCAACCGAACCCAGACGAGATCGACGCGCTGGTCGAAGCCCACCGCTCCGGGCTGACCGTCTACCAGATCGCCCAGCAGTTCGGCATGCATCGCTCCGCGGTCGGCAGACACCTCGCAGCCAGAGACGTTCACACACGACAACTGGTGCTCAGCCCAACGGAGATCCACGAAGCTGCTGAGCTCTACCGTTCAGGCCAGAGACTGAAGGATCTCGCCGAGCACTACGGCATCGGCGTGACCACGATCAACAGGATCTTAATCAGCGCTGGGGTCAACATGCGCCCACCAGGAAGACGAGTTGGGCCAGGCTCCACCACTCTGATCAACTGTCCGCCTAACTAGGGCACCTACGACAAGGCCCCCGGATCTCCTGGGGGCCTTGTCGTTTGGGTGGGCACTACTTCAGCAATCGTTGTGTGCGCTCGATCCGTTCGCGCAGGTTCTGCTGAAAGCCCTCGTCCTGCTTGCGCGCGTCGATGTGCTCCGTGATCGCCGCGCGGATGACTTCAGAAATCGGCTTGTTTTCAACGCTGGCAACGGTTTCCAGCTCGTCCGCTTGCTCCTGAGACAACCGAATGGTCATGGCCTTGGGCGATTTCATGCGCTACTCCTCCTGTTTAGAGGATGCCACATAGGTGGCGCGGTGCACAACCACCGTGACATAACCGTTGCATGGTAAAATGGTAGCGTGATACCGTGGTATCAACATCAGCTAGGAGGAACGATGAACGAGCACGACCAGTCCGAGCACGACAACAAGCGACACTTCAACATCCAGATCGACCGCGAGCACTTCAAGGTCACCGAGCCGGAGTTGACCGGAGCACAGCTGCGCAAGCTGCCGGACCCCGACATCCCTTCCGACCGCGATCTCTACGAGGTCCGGCCAGGCGAGGACGACCTGCAAATCGGCGACACCGACGTCGTGAAGATGCGCAACGGCCTGAGGTTCTTCACCGCTCCAGGCCAGATCAACCCCGGCGCTACCGGGCTGTAAGCAGGAGGAAGACCATGCTCCCCACCGTCGACACCAAATTCCTCGAAGAACGAGGACTACGCCACTCCGTCCAGGTTGACGGCGGGATGATCTGTGTGCTGCTGCCGGATTGGAAAGTCCCAGCCGGCTATCAGCAGGACCAGACCGATCTGCTGCTCCGGCTGTCGCAGGGTTACCCCGACGTCCCACCGGACATGTGGTGGTGCAGCCCGGCTCTCGTTCTCACGAACGGCTCGCAGCCCCAGGCGACCGAGGTTACTGAGCACCACCTCGGACGAAGCTGGCAGCGATGGTCGCGGCACTTCAACAACCCCGGCATATGGCGACCTGGCATCGACAGCCTGGAGAGCTACCTTGCGCGAATCCGAGGCGAGATGCTGCGCTCAGCGGGGAGGGCAGCGTGACCGTCACGCTTAAACTTCCCGATTCCTTGGCGCGCGACCTCGCGGAGAAGGCCCGGCTTTCGGTTGAGACCGCGGGCGTCCTTCTCGTTGGCATCGCTCAGTCCGAAGACGACCTTCAACTCCTAGGGCGAGAGGTCCACTGGGTTCCAGATGACCAGTACATAGTTCGAGAAGGAGACCGGCTATCCATCCGGTCGGGCGGATACACCCGAGCCCTCAAGCGGGCTGACGAGATCGGTGCCCTCGCTGTCTGGCTGCACACGCACCCAGGCGGTTGGCCGATCAACAGCGTCTACGACGACGAGGTAGACACCCAACTGCGAGATGTCTTCACTATCCGAACTGGACAAGACTTCTTCGGCAGCTTGGTGTTCTCACCTGCTGAGGCAGGGCTGTTTCAGTTCAGCGGCCGCGTGTACCTGGACCACGGCGTCCTTCCGGTGTCACGAGTATGGGCGGTCGGCCCCCGGTTCCGACTGATCAGCTCGGTCGACTCTCCCGAGACCGACCAGGCCCCAACGCTATACGACCGGCAGGTGCGGGCCTTCGGCGGCGAAATCCAAAAGGTACTCCGCAGACTCCGCGTGGCCGTCGTAGGGGCAGGCGGCACGGGATCTGCTGTGGTTGAGCAGCTTGCCCGACTTGGAGTCGGCAACCTTCTGCTCGTCGACCCGGACGAGCTTGAAGATACGAACCTGACGCGGGTCTACGGTTCGAGCCCGGCGGACATCGACGAGCCGAAAGCCGAAGTACTCGAACGGCATGTCCGAACCATCGCGCCCGGTGTCGCCGTAGAGAGCATCGTTGGCAGATCCACTGATCGACCAGTCGCTACAACTCTGGCGCACGCAGATTTGATCTTCGGGTGCAGCGACGACAACGCCGGACGCCTGGTGCTGTCCCGACTTTCCAGTTACTACCTAATCCCGGTGATCGACTGCGGCGTGCTGCTGAGTAGCCGCGACGGCACCCTTCTAGGCATTGACGGACGCGTGACCGTGCTAGCCCCCGGCTATCCGTGCCTCATCTGTCGGAACCGCATTGACCTAGCGCGGGCCGCAGCGGAGCAGCTCAGCCCAGAGGAGCGTCGCCAACGTCAGGACGAGGGATACGCGCCGGAACTTGGTCGCATCGAACCATCTGTGGTGACGTATACCTCCCTGGTCGCCAGCCTGGCAGTGGCCGAGCTGATCGAACGACTGGCGGGATACGGCCCCACTCCGGCTCCGTCGGAGCTACTCATGCGCGCCCACGAGCGAGAGATCAGCACCAACGCAACGAAGCTCACTCCCGGCCACTTCTGCGATCCCATCGCAGGCCAGATCGGGGGCGGTGATCAGGAGCCGTTCTTGGGAATGGTGTGGAGGACCGGCTGATCATGTCGTACCACTCGACGCGCACTTCTTTCATTGATCGACTTATGCTGAGGTTGCGCAAGCTGCCCGGTAGCCGTCATCTGCCCTGGCCATATATCGTCGCAGGCCATGCCGACGCGGCAGACGAGATACCCGAAAAACTTGTAGCCCGAACGGCAGTCACGGTGCAGTCCGGAGATCGACACACATGGGTAGCCTTCGACTGCCCTCGTCACCCTAACGAGCGAATTATGCTCAATCTATCGACCAGCCGCCGCCCTTGTTGGAGAATTAATAGCGAACAGCCCTTCACGCTGTACCCCAGCGTCGACGCGACACATTCCGGAGGAAGGTGCCATTTTTGGGTACGACGTGGACGGCTGAAGTGGGCCGCAGAGCCTATGGGTAAATCAGAAAGGACAACGAAGTGACTAGCAGCGAGAAGAAGGCCAGCAAGGCGGAGAACAGCGACGACGAACTACTCCCCAAACCACCTCAGACCCCCTTCTTCCGCGCCACACAGGCCGAGCGCTACCGCAGGCAAGACGCCATTCGTAAAATCCAGGATGCAACCGAGCGGAAGCTCATCTGCTACATATCAGGGTCGGCTGGATATATCGAACGTGACGACATAATCCCGCTAACGGACCTTCTGTACCAAGTGCAACCTGGGGTCAAGCTTGATCTCATGCTACACACCTTGGGTGGCGATGTTGACGCTGCAGAGAAGATTGCAGGCCTACTCCTAAAGACAGTCGGCTCAGACGGCGAACTCCGGGTGATCGTCCCTCATTGCGCAAAAAGCGCGGGTACACTGATATCCCTGGCAGCACATTCAATCGTGATGAGCGACACCAGCGAACTCGGCCCAATTGATCCGCAGCTCGTAATGGCGACACCCGAGGGGATGCGGCTGAGCCGCCCAGCCCAATCATATATCGATGCGTACGAGGACATAATAAGGCAGATCAAGGGCGGCACAGAAAGCCCCGCCCTGCACGCACTGATCGAAAAGTTCGACCTTGTACAACTCGACATGTGCCGTAAAGCGCTACTCCGATCACGCAAGTTCGCAGAGAAGTTTCTTCGAGAAGGCATGTTCCGCGGCCAAAATGCCAACATAACGGCAATAGCTGCCAAGCTAAACAGCAACGCAGATTGGCTGTCACATGGCGCTGTAATCAATGCAGACGACGCCCAGCAACTTGACCTTCGGATCGACTACCGCGACGAGAACGAGAATGAATGGCAGGCTTACTGGAGGCTTTATTTGGAAATGCGCTGCACGCTCCGTAAGGATTCTGAGAAACTGTTCGAATCAGACTACGGGTCACTACAAATCGGATAGCCTGCGCGCCCTCACAATAGGCTTTGCCGCGCAGGAGCTCCGTCTCGCTCTAAACGCCTTGCTTCACCGCGTCCAACGCCGCCTGCCACGGGTACGAATCCATGACCTTGCCACCCGTCCGGGGCGGGTGGGGTACGAAGCCGCCCTCGCCGAACAGCACCGTCACGCCGGACTCTCGCAGCTCGGCGACGCTGCGGTGGAAGACCCGGTTGTTGGCCAGAGCCGTGTTGACGAACGGCAGCACCGCGATCGGCACGCCTAGCCCGGTGAGCTCGGCCAGCTGGGTCAGTACGTAGGTGTCAGCGATGCCCGCAGCCCACTTGTTGATCGTGTTGTAGGTGGCGGGCGCAACGATGACTGCAGCGGCCTTGGGCAACGCCGGCTGCCCGGCCCGCTGATGACCGGTACGTACCGGATGCCCGCTCAAGGCTTCCAGTGCATCGAGGTCGAGGAAGTGCTCGATGGCGGACGGCGAGGCAATGCACCACACGTCCCAGCCGTCTGCCTGGGCCAGCTTGACCATGCGGTCAACGTGATCGGCAGGTCCAGCGCCGCAGATCATGAGGTACAGAACCGGTGCGCTCACGCTTCGACTCCCGCTCGAATTGCCACCTGACGTGCGAGCTGTGCTGACTCGCCCGTGGTGTTGCCTAGCAGCGACCGCAGGAGACCATGTGCCAACGGCCGGCAGCGGACTTCTTCTGGAGCAATCTGCTCGGCTCGGACGAGCATGCGCACGGCCTGGCGGTAGTTGCCTACGCCGGTGTGCGCCTCGGTGAGATCGAGCAGGTAGTTGGACTGCCGCTCAGCAGACAAGGCCGCCACTGCTTCGGGGCTGATCGTCCCGGCGAACTCCAGCGCGTGGCCGCACTCGCGCAGCCGCACCAGTGCCGCTACTCGGTGAATCTGCGTGTTTGTCAGCCCGAAGAACGTGTGGTGGTCGTTGTAGTGAGGTTCGTAGCGGCGGGCTGCTGCCATGGCCGCATCGTGCATGTCCCGCGCGAGGCCAGCATCTTCCTGCCCCGCGGCTGTGATTGAGGCGGCGAGGTACAACATGCCGTAGAGAGACAGCAGCTGCTCGGCGTTGCCGCTGACTTCGTGTCGCATCTGGTCCGCCATTGCCAGCAGCGTGGCAATCGCCTGGGTCTGCTCGTGGATGCTGGTCATGGCCCGGGCCACGCTGCGCGTCGCTCGGGCGAGCGACCAGGTGTCGCCCGCCTGCATTGCCGTGTGCATCGCCCGGTCAGCCGCCAGCCACGCGATGTCGTTGGCCTCGAACTTGAGCAACATCGACGAGGCCAGACGATATGTCGTCACCAAGACTCGGTATGCCGCCACTTCGTCAGCACCAGCTGCCGTTTGTAGGGCTGTCTGGGCCTCTGCCATGAGGGTCGGCAGGTGTCGGGCAACGACGGTGAAGCGTGAGGTCATCCAGGCATGGTCCAAATAGGACGCCTGAGCGGTGACTTGCCCTAGATCAACCGCTTCGGGCGTGCCGGTGTTGAGACCCGGATACGCGGCCAGGGCCCGGCGAATAGCTTGGACCTCGCAGGCGTCAACGCACTGCTGTGCCCGCTGGGCGGATGGCTCGTCAGTGAGCACGGCCGGGTCAATCCCGAGTGCCTCAGCGACGCGCTCAATCATGGGCAGGCGCACCAGTTCCCGCTCGCCAGACTCGATCTTGTCCAGCCACGAGGTAGAGCGGCCCACCATGTCGGCAAACTGCTTGCGCGGCAGTTTCCGCCGCTCCCGCCAGTACCGCACGCGAGCGCCGATGTGCTCGTCCGTTGGCTCCATGCTCACCTCCTTCCGCGCGTGGTGAAGACGATTTCACTCTACCGACCTGCTGGTCACACATTTTGTACAAGCCGTCACGCACCGTCGCCCTAACGTCTCTGTCGGCATCCGGCGTCGGGTTGACGCAAAACCTCTCCCCGAACGCAGACGAGCAGTCCGCTTGACACTCCCTCGCTCGTCTGCGGCGGTTGGTCCCCGACGTCGGGTGCCACCCAGCTTCTTCGAGTCACGAGCGTGAACAGGTGGCGATCCCCATGGCAGCCCTAGCGGCAGTCATTGCGTTGCACCCCAGGCAAAAAGGCACTACGGCAGAACCTGCCGAGCCCGACCTGCCGGAGCCGGTACAGCTGTACGGCCTCACGGTGCTGGCCTTCCTCCTGCACGTGCCAAAGCAGGTAGGTGACGCGGAGGTCTGCGCTCGTTGTCCGGAGCCGTGGCCATGCGGTCACCTGCGATTGGCGTACCGCTTGCGCGAAGGACTTTGAAGCGCTGTGGAAGACGAACTGTTGCAACGACTTCGCACAGAAGCCGGATACCGGGCGGTGCCGCTCCTCGACCCGGACGGCTACTTCGCCGGGCTTCACCTCCACCGCTTCTTGCCGGGGCGGGTCATCGACGTGGTGCAGGTGTGGCACGAACACTTCGACCACCTGACGGTCCGGGCGCAGCTCGAGGACAGCTTCAGTGCCGCGGTGCCGTTCGCGCCGCCTGCCGCCCTTGCTCGCGACAGGGGAAAGCTCGCCGAGGTTGCCGGACAACTCCTCGCGCTGCGTACTGACACGCCACCGAGCTGGCCAGCGAATCCGGCTGGCACATAAGCCATCCATCTGGATGGAACCAACCGCAACGAAAAAGGAGGTGAGGTATGGCTGAACCCGAGGGCTTGGTGCTCGGCGTCGAGCGGACGCCCATCGTCCAGGACCGCACGGAAGTGCAGCTGTCCGACGGCGCGCAGGGCGACTGGGGCGACACCCGTGATCCGTAAACCGCCAGCTCACTAGTTCGCACTCGCATGTCCAGGAGGGACCCCGCTCTGCCCACAGCGGGGTCCCTCCTGCTAAGCCGGAGGACTCTCTTATGAACCATCATCGACTGGTCGGCGCCATCGAGAAGGCGCTGTGCTGGGACGGCCCATCAGAACTCGGCGACACGTTCGCCCGAGGCAAGCTTGCCGATCGCGACCTGTGCGGGCGACTGCTTACCCCTACCCGACTCCTCGACCTCATCATGCGGCGGAGCCTGACCGCCGCACGCATCAGCTGCCTGCAAGACGGCGACTATGTACACCCGCAGAACTACCTGACCACACGGGCGATGCGCCGCGCTGAGGCCATCCAGATGGTGGACATGGAACGACTCGGCATCCTGCTCCGGGACGGATGCACGCTGGTGCTCGACGGCGTGAACGCCTACGACGCGACGCTCGAAGTCGCCTGTCGGGCGTTGCAATGGTGGTCGCGCGAACTGGTGCAGGTGAACGCTTACCTCACCACCGGTAGCGCGGCGGGATTCCAGATGCACTGGGACGACCATGATGTCGTCATCGTGCAGGTGGCTGGAGAGAAATCCTGGGAAGTGCGTGGCCTGTCGCGGCCCGTGCCGATGTACCGCGACGCGGTGCCGAACCCGACGCCGACTGACGAGATCGTGTGGAAGGGCACGCTCCAAGCTGGCGAGGTGATGCACATCCCGCGCGGCTATTGGCACCAGGCAACCCGCCAGGAACGCGGCGACGGCTTCAGTCTGCATCTGACGTTCGGGTTCCCGAAGCGCACCGGCGTGGACTACTTCACGTGGATTGCCGACGAGTCGCGCCAGGCCGAGCTGATGCGCTACGACGTCGACCGCTGGGGCACGGCCGACGCGCGTAAAGAGCAGCAGCTGGCCTTCACGGATATGGCGGTGCGGCTAGCCGCCACCCACTCACTCGACGACTTCCTGGCAGCACGCGAGTACCAGCTGTCGAGTGCCCGTCATGTCATCACGCACGGGCTATTCGGGGTGCCGCTCTCGGTGGTCTGCATGACGGAGTTCCCGCCGCGTATCGAACAGGACGGTGACCGCGTCGTCGTGGCCGCAGCTACCCGGCGCGTTGCCTTTGCCCACAACGCATTGCCTGCCGTTGAGCTGTTGACGTGCGGCAGGCCGATCTTCGTCGACAAGGTGGCCGCGACGACGGGCCTCGACGCGATGACCATCGCCGAAACGCTCATCCGCGAAGGCATCTGCGCTGAGGTCACGCCCGAGCTCGCGGCCGGATACGACGGCTTGCTTACCCCTGAAGCTCCTTAACCAGCTCGGCGGCCCGAGCCCCGGCTGGTTCGAGCAACGGCCCGGCGTAGCCGGCGGGGGCGGCCATGATCTCAGCGCAGTGGTAGAGCTGGACGAGCTTGCCGGTGTGGCTGTCGAGGTCGGCTTGGCATTCCCGGTACACGCGGTGCGCCAGCTCGGGCACGGCAAGCGACGCGCTCCACAGCGTTGAGGCATCAAAGCCACGTGGCGCCATGCCCCAGTCCTCCCAGTCGAGGAAGTAGCAGTTCGGGGCGGTGAGGTTCCCCCAAGCGAGATCGGCGTGAGCCGCCCGCCACTCTGTGATGGTGGCGTCGACGTCCGGAAACACTTGGTGGATGGTGTCGCCAAAGCGATCCTGCGCGATGGGCTGCAGGTGAGGAGTGGCTGTCCGGGTCGTGGTGTGGGCGGCCAGGGCCGTCATGGAGCTAGAAAAGGCCTCCCACCACGACTCGGACAGGTCTGGCGCAGTGGTGAGGGTGCCGCCGAGCTTCACCGCTTGGTCCGAAACGCACTCGGTTTCGTCGGCTCGCCACATGACGCCGCGTTCATGGTCAATCCAGGAAACGCCTTGGTGCCAAGCAGGCATCGCGACATCCTTGAGAACTGAAGCGCATTCAATCCCCCAGCCTTGGCCATCTATGCGGACCAGACCCCGTACCTCAATGCGCACCCATGTACCGCGGTCGGTACGGAAGCCCAGCGAGCGCCGCTTACGTACTTCCGTGCTTGGGTCGAAAACTGCTTGCAAGATCGCCTGTACACGGTCGATGATCTCGCCACATGAGCTTTTGCGCAGATCGAGGGACATGCCAAGAATAATAGCGCATCCAAGAGAGACAGAGTGGCAATTCCTACAATTTACAGAGGCTCATCTACGATCCGAAACGTTGGCTCGGATCCTGCTTTAGCGTGACCGTGAAGGAGCGCAGAACTGTTGTTCCACTGCTGATCGCGCAGACGAGCGGCGGCGGCGCCTCTCCTGAACCTCCAGCTAGGCCGCCAATGACAGCACGCAGCTCCGGCGCTTGGTTCGAAACAAGGTCGGTACTTGATCCGCCCTTCATTACGTTCTCCCTGCACGTCAACAGCATGCCATGCCTGTGGGCAGATTCCGTAGCTACACCCTTTATGGTGACCACCGTCCAGTACGGATCGCCTGAGCCGTTCGTCGCCAGAGGTACCGCGTTACACGAATAACGTTTTCCATGGTCGACTACTTCTTGGGTAGCCCCACTGCCAGAGTGAACAACATAACAGTCAATCTGGCCGCTCTTTACTGTCTGCTCAATAGCCGCTCGGTCAGCGGCAGCCTGCGCTGCGTCACCCCTATTCTTAGCTTGAACCACGTAGATAATTCCACCGATAAAAGCAGCCACCATCAGGAGCAAACTCAGAGGCCATAGAAGCTTCCGCCAGCGGGCAAGCCAGCGAGCAAGAACTGAGACGTGTGCGGGCTTCTTGCCCTCATTTACAGGCGAAGCCTGCTGACGCGGTCCATGACCACGAGTTGGTTCAACTGGCGTCGATGCCGGAGCTCCGCGCAAGCCACCTGTAGAACTAACAGAAGGCGTCCGCGCCGGATGCGGCAACTCACCTTGTGAAGCTTCTGCAAACCATGCGACCCAGCGATTCACAAAGTCCTCTAAAGGTTGTCCCGTAATGATCAAGAGTGTTGGCGGGGACGGGTGACAGCGGCATCGCCTGCGGCCAATGGCCGTTCAGGCGGTCATGGTCAGG